>URMS01000001.1 GCA_900548975.1 uncultured Porphyromonadaceae bacterium
TCAGATTTTGTGTATAAAAATAGAGACTGCCTAACTTTGGTTGTTAGACAGCCTCACGCATTCAATGCTGAGAATATAAACGATAAGTCTACATGGATTGATGAAGGGCAGTTGAAGATTGCTCCTGACATGACAGACTATAGTAGTTTTTTTATCGAAGTCGATGAAGACAGTCTGGCTCACTGGTTCGACGCCAACCCCAGGGCTAATGTTTATCCTCCGGCTCGTTGGCTTCAGGGCCATCGTCCAGATTATTGGATAGAGTATCAGTATTCTCAGATAACCACTAAAGATGGTGTCCTAACTGAATGGGCAACCATGCCGCGAGAACTTGATTCCGAAAACCTATATTACACAGAGAATCTTCCGCTTTTCGACTGGCAAATTGGGACAGAAACGGCAACAGTATGCGGCTATGAATGTATCGAGGCAACCTGCCATTGGCGTGGCCGTGATTTCACGGCGTGGTTTACGCCGGATATCCCCGTGGAATATGGGCCTTGGAAATTCGGTGGCCTTCCGGGGCTTATTATGAAAGTTTCAGACAACGATGGAATCTATACTTTTGAAGCAGTAGCTGTAGAAAACGGTAATTTCCCAATTTTTGCACCCCGTGGCAACAAATATGCCAAATCCACCCGCGATAAGGTGTGGAAACTTCAGCGTGCCTTAAATGAAAATTATTTAAAAGCGACAGGTTTTTCGGTTTTTAATATCAAGTTAGGGCGTGAAATTTCCTCGCGAGAGCATCCATACTCTCAGCTTGAGTTAGAGTAACCCTTAATTGTAATGAAACGCATATTTATTATAATGACCTTGATGTTTTTGATTTGCGTACAAACAGTTTGTGCGCAAATCAAGTTGTCCGGAAAGGTAACGGACACATCCGGTCAAGCCCTTGAAGCCATGGTTATCATTATGGATGGCGGCAGGATTTTGGCACATACTTTAGCGGAAGAAACCGGGGAATATGCGTTTGAGTTCTCCACGAGTTCTGACAGTATCACTATCAGAGCTTCAATGATAGGCTATACAACCCTCAAAAAGGTTATTGCTGCATCTTCTTGCCGTGTCGATTTAGTTTTACAGGGTGGCAATACATTAAAAGAATTTGTTGTAGTTGCTGATAAGATTACTGAGCGAGGAGATACTTTAAGTTTTAATGTTGCCTCCTACCAAGATAATTCGGATCGTGTTATCGGGGACGTGATAAAAAAGATGCCCGGATTAGAAGTCAGCGAGTCCGGCCGTATCAGTTTCAACGGTAAGGAAGTTAAGAATTTCTACGTGGAGGACATGGATCTTCTTCAGGGAAGATACGGAATAGCTACAAACAATGTATCGGCCAATGATGTGGCCTCCGTTCAAGTCTATCAAAATCATCAGCCGATAAGGGCTTTGCAAGATATAGCTCCTTCCGAAGATATAACCATCAATCTTAAACTCAAGTCTTCGGCAAAAGGCACATGGACAGTTTCAGCGATGGGTGGAGGCGGATATAAACCCGCATTATGGGCAGCCGAATTTACAGCCATGTATTTTGGCAAGAAAGTGCAGAATATTACCACCTACAAGGGAAACAATAACGGGATAGATGTAAATACAGAGCTCACGTCAATGACAGAGGATAATCAACCGATATTAATCAATAAAGCACCACTTTCTGTCGCCACTCCTCCCAATCCCGGAATAGCCTCCAGACGCTATATAGACAATAAATCAAATACAATAAGTATGAATCAGCTATTTAAAGCTGATTCGCTTACAACTGTGACTTTAAATTTAGGGTATTATAATGACCGACTACGTAAATCCGGAGAAGCAATATCTCAGCAGTTTGAACCGATTTCCGGAAATTATCGAAGTATATATAAGGAGTTGACTGCCTGTAACTACATCAATTCGTTATCCGCAGCAACGAACTATAGAAGGAATGATAAAAATTTATACCTGGATAATTCGTTAAATATCAAAGCGAACTGGAACCACGACGATGGTGCAGCAATAACAACCAGTAATTTTACTTCCGGGGCAACAATAGCTGACCAACATCTTGATAATCCGAGCATTGAAATAACAGACCGGCTTAGCTTTATTAAGAATAATGGAAAGCACTCCTGGGAAATGTATTTGTCTACAGGCTGGAATCACAAACCCCAATCACTATCAGTGGCAGGAGATATCAATGATATGACCCAAGGAGATAATCTTATTCAGAACTATACTACTGATGCAGTGTTGGCAAATCTGTTCACTTCGAGGAGCTTACTGATTAATAAAGTAAGGCTGTATACAGGCATCTTCACGGGGTTTAATATGGAAAACGTGAGGTCTGAACTTGACGGAACACAACTGATTGACAAAGATTTGACGCAAAATGATTATCTATTCGGAAAATTCGATATTGGTATTCAACCCAAGGTATCCTATCCAATAGGAAATTTTTATGCAGAGTTAACTTTGCCGGTTTCTTATAACCTGCAGTGGCTTAACGACAAGATAGACAAATCCAGAGCCACGAATTGGAATTATATCATATTAATGCCTCAGATGCATCTGACCTATAAAATGGGGCGCAACTGGTTGGCATTAGACGTGAATTATAACCGAATGAGAGATAATTCTCAACGAGCGGCAAGAGGAATTGTAATGACCGACTACCTGTCGTTCCGACGATCGGAGATTGAGCGTACAATGAAAGATGAAACATGGCTGACATCATTAACTTACTATTTTTCAAATCCGTTCAGACAGATTTTCGGCAATGCAAGCTTATCTTGGAATCAGTTTAGGCATAACAATATAACCGGATATGAGTATGACGGGCTGACCACTGTGAGCGTAACTCTACCATTGCGAAACACTTCTAACCAATACACAGCCAACGTAAACTTAAACAAAGGACTCGGCTTCTGGAATACGACTGTAAAGATTGGTGCGAGCGCGTCGCTATACAAAGGTAATTCGTTGATCGACGAGTCGCTGTTTGCTTTCAGCACAAAATCATGGAGCGGCAGCGTATTAATTTCAACTACTCCGGCCAGTTGGATGGGCGCAGCTATAGCGTTCGCTTACGGCGAGAGCAGAAGCGATACGAAGGGAATAGAAGTCGGTTCGCCATGGGTGCGTTCTTGGACCGGCAGAGCTGACATTAATTTCTACCCTCTTAAAAATCTAATATTCAATATTTCAGCCGAAAACAATTATACAAATCTGACTTCCGGAGACAAGAACGTCTGGTTTGGAGATTCCAAAATAACTTATCGGCAAGGAAGATTTGAATGGAATTTGGCTGTTAACAATATTTTCAACTTCAAATCATTCACAAAAATAAGCTATACCGCGATGGATATTTATACCAGTACATACAGCCTACGCGAGCGGAATATTATGATTACGATGAGATTGAAACTTCTATAAAAATATGATTCACTCCTGAGACATACTCTAAAAAAAGCCTGCCGGGATAGCTCCGCTGTCGGGGAAAATGTATACTTTTGTAGAATAAACCAATCATTAACAGATTCTTCACAGCACTTGACAATGCGTCTCATTTCCCGTATTCTTATTCCGGCAGCCCTGCTTGCCCTCACAGCGTGCACAGGCGGCAGCGGCGACGGCGGCGAGGGCGCCCCGGCAGAACTTGCCGCCCGCTGCGACTCTCTCCAACAACAGAACGAACAGCTCGGCCAGTTCATATCTACCATCGCCGAATGCATCGACAGCATATCGATCGATGACGTATCGATAATGCTCTCCTCGAAAGAATCGCCCGCCGACAAGCGGCGGCAGCTGCTCGACAGAATAACGCTGCTCTCCTCTACTCTCGAGGCACAGCGACAGAAGATAGCCCGGCTGTCGGGACAGATCGACACCCTCAATCCCCGCTCGAACAGCCTGCGCACCCTCATAGCCAATCTCAACACCCAGATAGAGACTCGCGAGGCCACCATAGCCTCACTCAAAAAGCAGCTCGAAAGCAAAAATGCCGACATCACCCGGCTCAAATCGGAGGTCAGCGGCCTTAAGACCGAAATTACCGAGCTCAACGAGCTCACCGGCCAGCAGGAAGAAGCGCTCACCGAGCAGGACAAGATGATCAACACCGCCTATGTGAAAATAGCCACTCAGAAAGAGCTAAAAGACTGCGGACTGCTCACGGGAGGTTCTATCTTCAAAAAGAAAAAGCTCGACACATCGGCCATGAACGTGCGCCTGTTCAAGGAAATCGACATCAGGCAGACGACAAGCTTCGATATCCCCGGCAAAAAGCCCAAGATACTCACGGCCATGCCCGAAGACTCCTACGTGCTCACCGACTACGGCGATCACTCCAGTCTGAGGATAACCAATCCCACCCGATTCTGGAGCGTGTCCAACTTCCTCATAGTACAGTACAAATGAAACTGCGCCGCATACTCTGCGCTCTGACACTCCTCCTTGCCATGGCGGCTACGGGCGTCGCACGCGAACACAAGGTGCTTCGTGGCGAGACTTTCCAGTCGATAGCACGCCAGTACGGAGTCTCCGAGCAGGCACTGCGCGATGCCAATCCGCGCCACAAGAACTGTCTGGCTGGCCTTCGCCTCGCCATCCCCGATCCGCCGCCACCTCCCCCTAAGCCCGAACCGAAACCGGCGCCGGCGCCGCAACCCAAGCCGGTGGCCGCCACGCAACCGCCGGCACCCGCGCCACAGCCGCAGTATCACAGTCAGCCGCAACCGCAGCCACAGCCGCAGACGGTGCAGGAAAGATATCAGTGCCGCATGTGCAAGGGCACAGGCCGCTGTGTGGTCTGCAAAGGCACAGGCCGGTCTTCCATGCCGCCTCTGGTACTTGGCGGGGGCGCTTTAGTATACGAGCCAAGCTGCCCGCTCTGCGGAGGCCACCGCAACTGCACCACTTGTGGTGGCACCGGGTATATGACACGCGAACGCGAAATCTACAACCAGGCCATCTACGAAGCCCAGCAGATGGAGCGCCAGGAGCGCAACTCAGGCTCCGACGGACTGAATCTGCGCTATCCCGAATACCAACAGTACAACGACAAGCGGGGCAACTTCGACAACCGCAAATACCAACAGGAACGGCAAAAACGCTGCAACGCCTGCGGGGGAACCGGAGTCAATCCCTATCCCGATACCGGGCCTGCCGGATCACGCTCGTGCCACACCAACGAGGCCGGCACCAAATGCAAATATTGCGGAAACTATTATTACCATCACCACGACAGATGTTCGTCGTGTGTACCTTAACCCATATTTTTATGAAAAAGCTGATTATCGCTTTCGCCGCTTTGATCGTGCTGCTGTTGGCCGCATGCTCCAAGCCGCAGCCGCGCGCCATCGACACACCCGCGATAGCCGCCACCAACTGCAATGACCTGCGCCTGACAAAGGCCGAACTCACCGACTCGGCCACAGTGCTTTCGTTCCATGTCAAATACCGCCCGGGATGGTGGATACGCATCGCCAAGGAGAGCAAACTGCTCGCCGACGGCAAGGAATATCCTCTGGTAAGCGCCACCGAGCTCACTCCCGGCGAGGAATTCTACATGCCCGAAAGCGGCGAGGCCGATTTCACCCTCACCTTCGAACCGCTGCCTCTCGAAACTACGAGCTTCGACTTCACCGAAGGCACCGATGACGGCTGGGTATTCTACGGCATCGACGCCACAGGCAAGCCGGCCGACCCCAAGGACGCACTCGCAGCTCTGCCCAAAGATATCAGCGGCATAGATATGTCCGCTATCGACGTGGCCCCCGTGCTCGAGGCCGCACCCTCGGAACTCCGCTTCCACATGCTCGGCTACCGGCCCGAATACGGCAAGAAGCTCAATCTCTATCTCACCAATACGGCCGATAACGAAATGGCCACTGTCGTACTCGACGAAAACGGCGATGGCGCTATCTCCACACCCCTCTACGGTACCACCGAGCTCACCGTCATTCCCGACGGCATGAACGCAAACCGTGCAAGTGTGCTCGTGGCTCCGGGCGAAACTACCGACATATACATCTCGCCGGCCATCTTCTCCGACTATATCGAGATGCAGTGGAACGACAACGCCGAGCCGCACACCCCCTATGCCTATACCAACGGCCGCTATGCCGCTTTCAACAAAGCCAAGGCCGACATCAGCAAAGTCGACGGCACCCCCGCCGAACTCGACTGGCGCATGAATGCTGAGGAATATACCGCCGCACAGGTGACCGCACACAACAAGAACGTGGCCGCCATCAACGCCTCCGACCTCCCCGACGCTCTCAAGGCATATGCCATACAGACCCTCAACCTCGAGACCATGGGCGCCATCGCCCATGCATGGAATACCCTTGCAAACAAATACTATGCCGAAAACGGCATGGAAGGTCTGCGCGACTCCGTGACAATACAGATCGAGCCCGAGCAATTTGCAGCCGTTGCCGGCCTCGTCGACGGCGATGATACCGCATATCTTGCGCACCCCTCCGAGCTGATCTATATTTTCGGAAAAGACAAATGGACCGACAACGGCGCCAAAGGCACCATCTTCACCGAGTTCCCCGTATATGCCCAGGCATACCAGAGCGCCAAGGCCGCGAAACTCACCGACCAGGAAACAGCTTCGCTCGAAGCTCTGTCGCAGCCCTTCTATGCCAAAGCCGCGAAATACCGCCAGGCCGAGGCTCAGAAAGCTTTCGAGGAAGCTCAGAAAACCATCGCAGAGAACCCCGAAGTACCCGACGAACTTCTTTTCGACGCAATCGTAGCCAAGCACAAGGGCAAAGTGGTGCTCGTAGACCTCTGGAACACATGGTGCGGTCCGTGCCGCCGTGCTCTCAAGGCCAACGAACCGCTCAAGACCGGCGAACTCGCCAACGACGATATCGTGTGGATATACATAGCCGATGAAAGCTCCGACCTCGGCCAGTATGCCGAAATGATCAAGGAAATCAAGGGCGAACACCATATGGTCAACGCCGATCAGATCGCAATGATCCGCAACCGCTTCGGCGTCGACGGCATACCCTACTACATCCTCGTCGACCGCGAGGGCAAGGCTCAGGGGCACCCCGACTTCCGCGACCACGACAAACTCGTAGAAGGCATCAAAGCCGCCCTCTGACCCATACAATTACCAAAACATAAAAATCGGGTTGCAGATGCCAATATCGTCTGCAACCCGATTTTTCTTTATACTCCGTAAATTAACATACAATTAAAATTCATTCTTTATCGAGTACCAGTATTCAGCATAGCTGCGTTTTTTATTGCGACGCGGCCAATTAGCACTATTGCGCCAATCGCTTTCCGGAATAAGATTATAACCCACATAAATATCCTTTATACAAGATCTTTCAGACCACAAAGGGACACCCTCTTTTTCCGGATCATCCTGTATAAATGCAGAACACGCTACATAATAAGACAAGCTGACATTTGTATTTGGAGCTATCGATATCTTGCCGTCCTCCACATTACCCGATGTTATTATATATGCATATTCCGGCAAATGATCATCCTTACGATCCGAACCGCTATATACCTCTACTGTAACCGTTTCATCGCTTTCGTTATTAATAACATAGACATATTCTGAAGAAGGATCACAGGACATAAAAAGCATTACGATCAAACACAGAGATACAATTTTGATTTTCATAAATTAATATTGAATTAAAGAAAATACAATGTTAATAAATAATTTGCACCACAGCAAATTAATGCCATAATTACGCCTTATATTTTATTGTTCGCACTTTTGATGCCGTACTCGGAAGCACCGGAGCAAAACCTCCGCAGGAGGTTGATTACGCATAGCTCGGCATGCCAACTCGCATGCCGGGTCAATTTGTCATCAGCATAATAAAAGCCTCCGCAGGAGGCTGATTACCTCCCCGGAGACGTACTATTAATCGGCCTCCGTCGGAGGCCTTGATATCGTTGGGCCTTTTTAAACCCGGCGTGCCAACTCGCATGCCGGACTATGCGTGTGCCTGCGTGCCGTCGGCACGCCTCTATGTGCAGTATTACAGAGCTACTTTTACGGTGCTACCGCCTACGCATACCATATAGATACCGTGGGGAAGACCGCTGATACGCGATGCGGTGCCGTTATAAACACATGCACCTGCGGCATTGTAGACTTCGACTTTGTCTGCAGGGCCGGAGATGCAGATATCGCCGTCATTTACACTCACCACAGTATCGGCGGCGATTACACCGTTTATACCCGACACATCGCCTTCTGCGATATTTGCGAAATCTTTCCATACCGCAGCGGCCTTATAAGCATCCAGACTGCCTTCGGGCACTGTCAGCTGTGCTTTCTGCTGAACCGATGTTGAAAAAGCGCCGGAAGTGCAAACAGGAGGCACAAGATTTTTCACCTTAAGAGTTGCCAGCGTCGGAATGTCGAAAGCATACATGTCGATGCTCTTCAGCTTGGCCGGAAGCACTATTTCCTCGGGAGCACAGCCATAGAAAGCGAACTTACCGATAGTCTCGACGCCCGCGCCAATGGTGATATTGCTCAGATTTTCGGCACTCATAAACGCACCCTCGGCCACTGTAACTACCGTCGACGGAATAACGACACTTTCCAGAGACGCAGCCGAAGCAAATGCATAATTACCGATTGTCTCGAGACCTTCGTTGAGCGTGAGCGATTCGAGAGTTTCACAGGTATAGACTGCACCTTCTTCGAGGGTCTTTACGGTCGAAGCCAATGTGAGTTTCTTAAGATTTGCGCAATTACCGATGGCAAAAGCATCGATGGTCTTTACTCCTTCGGGAACGGTATACTCTGTTCTGGCATTACCGCAGGGGTATTGTATCAGCTCCGAGAAATCTGCCTTAAACAGCACACCGTCGGCAGATGCATATACTGTATTTCCTTCTGCTACATTTATCTCGCTGAGATTGGGAGATTCTCCGAAAATATTGATGCCAATTTCAACCACAGATGCCGGCAGCGATACTGTGGTGAGTAGTTTGCAGGCGCTGAAAACGCCTTCTCCGAGTTTCTTGAGAGAATTAGGCAGGCTTATCGTCTTTAGCGACGAGCAGGTGTTGAATGCATTTTCGCCGATAGTCTCAACCGATTCGCCGAAATTCACCTCAGAGAGCGATGTACACCAGCAGAAAGCGAATTCTCCGATGGAAAGAACCGTGTTCGGTATCGTCAGCGAACGGATGCCCGAATAAAAGAAAGCCTGGTCGGCGATCGAAGTCACGGTGTAGTCGACGCCTCCGTTTGTAGCCACAGATGGAATAGAGAGTGCTGCGATTTCTCCGGCCTCAAAACCGGCAAGCTGACACGTTTTCTTTGTCGCGTCGGTAACCTTGAATTTCAGTCCTTGAAACACGAATTCCTGTGCGGAGGCAAAGAAAGGCAATACCACTCCGCACAAAAGCATAATGAAATGTTTCATGAGTACCTATAATATTTGTTATGAGGCCGCAAAGATACTAAAATTTGATAAGAAAACACAAATAATCAAGCCGTCAAAGAGAAGGGGGCGTATACACGAGCTTCGGCTCGGCGGGGTAGGAGTCGGTTACATGGATTTGCTGGGGGTCGCTTGAGGGAAGACCGGGAGTGTACCGGACTGTGTCGGTGCCGCGGTATACGACCTGAATGGTGTTCGCGATGCCGATGCCACAGGGCAGCGACACCGACTGCGTGCCGTTGGCGGGTATTTCTATCGGTTCATACAAATCTATTTCGCAAGGCTCGTCGACGGTTCCGCAGTCAAGCAGGCCCCAGCCCGAACCATAGGTGAATTTGTTTCTGACGGCATAGATGCCCTCGATAACAGAAATTACGGAATTTTCGACATTCACCTTCACATTCTTTCTTCGGGGCATGGTGAAATCGCATGTCATCGTCTCGCCTTCACGCTCGTCGACGGAGAGATGAAATTCGAGTTTCTCGTCAGGCCGCAGATAGGACTGCGGCGACACGCTGCTTAAATCGATGGTAAAAGTATAACGGCGTTGTATATCTCCTGCCGGAGCTTTGTCTTCGCCGACCTCAAAGAAAATGCTATAATGGCCGTTTTTATCGGTCATAGCCTTTCCCTTGTGTTTCACAATATGCGCGACAACCGATCGGAACTCATAGTCGACACAGACCGGAATATTGGCAAATGGCTGACCATCGGGGGTCCGCATGACGCCTTTTATGCATATACTTTCGGGCGTAGGCTTGTTGATGAGGGCATCTTCCTCATGCTCGCATGAAGCGGCTGCAATAAGAAGGAGAGCGAAGAGAGGAAAAACAAATCTGTTCATATCCTTTATATTTATAAACAGCTGCAATATTACTCAATAAATTCCACCCCGCAAAAAATGTAGATTATTTTCGCCGTTTCGGCGTCGAAATTGGCATATTGGGCTATATAATATGCCATTTCGTAGACTTTACTTGTCTGCGGGGTATCATTTTCTTATCTTTGTGAGTCTTTATCACATTCCATAACATAGATGTACTATAAAAACATATCAGTCGGGCTCATGCTGCTGTCAGTACCCATGTTAGCCTGCGCAGAAAATGTAAAGCTATCGCTTGACGAGTGCCTCGCAATCGCACTCTCCGACAACCCCACGGTCAAAGTGGCCGACATGGAGGTGGAGCGCCTCGATTACTCCAAAAAAGAAGTAATCGGTCAGCTGCTGCCTACCATTGACTTCGGCGCTAACTACAACCGCACCCTCGAGAAGCAGACCATGTATATGAACATGGACGGCTTCGGCGACTTCGGCGGCGCGGGCGACGGAGACGGAGACGGCGAAAGCGGCGAAGCCTCCTCGCACTCACGTGCAGGCGGCGGAGGCAACGGCGGTATCAAGGTGGGCCTCGACAACTCGTGGTCGCTGGGATTCCAGGCGTCGCTGCCCCTTATCGCCCCGCAGCTGTGGAAAAGTGTGGCGGTGAGCGACACACAGATTCTCCGCAGCCTCGAGGCTGCACGCCAGTCGCGTCAGAACCTTGTGGACCAGGTGAAGAGCGCCTACTACGGTCTTCTGCTGGCTCAGGACTCGCGCATAGTAATCCAGGAAAGCTACGACATGGCCCGTCTGACCCACGAGACATACGTGAAACAGGCAGCCGCCGGCGCCGCATCGGACTACGATGTGCTCCGCACCTCGGTGGCAATGAAGAATATCGAGCCCGAAATAATACAGGCCGACATAGCCATCAAGCAGGCTCGCCTGCAGCTGCTGGTGCTCATGGGCGTCGACTCGGCGTTCGAGTTCGAGGCGGCCGCGAAGCTCGCCGACTACGAGCAGACCATGTACGACGAAGTCTTTGCTCTCGAAGCCAACTACAGCAACAATGCCGACCTCAGGCTCCTCGACATCGACACCAAGCTGCTTGAGCAACAGGTGGCAATGAAAAAACTCGCATTCGTGCCCACACTGTCTCTGACGGCCAACTACAACTGGACCTCGATGAGCAACGGTTCGCCGGTGAAGAACTTCCGGTGGTCGCCCTACTCGATGGTGGGCGTGACACTATCGGTGCCTATATTCCACGGAGGCTCGCGCTGGAACAGTCTCAAAGCCGCCACCATCCAGGCCAAGGAGATGAAATGGCAGCGTGCCAACCTCGAGCGAAGCATAGCCATGCAGGTCGACATAGCCATCGACAACATAAAACTCAACGTCAAGCAGATAGCATCGAGTTCCGAAAGTGTCGCCCAGGCCGACCGCGCACATACCATCATGGAGAAAAGTTTCGAAATCGGTGCCGCAAGCTACCTCGACCTGCGCGACTCCGAGCTGTCGCTCACACGCGCCCGACTGGCATACTATCAGGCGATATACAACTATCTGATAGCCGGCAGCAAGCTCGAACTCCTTATGGGAAACTATGAATTTTGAATTATGGATTATGGATTATGTAATTTATAATTAAGAATTTAGAATTCCCCTCCCTAAAGTCCTAACCTCCTATTATCATAACTTCCTAATATCCTAACCTCCTCCCCTCCTAATCTCCTAACATCCTATTATCATAACTTCCTAATATCCTAACCTCCTCTCCTCCTAACCTCCTAATCGCCTAACCTCCTATCCGATGAAACAGATATACTATATAGCCGCCATGGCCCTGGCACTGACAGCCTGCGGCAAAAACGACAGCGACAACGCTGCCCTTCAGAACGAAGAGGAACTGCCTCTGGTAACCATCGACGTAGCCCACAGCATGGATGTGGCCCAGACGAAGAGCTACACAGCCAATGTAGAGGCCGAGAATGTGAACAATATCGCGCCTTCGACACCCAACCGCATCAAGACAATCTCCGTCGATGCCGGCGACCGCGTGGTCAAAGGCCAGACTCTCGTAACGCTCGACCGCGCCAATATCGACCAGCTGCGCATCAATCTCGAACAGATAGAACGCGAATACAACCGCGCCGTACAGCTGCTCGAAATAGGCGGCGGCACACAGCAGGCTGTCGATCAGCTCAAGGCTCAGCTCGACGCCGCCCGCTCGCAGTACGACAACCTCCTGGAAAACACCGTGCTCACCTCGCCCATAACCGGCGTGGTGACAGCCCGCAACTACGATCCCGGCGACATGACCGGCAATCTGCCCGTGCTCACCGTAGGACAGCTGTCTCCCGTTGTCAAAGTACTAATCGGCATCAGCGAGAACGACTTGACCCTCGTGAAAAAGGGCATGCCCGTGACCGTAACTCTCGACGCCTTCCCCGACGAGACCTTCGAAGGCACGGTGAACCGCATATATCCCACCGTCGACACCAACACACGCACATTCCAGGCCGAAGTGCGCATATCCAATCCCGGCGAACGCATAAAACCCGGCATGTTCGCCCGCGTGAATTTCGACATGGGGTCGAAGCACAATGTCGTGGTTCCCGACCGTGCTGTGGTCAAGCAGACCGGCTCGGGCAACAAATATGTCTACGTATACTCCAACGGCCGCGTGTCGTACAAGAAAGTGGAACTCGGCCAGCGCCTTGGCGACAGCTACGAGCTGATATCGGGCATCAACGACGGCGACACGGTAGTCACCGCCGGCCAGACACGCCTCGCCGACGGCATCGCCGTATCAATTAATAATTAATAACTCAACTTTCGCAGGCTCAAATTGAAGTTTATAAAGTTAAGAGAGTCAAAAGAGTTAAGATAATAGTATTTTCAGAACCGAAAACCCGACAATTTTTCTCATTCCGATATACTCTAAACTAATATCTTAACTTTTTAAACCATTTACTTTTTCAACTATATTTTTAACCGTGAGCAAGTTGAAAAACTTGCGAAACTCAAATTAATAATTTATAGAAGAATGAGCTTATACGGCAGCGCGGTGAAGCGCCCTATCATGACCACACTCTGCTTCGTGGCTGTGGTAATACTCGGTCTCTTCTCACTCAGAAGTCTACCTATCGACCTCTACCCCGATATCGAGACCAACACCCTGATGGTGATGACCACCTACTCGGGCGCCAGCGCACAGGATATAGAGCAGAACGTGACCCGTCCGCTCGAAAACGTGCTCAACTCGGTGAGCAACCTCAAGCATATCACATCGAAATCGCGCGAGAACATATCGGTGATAACCCTCGAATTCGAATACGGCGAGGACATCGACGTGCTCACCAACGACGTGCGCGACAAACTCGACATGGTATCGTCCATGCTCCCCGACGACTCGGAGACGCCTATCATATTCAAGTTCTCCACCGACATGATTCCTATTATCATGCTGTCGGTGAAGGCCGACGAGAGTATGCCGGGACTCTACAAGATTCTCGACGACGCCGTGGCCAACCCTCTGGCACGTATCAGCGGCGTAGGCTCGGTGTCGATATCGGGTGCGCCCAAGCGCGAGATACACATCTACACCGACCCCTCGCGCCTGGAGGCTTATAACCTGAGCATCGAGCAGATCGGTGCCATCATCGGTGCCGAAAACCGCAACATCCCCGGCGGCTCCTTCGACATCGGCTCCGACACCTACTCGCTGCGTGTGCAGGGCGAGTTCAAATCGAGCGAGGAAATGGCAAACATCGTCGTAGGCTCCTACCAGGGCCGCAACATCTACCTGCGCGACGTGGCCCGCATCGATGACACCCTCGAGGAACGCGCCCAGGAAACCTACAACGACGGCGAACAGGGTGCCATGATCGTAATCCAGAAGCAAAGCGGCGCCAACTCGGTGCAGATATCCGACAAAGTGCTCAAAATGCTGCCTACACTGCAGAAACGCCTGCCCTCCGACGTTCAGCTCGGCATAATCGTCGATACCTCCGACAATATCCGCAACACCATCGACTCGCTTGTAGAGACGGTGATGTACGCCCTCCTGTTCGTAATCATAGTGGTGTTCTTCTTCCTGGGCCGGTGGCGAGCCACCCTCATCATCACCATCACTATCCCTATATCGCTTATAGCGTCGTTCATCTACCTCTACGCAACCGGCAATACCCTCAACATCGTGTCGCTCTCGGCGCTGTCGATATCGATCGGTATGGTGGTCGACGATGCCATCGTGGTGCTTGAGAACGTCACCACCCACATAGAGCGCGGATCCGACCCGAAACAGGCCGCCGTGCACGGCACCAACGAGGTCGCCGTGTCGGTAATCGCCTCCACGCTCACGCTTATAGCCGTGTTCTTCCCCCTGACACTCGTCACTGGCATGACCGGCGTCCTCTTCCGTCAGCTTGGATGGATGGTGACCATCATGATGATCATATCGACCATCTGCGCCCTCTCGCTCACCCCGATGCTCTGCAGCCTGCTGCTGCGCCGCGTGAACCACCACGGCAAACTCTACACCCTGCTCTTCACCCCGGTCAACCGCGGCCTCGACGCCTTCGACCATGGCTACGGACGCCTGCTCAAATGGGTCGTAGGCCACAAGACGGTCACATTCCTGCTGTGTATGGCCACATTCATCGGCTCGCTGTTCCTGATGAAGCAGGTAGGCACCGAGTTCTTCCCCACCGCCGACGACGGCCGTCTGCGCATAAGCCTCGAGACGCCCATAGGCACACGCGTGGAAGTGTCGAAGGAGGTTACCGAACGCCTCGTCGACCTCTGGCGCGAGAAATATCCCGAAATAATGGTGATGAACTACACCACCGGCACTGCCTCGAGCGACAACACCTTCGCCAACCTCAGCGACAACGGCCCGCACATCATATCGATGAACGTGCGCCTCACCGATCCCGGCGACCGCGACCGCTCCATCAGCGAGATCGCATCGCTCATGCGCGAGGACCTCAAGCAGTTCCCCGAATTCAAGAAGGCGCAGGTGAGCACCGGCGGCATGGGCATGGGCGGCCAGACTACTATCGACTACGAAATCTACGGCTACGACTTCACCGAAACCGACTCGGTGGCCCGCATGATGCAACAGGCCCTGCTCAAGATACCGGGCGCAGCCGACGTAATCATATCGCGCGCCGACTACCAGCCCGAATATCAGGTTGATTTCGACCGCGAGAAGCTTGCCATCTACGGCCTCAACCTCTCCACGGCCGCCAACGCCCTGCGCAACCGCATCAACGGCCAGCTGGCGTCGCAGTTCCGCGAGGACGGCGAGGAATACGACATCAAGGTGATGTATGCCCCCGAGCACCGCACATCGCTCGAAGACATCGAGAACATCCTCATCTACAACTCGGCCGGCCAGGGCGTGCGCGTGCGCGACGTGGGCAAGGTAGTGGAGCGCTTCACTCCCCCTACCATCGAGCGCAAGGACCGCGAGCGTATCGTCACCGTGTCGACCACCGTCGAGGGCGGAGTGCCCATGAGCAAGATCGTGGAGGCTTCGCAGGTAGCCATCGACAACATGGACATCCCCCAGGGCATATCCATACAGCTGTCGGGCAGCTACGAGGACCAGCAGGATTCGTTCAGCGATCTGCTCACCCTCGCCGTGCTCATCATCGTGCTTGTATATATCGTCATGGCGGCCCAGTTCGAAAGCTATACCTACCCGGGCATCATCATGACATCGCTCCTGTTCGCATTCTCGGGCGTGTTCATCATCCTGTGGCTCACCGGCCATACCCTCAACGTGATGAGTATGATCGGCGCCATCATGCTTATCGGTATCGTGGTGAAGAACGGTATCGTGCTCATCGACTACATATCGCTCAACCGCGAACGCGGCATGTCGATACGCCGCGCCGTGATCCACGGCGGCGAGTCGCGTCTGCGTCCCGTGGTCATGACCACCCTCACCACTATCCTCGGTATGGTGCCGATGGCCGTGGGAACAGGCCAGGGCGCCGAAATGTGGCGGCCGATGGGTACGGCCGTTATCGGCGGTCTCACCTTCTCCACTATCCTCACACTGCTCTTCGTGCCGGTGCTCTACTGCGTCTTTGCAGGCAAGGGCGTGAAGAACCAGCGCAAAAAACTCCGCAAAGCACTTCTGAAAGCCGAATAACATCAACGAAATGAAAAGCATATTCATAGCCTTCGACCAGGCACACTACGAACGAATTGTCGACATGCTCGAACGCTCCAACTGCCGCGGCTACACCGCCTGGGAGCAGGTTACCGGCCGCGGCAGCGTCGACGGCGAGCCACACTACGGCTCCCACGCATGGCCCTCGATGGCCGGAGCCATACTCACCGTGGTCGAGGATCACCGCGTACCTATAGTCCTTGCCAAGCTCAAGGCTTTCAACGAAGAGCGCCCCAAACTCGGTCTCCGCGCCTTCGTATGGAACGTCGAGGAACAGATCTGACCCCCCTCCGAACTTAAATCATCATCCGAAAACAAACCGGCATTCCCCATCCCCCGTGGCGAATGCCGGTTTGTTCACGAAGATTTTTGGGCACGATTTTTTTGGTCTAAACTCTATATATCAATTATTTGTTGTATATTTGCAAACTGACGAACTACAAAGACGTACAAAACATGGCACGACCAATTAAAGAAACACCGATACTTTACGGCTCCGACGGACGCCGCTTCGAAGAGCGGATGCAGAATCCGCCCAAGGTCTCGCCTAAAAAAAGAGCTGAAATACGTCGCTCGTATGAGGCCGTCATGAAAATGATGGTAAACTGACATGACCCGCGGGGAGTTCCAGGAGCGCTGTCAGGTGCGCAGGCTAAAAATCGGCGACACCATCAGCACTTTCAACTGCGACGACGAAGACCTTAATGATTTCCTCATCAACGAAGCCGCACTTTACCGCTATGCCCTGTTAGCGGTAACTTATGTTGTAGAAGATAAAAAGACAAAAGAGGTACTGGCATACTTCAGTTTGTCTAATGACAAAATTTCCATTGCAGATTTTGAGAGTAAAACTGAATTCAACAGATTCAGAAAACACAAATTTGTAAATGAAAAAAGACTCAGAAGTTACCCCGCCATCAAAATAGGGCGCCTCGCCATAGCCAAACCCGCACAAAACCAAAATATCGGTACATATCTTCTCGAATTCATCGAAGATTACTTTGTTACAGACAACAAATCGGGATGTCGGTTTGTCACGGTAGATGCATATGCCGATGCGATACCGTTCTATATAAAAAACAATTATCAGTTTCTAAACAACGATGATGAAGACCGACGTACTCGGGTGATGTACTTTGACCTCGCATCTTTGCTATAATACTGCAACCCCGGTTGTCTGAAAGGCCAAAATATGTGAAATTCGGGGGAAAATGGGGGCGTGTTAGCCTATTTTTATTATTTTTGCAATTCAATTATAGACCAATCAGCGCTAAATGGCCGAAATAAAGATTGCGGGTGTCATGCGCGCAGGCGCATTCTCGCCCAACCATATAGGAAACGACGCGGCTATCTTCAACATCGTGGCCGAGCAACTGCGTAAACGCGGGTGCATCGTCAACATATACAACGAAGAGCAGTTTATAGCCGGAGCCGTGAGCGAGCGCATCATCATCAACATGTGCCGCGAAAAGCGCTCTATCGAGCTACTGCAGCGTCTTGAGGACGATGGCGCTCTGGTCATAAACTCGGGCTACGGCATAGAGAACTGCATACGCGAACGCATGACGCGCATACTCCTCGGCTCGGGCCTCCCCTACCCCGAAAGCCTGACCGTGAATACCGACGAGGCTATCCGCGACCGTCTCAACGCCGCCAAAGTGGGTTCGTGCTGGATAAAGCGCGCCGACACCCACTCCATGCACAAGGAAGACGTGACCTATGTACGCCATCCCGAAGAAGCCCAGGAGATACTCCAGGAGTACTTCCTGCGCGGCATCAAGCGCGCGGTAATCAACCGCCATCTCAAAGGCCATCTTGTGAAATTCTACGGTATCGCCGGCACCCAGTTCTTCCACTGGTTTTTCCCGCGCAATCCCGAAAGCGTGCCCGAAGCCTTCGATCACCGTCAGCTCAGGGCAATAGCCGAGCGCGCCGCCGATGTGCTCGATGTAAAAATATACGGCGGCGACTGCATAGTCGACGACGAAGGCCACTCCTACATAGTCGATTTCAAGGACTGGCCAAGCTTCGCGCCCTGCCGCGCAGAGGCCGCCCCTCAGATCGCCCGATTCATAATCAACGCCATTAAGAAACACCTCGCACGATGAACAAATACCGCAAGTCGACCGCGGTACCCGACGACGGCGGCCGTTTCCCTCTCTTTCCCAAACTCATAGCCACATCGTTCGGTTTCGGATTCCTCCCTGTCGCTCCCGGCACATGGGGTGCCATACTCGCCATCATACTGTGGCTTCCGCTATATCTGTGGGCATCGCCTCTGGCGACAGTGACTGTCACCGCACTGGCCGTGCTCGTATTCACGGTGCTCGGCACATGGGCAAGCTCCGTGTCGGAGCGTTACTGGGGCCCCGACCCCGTGGTGGCGTGCGTCGACGAGACCGTCGGCCAGTGGATATCCCTGCTGCCGCTTGTACCGGCATGCCCGTGGTGGGAAATACTTGTGTCGCTGGCTCTGTTCCGCTTCTTCGATATCGTCAAGCCTCTTGGCATACGCTCCATGGAGCGCCTGCCGCGCGGCTACGGCATGATGGCCGACGATATACTGGCAGGCATATACTCGGCCGCGATTCTTATCGCTCTCAATCTCCTTATTCTGAAATGAAAACAATATCACAGATAGGTTATAAAGCTCTCAACAGCGACTCGCTCGTATTCACCTACATCCGCTCGATAGTGGCAAGCCAGTCGGCCTCGTGGCTCGACATGGGGCTTGGCTTCGTGCTCTTCGCATGGGCCGGTCTGCTGCCATGGCTCGCCACAGCCATCGGTGCCGTTGCCGGCGGCGTGCTCAACTGCGTGATAAACTACCGCTTCACCTTCCATGCCTCGGGATGCGACTGGCGCGCCATAGCCGTCAAATACACCATGGTATGGGTGGGCAGTCTGTTGCTCAACGCATTCGGCACACAGGCCATATACTACCTCCTGCAGCACTGGAACTGGCTTGAGACCTTAGGCTTCAGGCCCGACGGCTACTATGCCGCCGCCCGACTCTTCGTGTCGCTTATGGTATCGTGGTTCTGGAACTTCGCCCTCCAGCGCTATTTCGTGTACCGCGACAGCAATTTCGACCCCTATGCCGTAGCCGTGGCCGAGCGCATGGGACTTAAAAAAACACCGATATGGAAATGAAAATAAAAACCAAGGCCACGCAGGCCCGCGGAGCCCTGCAGCAAGGCATATATGCAGTCATAAACCCCTTTGTGCGCCTCCTCATCCGCATGGGTGTGACGCCTAATATTGTCACCACCATAGGCATGCTCGGCAATATGGCGGCTGCCGCCGTGCTTGTGGCCGCCGGCATCAAAGCCGGCGAAGGCGAAGGCACCGACTTCGGCATGGTGACGCTTGCCGGCGCCCTCATCATAGGCTTCTCGCTCTTCGACATGCTCGACGGCCAGGTGGCGCGCCTGGGCGGCATGGCCTCGACTTTCGGCGCCATGTACGACTCGGTGCTCGACCGCTACTGCGAGCTCTTCACCCTTGGCGGTCTCGCCTTCTACCTCATAGGCTGCGGCGATATCGCCGGGGCCATCATCACCTTCCTCGCCCTTGTGGGCAGCATCATGGTAAGCTATGTGCGCGCCCGTGCCGAGGGCCTCGACATAGAGTGCAAGATCGGATTCATGCAGCGGCCCGAACGCGTGGTGGTGACCAGTGTGGCAGCCCTTGCCGCCGGCATCACGGGCCAGACCATCGACCCGGCATCGACTTTCGACCCCAACATAATTCTGGTGGTGGCCATGGGCATCATAGCCGTATTCGCCAACCTCACGGCTTTCGCCCGCATATCGCACTGCCGCCGCGAACTCAGCAAGAAGAAATGAGGACCCAGGCCCCTGCTCTGAAAGAATCGCTGTGGTGCGCCGGCGCCCTGGCCCTGTGGCTGGTGGTGACGGCCCTGTTCATAGGATTCCGTCCCGAGCACATAGTCATGGCCGTACTCATATTCGCCCTCTTCTTCATCTGCGGCCCCACACGGCGCCTCACCGTGGCGCTGGCACCGTTTTTCATCTTCGGCATATCATACGACTGGATGAACATAGTGCCGAACTATATGGTCAACCCTGTCGACGTGCAGGGCCTCTATGAGACCGAGAAATCGCTCTTCGGCATCGTCACGTCCGCGGGCACCCTCACGCCAAACGAATTTTTCGCCATCCATCACAGTGCCGCCGCCGACTTCGCAGCCGGCATTTTCTACCTGTGCTGGGTGCCTCTGCCCATTTTCTTCGGACTGTGGCTCTATTTCACCGGCAAAACGGAGCAATATCTGCATTTCGCCATGGTATTCCTGCTTGTAAATCTGCTGGGCTTCACCTTCTACTACATCCACCCGGCGGCTCCGCCATGGTATGTGGCACTGCATGGTTTCGAAGCCGTGCCCGGCACTCCCGGCGATGTGGCCGGGCTTGGACGCTTCGACGAAATGACCGGTCTGGGGATATTCAACGGCCTGTATGCACGCAATTCCAATGTTTTCGCTGCACTGCCGTCGCTTCACTCGGCATACACACCGGTGGCGCTTATCTATGCTATCCGCAGCCGCTCGTCGGCCGCGTGGATAGCCATGCTCGCCATAGTATCGGCCGGTATATGGTGGACGGCGGTCTACAGCTCGCATCACTATATCATCGACGTACTCTGCGGCATCACTTGCGCTCTGGGCGGATTCGCCATCTTCGAGTTCGGTCTCATGAAGATACGGCCTTTTGCCCGCTTCGTCGAAAAATACAACAACTACATCCATGGATAAGGAAAACTACGATATACGCCCCGACGTACTCAACTACGACGATATCCGTGCCCTGGCACCGGCGCTCGACGGCCATCCTCGCCTGGTCAACTGGCTGCTGCACATGCTGTCGGTCGACAAGGTCAATGCCGTACACGCCAAATGCTGCGACACACCCGGTCCGGAATTCGTGCGCCGTCTGCTGCTGGAGGAATTCAAGATAAAACTCCGCATCGACGGTCAGGAAGTACTCGACAATCTTCCCGAAGGCGCTTTCATCACTGTGAGCAACCATCCGTTCGGCGCTCTCGACGGCATAGCCCTCATCTACCTCATTACGCGCTACCGGCCCGAGTACAAGGTCATGGTCAACATGATCCTCAACAAGATATCGGCCATGCGGCCCAACTTTATCGCTGTTGACCAGTCGGCCAGCAGCGACCCCGCCAAACGCGCCGTGTCGGTGGCAGGCATCCGCACGGCTCTGCGCCAGCTCAAGGAGGGACATCCTGTGGGATTCTTCCCCGCGGGGGCTATGAGCAAGACAACGCTGCACGACGGACTTCAGGATCGCCCATGGCAACCTTCCATCCTACAGATAATCCATCGGGCAAAAGTACCGGTAATCCCCATATATTTCCATGGCAGCAACAGCTGGTGGTTCAATATCCTCGGCCATATTTGCTGGCCGGCACGCTCGCTACGCCTTCCTGCCGAAGTATTCCGCAAAGTAGGCACCGAAATGCACATCAGCGTAGGCTTGCCCATATCGCCCGAAGATCAGGCCGCGCACGGCTCCACCCCCGAAGAACTCGGCGCCTACCTCCGCGAGCGCACCTACGCCCTCAAGCAGATAGGCGGTTAGGCAGACAGGCTGACAGGCCTCTTAGAGACGTTGCTGTGGAGCGTCCGCAGCAGGCGCAGAGCGCTTGAATATTCACACAGCCTGGGGTATGGACGCCGCAGGCGTCCATACCCCAGGACAATGCGCCCCATCAAATCCCACAACCGCGGACAGCGGTTGAATATCGTGACGCTGCTGTAATATGCCCGGAATTGCCTCGACAGGGATATTCAACCGCTGGCCGCGGTTGGTGCTCTTTTTTTTGCGATGGTCCTGGGGTATGGTCTCCTGTCGGAGCCCAAACCCCAGGCTATCTGAATATTGAAGCGCCTCGCGCTTCTTTTCGCCGCCATAATCATTGGACGAGAAAAGGCCGCAATCGTAAACAGCCCCATGCGCTTGCGCGTGAGGTGTGTATCATGTCATGGCCGAACGAGCTGACAGGCGGACGTGATAGACACCACAGAGTGGTGTAAGAAGTTAGGCGCGGGTTAAGGACCGCCGACAGGCGTCCGCAACCCGGGTTTACCATATATCCTCCCCTCCAATTACGACTCTGTAGGAGTCGAAGAAATTCCGCCAATGCTGTGCGACTCCTACAGAGTCGGTTCTTTGGGAGAGAGCGCACAAAGAACCCGGGTTGCGGGCGCCTTGCGGCTACCCTTAACCCGGGCCTAATATCTTACACCACTCTGTGGTGAATTGACCAATTCGAAGGCTCGCAATACAATTGCGGGAATGCATCCACGGTGAGTGTCGCCTATGAAAACCTCCGCAGGGGGTTGATTATGAATAGCCCGGCATGCCACCGTGCATGCCGGGATGCGGATCGCCGTCCCGAAAATAGCCTCTGGAAGAGGCTGATTATTTTTGCGTGGTTGGCCCATTAATCGGCTCCTGCGGAGAGCCTGATGTCATTGTTTTTTGTTTGAGAGACCACAAGACATCCCTCCGGGATTCATGATCGGACGTGTCGCCTCCCCCGGGCGTTGCCCGGGGTTATCCACAATGCGGTACCTCCGGCACCTTGTCCGGGCAACCTTTTCGAGGCGGAAATCGCCACTACGTGGCGGGGCGGCCATGCGGTGTTATTTCTCGCGCATGAATACGTTGATGGGGGTGCCGGTGAAGGTCCAGTGCTCGCGGATCTTGTTTTCGAGATAGCGGCGATACGGCTCCTTTACCCACTGGGGCAGATTACAGAAGAAGATAAAGGTAGGCACCTGTGCTCCCTTGAGCATGGTGATATATTTTATCTTGATGAACTTGCCCTTGTTGCTTGGCGGCGGATATGCGGCGATATCTTCCTGCAGCACGGTATTGAGCTGTGAGGTAGGCACGGTGCGACGACGGTTCTCATATACCTCTACGGCGGTCTCGAGCACTTTGAAGATACGCTGTTTTGTCAGCGCCGAGGTAAAGATGATGGGGAAGTCGGTGAAGGGCGCGAAACGCTCGCGGATCGCAGCCTCGTAGTGCTTGATGGCGGCCGTCGACTTGTCCTCGACAAGGTCCCATTTGTTTACCACCACGACCAGACCCTTCTTGTTGCGCTGTATAAGCGAGAAAATATTCACATCCTGGGCCTCGATGCCGCGTGTGGCATCGATCATGAGGATGCAGACGTCGGATGCCTCGATAGCGCGTATAGAGCGGATTACCGAGTAGTACTCGATGTCCTCGTTTACTTTGTTTTTCTTGCGGATACCGGCGGTATCGACAAGATAGAAGTCGAAGCCGAATTTATCGTAGCGTGTGTAGATGGAATCGCGTGTGGTGCCTGCTATGTCGGTGACAATATGGCGCTCTGCCCCGATAAAGGCATTGATAAGCGACGATTTGCCGGCGTTGGGTCGGCCCACGATGGCAAACTTGGGAATGTCGTCGAGCTTAGCCTCTTCGTCGCCGTCGGGCTCGGGAAGCTTCTTTACAACTTCGTCGAGAAGGTCGCCGGTACCGTAGCCGTTGACGGCCGATACAGGATAGGGATCGCCCAGACCGAGAGAGTAGAACTCGGGCACATTGTATATCCACTCGTTGGAATCGACCTTGTTGGCCAACAGTATGACCGGCTTGCGCGAGCGGCGAAGTATCTCGGCCACATGGTCGTCGAGGTCGGTGACACCGTTCATGGCGTCGACCACAAAAAGAATTTCGTCGGCCTGCTCAATGGCAAGCTCGACCTGCTTGTTTATTTCCGATTCGAAAACGTCATCGGAGTTCACCACCCATCCGCCGGTATCGACGATGGAGAATTCCTTTCCGTTCCAGTCGACCTTGCCGTACTGACGGTCGCGGGTAGTGCCGGCAGTGGGGTCGGTGATAGCCGTGCGCGTCTGGGTGAGACGATTGAAAAGGGTCGATTTACCCACATTGGGGCGTCCGACAATAGCTACGAGTTGTCCCATATATTATCAAGAGGGTGTTTTGTGCAAAATTAACGAAAATTATCGGTATTGACGCAGTCTCCGGGTTGAAAAAGTATATGATTCAAAAAGTTAAGACATTAGTTTCGATTGCCGAACCATTATCTTAACTTTTTAAACCCAATACTTTATAAACCACGCATTTCCTGCTCACTCGATGTAGCCGAATTCGCGGAGCTTATTCTCACGGTTTCGCCAGTTCGGCTCGACCTTGACGAACATTTCGAGGAACACACGTTTGCCGAAGAATGTCTCGATATCGTGGCGTGCCTGCGTGCCTACTTTCTTGAGCATGGAGCCACCGCGGCCTATGAGTATGCCCTTCTGGCTGTCGCGCTCCACATAGATCACGGCCATGATGTGGATGGCATTGTCTTTTTCCTCGAATTTCTCCACGATCACTTCGGTGGAGTACGGTACTTCCTTGTCGTAGTTGAGGAGTATCTTCTCACGTATAATTTCGGTGACGAAGAAGCGCGCGGGCTTGTCGGTGAGGGCATCCTTACCGAAATATGGCTCGCCTACGGGGAGCAGCTCTACGATGCGCGTCATGAGATTGGACACGTTGAAGTGCTCTTTGGCCGATGTGGGGAATACCTCGGCCGAGGGCAGCAGCTCTTTCCAGCGTGCCACGATAGCCTCGAGCTCCTTATTGTCCTTGAGAAGGTCGATCTTATTAATTACCAGCAGTACCGGTATCGGCTCTTTGGCAACCTTGGCAAGGAAATCGGCGTTCTTTGTGGGGTCTTCGACCACATCGGTGACATAGAGCAGCACGTCGGCGTCGGTGAGGGCGCCCTCGCTGAAGGCCAGCATGCCTTCCTGCATCTTGTATTTCGGCTTGAGCACACCGGGAGTATCGGAGAATACTATCTGATATTCCGGAGTGTTGACAATACCCATTATACGGTGGCGTGTAGTCTGGGCCTTCTGGGTGATGATGCTTATGCGCTCGCCCACGAGGTCGTTCATGAGCGTCGATTTGCCCACATTGGGATTGCCTACTATGTTCACGAATCCCGAACGGTGTGCGGGAACTTCGGGGAGATTCTTTTCGTCGGCGGGAGTCAGCGCCGGAGTGGTGTTTTCTTTTACTTCCATGAGGTGATCATACAATTAGATGTATCCTTATAACAAAAATAGCACCCTAAAAGTGCTATCTTTGTTTTATTTCGTCGTAAAAAGCGACAGGACGGTGTATTGCCCTCTTACTTAATCAATGTCCCACACCAGATACATGGCGCCCCATGTGAAGCCGGCGCCGAATGCGGTGAGGATAAGCTTGTCGCCCTTCTTGAGCTTGGAGCGGTATTCGTCGAGACAGATGGGAATCGAGGCAGCCGAAGTGTTGCCGGTGTGCTCAATGTTCACAAGTACCTTGTCCATGGGGAACTGTGCGCGCTGAGCCACAGCCTCGATGATACGCAGGTTGGCCTGATGGGGGATGAGATATGCCACATCGTCGACCGAGAGACCGTTGCGCTCCATCACGTCGAGGCTCGATGTGAGCATGTTGGTCACGGCGTGCTTATAGACTGCGCGTCCGTCCTGGAAGAGGACGTTCTCTTTAGCGTCGACAGTCTCGTGTGTAGTGGGTTTCACCGAGCCGCCTGCCTTCATCAGCAGATGATCGCGGCCCCAGCCGTCGACATGGAACACAGCATCCATAATGCCGACCGAGGTATCCTCGGTGGGTTCTACCAGCACGGCGGCGGCACCGTCGCCGAAGAGAGGACATGTGGAACGGTCGGTATAGTCGACCATCGATGACATCTTCTCGGCGGCCACCACGACCACTTTCTTGTATATGCCTGCGCACACATAGGCACGCGCCTCCTGCAGTGCGACAAGGAAACCGGCGCAGGCCGCCTCCATATCGTAGGAGTAGGCGTTTTTCAGCCCGCAGCCTTCCACAATCACCGAGCCGGTGGAGGGGAAGCGGTAGTCGGGATTAGAGGTGGCGCAGACGACGATATCTACGTCTTCGGGGGCTGTGCCGGTGGAAGCGAGGAGCTTCTCCACGGCCTTGATACCCATATATGACGAGCCGGCGCCTTCCTGACGGAGAATGTGGCGTTTTTTGATTCCGACGCGTGTCGTTATCCATTCATCGTTGGTATCGACCATCTTGGAGAGCATGTCGTTGTCGAGGATGTCGGCGGGGAGATAAGATGCGATACCTGAAATGCGTGCGTGTAGCATTAATAGAGGGTGTTTTTATAAGAGATTACATATAAGCACGGGGGCGCCGGCATGTTGTGTTTCTGGCCGGTGCCTCCGGTATACATCAGAAGCCGGAGCGAACGTCTGTGCGCGTGAGCGGTCTGCGGAATAAGGCCCTGGGGCTATTCTCAGAGAGCGGCTTCCTTAACTACAGCCTGCTTGCCGCGGTAGTAGCCGCATTCGCCGCAGACAGTGTGATAGATGTGCCATGCACCGCAGTTGGGGCAGAGAGCCAGTGTGGGAGCCACAGCCTTGTCGTGGGTGCGGCGCTTGGCGGTGCGAGTCTTCGATTGCTTGCGTTTAGGATGTGCCATTTTCTTTTTATATTTCTTAGTTTAAATTTATTCGTCGGTACTGTCGCCGCTCAGCTTGCGCAGAGCGTTCCAGCGGGGGTCGGCAGGAGCTTCGGCCTCGGAGCTGTCGTCGAGCGAATCCATCTCGTCGATAAGATCGTTCTCGAGTTCGGCATCTTCGTCGCCTACGGTTGCCCGGTGTTTCTTCAGCATGGCGCTCATCTGGCGGTTACATTTACCCTGCGGATGAACATGCTTTATGGGTATTGCCAGCACGACGGTGTCGTAGATCATGTAAGCCACATTCAGATAGGCATCGCCGACGGGTATTTCGAGCACTTCGTCGTTGTCGTCGTTATAGTCCTCGCCATATTTCACCACTATGTGATAGGTGGCTTCTATGGGATAGTGGAGATCGTCGAGACAGCGGTCGCAGATCAGCGTCACTTCGCCCGTTATCACGAAGTCGAGGGCGTAAAATTCACCGTTGTACACTACGGTGAGCTTCACGGCCAGATCGGCGCCATGGATATCTGTATTCTCCATGTTGGCGAAGAACTGCTTGTCGAGCTGATACTCGAAGACATGCGTCCCCGCTCCGAGGCTTTTAAGAGGCAATTTGAATGCCGAAAATTTTCCCATTTGCGTAAGGGCTGAAAAAACTGTGCAAAGTTAAGCCTTTTCTGTCAAACTGCAAAGTGACAAGCGTTTTTTTTGAATTTCACATCGGCGAATGACGTGTAAAATGCCCCGGAGGACGTAACTCGCGGGGCATTTCTATGGATTCCGGCGGAATTTCAGTCCTCTTTCTCGAGGTCAACGTAGGAACGCCAAATGGAGCCGAGCACCATCTTGATGCAGTTTTCCACGATATATTCCTTCGATACCTCCTCGTCGAGAAGGAAGGAGTACTCCATGCGCACATTGCCGTCGCGCACCACTGCCGTGGGCAGGTTGCGGCGGCAGTTGTGGCGGTTGGCCAGATGGTATACATCCTGACGAGGCTCATAGCCGGGAGCGCCGGCGGCATACGACAGGCGGTTGTTGTTCACCATCACGAAGATAACCACATCGTGGCCGAAGTCTTCGTCGGCGGTCTGTACGATTACCATGTCGCCGTCATCGTCGAGGCGTGTGGATATGCGGAGCTCGTCGAGATATCCGCGGATAATGTTTTTATCTATCATATCGGTAGAGTTTGGATAGTTGCGTTATTTGGATATCGTAAAAGTACCTAAAAAAGCGGGGCGCCACAAAAAGCATCCCGCGTTTTAGATATTTTTAACAATAGAGTTCTTCTTAAGCGACCCCCTCCGGCCAGTCGGGACACCGGATGCCGTCCCGGCCATCTCCATAATATCAATAAAAAGAATGCTTACTGTCCGTGGCATGATATAGGCCAAACTTACTGCCGCCCGCACTTGTTTGAGAATAAACAAGCAACTCAAATGAACACCAACAGCAGCCATAGCTTCGCGCAACCTATTAAAGGCAACTTTTTCATATTGCTGGCAACGATATTCTTCGGTGTAAACATACCGGTAGTGAAATATCTCATTCCCGAATGGATGAGTTCTTTCGATGTCACGGTATTCCGCCTGTGCGGAGGCTGCATCCTCTTCTGGATAGCCTCGGCCTTCGTGCGGCCCGACCGCATTGCCCGCGCCGACTACCCGAGAATACTGCTCGGCGGCGGCGTGGGGCTCTTCGCGTTCATATTCCTTTTCAACCTCTCGCTGCGCTACGCCAACCCTATCGACGTGTCTATCATCATGACGCTGCCACCCGTCTTTGTCATTCTCATCAATGTCATATTCCGCCATGCCAGGCCATCAAAAGGCGAAATAGTGGGCGTGCTCCTGGCTTTTGCCGGCGCTGCCGCCGTGATTCTGGCCAGACACACCGGCCAGAAGGCCTCCGACGCATTGCTCGGCAACCTGCTCGCCCTTGCAAGCGCACTGTGCTACGCCATTTATCTTGTAGTGCTCGAAGGGCCGACACATAAATACCGCCCGATATCGCTGCTGCGATGGATATTTCTCGCCGCAGCTGTTCCGGCTCTGTTCCTCACAGGCTCACTGCCGCATGCCGCACTTCTGCACGGCGCCCCCGCAGGCCCGTGGCTGATGATAGCCTTCGTGGTCGTGTGCCCCACCTTCCTGGCCTACCTGTTGGTCAATCCGGCCATCAAGCTCATCGGCAGCGAACTGGTGTCGATCTATCAGTATCTCGTACCGGTAATAGCCGCCATAGCCTCGGTGTGCATGCACCTGGCCACACTACACGCCGTCCAAATCATAGCCATGGCCGTAATAATCGGCGGCATGGTCCTCACCAACATCGCCAAGAAGAGAAGGGTGAAGGTTAATGGTTAAAGGGTTATGGGTTATGGGTTAAAGGTTAATGCTATAGCTCTATACCATTAGCCCTTAACCCTCCTCCATTAACCCTTAACCCTCCTCCATTAACCCACCCCCTTTAACCATTAACCCTTAACCCATAACCATTAACCTTTAACCACCCCACAAAAAAAATGCCCGAAAAATTTGGTTTATAAAATAAACCTGTTTATCTTTGCATCGTCAAAGCGACAAAAAGAGCTACATCGCGCGAGTCGGCTCTTTTCTTTTTCCAACTTTGGTTTATAATATAAACCGCCTAAGCCAACACTAAAATGGAAGACAAACAACTCACTCCCCGGGAAAGCATGGCGCTCATCAACGCCATGATCCAGCAGTCGAAACACCGCGTGACCATGGCCGACATCCGCGTGTCGGTGATGTGGGGCATTCTCACTATCGTAACAGCCATTATGGTCACAGTCCTTCTGGTGACTATGCGCGATCCTGTATACAACTACGGCTGGTTCGCCATTCCCGCCATCGGCATACCCCTCAACATCCTCATGCTTCGCGGCAAAGCGAAGCCGAAAGCCCGCACATTTATCGACACCGTCAACGACACCATCTGGAAAACCGTAGGCTATGTGGGCCTGGTGCTGTGTGCGGCATGCATCATATTCAACATCTGCGGTTATCCGCAGGCGTGGCTCGCCATGTACTACTCGGCCTTTATCATCGTGGGCTTTGGCGCGGTGGCAATGGGCGCCGTGATGAAAGAAAAATCGTATATCGCCGGAGGCGCCATATCTATCGTTGCCGGTTTCGGCATAATCATCATGCAGCTCTGCGGCTTCCCGCTGCTGGTGACATGGGTGATGCCGGTATATATAGCCTGCTTCCTGCTCATGTTTATAGTCCCCGCCTTCATAATACACCGTAAACTCAAAAAATCGGCAGAATGAAAGAACTCGATCCTCTGCTCCACTCGCAGCTCCGCCTGGCCGTGATGTCGATACTCATGAATGTAGAGGAAGCAGACTTCGTATACCTCCGCGATAAGACCGAATCAACAGCCGGAAATCTCAGCGTGCAGCTCGACAAACTGTCGTCGGCCGGATACATAACGGTCGAAAAAGGCTTCGCCGGCAAAAAGACGCGCACTGTCTGTCGCGTCACCCCCGCAGGCCGCGCCGCCTTCGAAACCTACGTCGACGCCCTCCGCTCCTATCTTCATATCTGATCTCTCAGGGTGAAAGGTGAAAGGTGAAAAGTGAAGAGAATGGAACTGCGAACGAACTATTCTCTTCACTTTTCACCCTTCACCTTTCACTCATAAAAGCAGCAAGGACACGGCCATCACCGCCATGCCGGCGACGACGCCGATAAGGGCCATATGGTGATGGCCGTGGCGCTCGGCGCCGGGCAGCAGTTCGTCGAACGATATATAGACCATGATACCGGCCACTGCCGCCAGGCACACCGCATTTACCATCGGCGACCAGAACGGCAGCAGGAACACCATTCCGGCAATAGCTCCCACCGGCTCGGCGAGACCCGACAATATGGTATATCGCAATGCCTTGCGCCGGCTTCCCGAACTATGATATATAGGCACATACACGGCTATGCCCTCGGGGATATTGTGGATGGCGATGGCCACCACGATAGGCAGGGCCACATCGAGACCGTCGAGCGCCGACACAAAGGTGGCCATGCCTTCGGGGAAATTATGGATTCCTATCGCCAGAGCAAGCATCGTGCCGGTACGCCGCAGGTGGTGGTTGTCGGGGCGCGTCAGTTCGTCGAGCGTATGGGCTTCGTGAGGATTCTCGTCTTCGGGCACGAGCCAGTCGATAAGAGCTATGAGGGCTATGCCGCCAAAGAATGCGAGAAGCATGCGCAGTGTGGCCCCACGCTCGCCAAATGCCGGCAGGAAGGCCTCGCGGGCTTCCGGCAGCAATTCCATAAACGAGATATAGGTCATAACCCCCGCCGACAATCCCATGGCGAAGGCCAGCATACGCGTCGAACGCCCGCGCACAAACATGGTGAGCAGGCCGCCGACACCGGTGGCAAGACCGGCGAGCACCGTCAGGCCCACCGCAATCCATATGTCACTTAATCCAGGCATATCATTATAACGCCCGAAATGCCGTTTTTATTCCGGCGTCATGCCGTCATTTGTCGCCGTAGTGTCCTTTCATCGACACTACCGTGACAACAACCCGGTCTTCCTCAATACTGTATACCAGCCGCGAGCCTTTGTCGATGCGGCGGCTCCAGTAGCCTGAATAGCTACCTTTAAGCAACTCGACCTGACCGGTACCGGTGGTGGGATGCTCCTTTAATTCCTCCAAAAAGCCCGCTATTTTATTTAGGATTTTTGTCTGGCCAGAACGCTGCCACTCCTTAAGATGCTGCGTCGCCTTGGGAGTAAATTCTATTCTATAACTCATAATCCCAACATAGCGCGTATCTCTTCCATACTATAGGCCTTGGTCTTGCCCTCTTTATGCTGGCGTATACCTTCATCGAGTTCTGCCAGATTCTCGGGGTCGTCAAACCATGGATCGCCCGACGGCGAGGGATTCTCGCTTACCTCGACGGAGACAGAATTGGCCTTCGTGATAAGAATGGTCTCTATATAGTTTTTTAGGCTTTTACCCTGGGCTGCCGCCATAATCGAGAGTTTCTGCAGTGCATCCACGGGAAGATCGATATTTTTACGCTTGATATTCAGTGCTGTTGCCATAGTCATTATTTTTTATACGCCGTAAAGATATAAAATATATATTATATACACAATCACCGCGGACACAAAGTTCACATTCCAAAATTGCTGAAGGGCCCAAAAAGTTCGTTTTGCCCAAATCGGCTGTTTTCATGGCTGCGGCCACGACGGTCATACCGGGCCCTGCAACCATTGTTTCAGAGCATGGTACATCTGCTGCACCGGCATGCGATAATTGCAGATATCTATCTTGTGTTTCTCGAACTGTGACAGAAAGAAAGCCACATCGTCTTTGGTGCCCAACATTTTGCTGAACTGCGCCGCAAACAAGGTGTAAAAGGCGAGCATGCGGTCGTAATCGAAGCGTTTCAGCAGTTCCTTGTACTCAACGAAGAGGTCGGCTATCTTCGGCCTGTTTGCCTTAAGCAGCCCGTCGGCCGCAACAATATCGGAATCATTGATATTGCGGCGATAATTTTCGGCTATCGACCATTCCAGCGCGAAATATTCATCAATATACACCATAATATTGTGTATCAGTTCCGACAGCTCTCCGTTCTTACGGCATAGAGCGACAATTACATCGTACGAATCTATCAACTGCCGCGCATACACGTCCATATGGCCGTTAAGAGCCTGCCCGATATGGGCGAGATCAATCAGAAATCTATAGGCATCACGTTTACGATAAAGAAATTCGTCGCTAAGTTCGAACAGCTCTGTCTTATACTTTTGCATATATTGCTCTGCCAGGCCTACAGTCTTAGCCACCAGACGGTCTCCGTGCTCCGGTATTGGAGTGAGGTTATACCGCCGGTTCACATCATTGAGCGCACCGACAAGCATCCTCACATACTCTATGGCAACAGTCTGCGAATACGACAGGTAGTACTCGGCATTCTCGAAGAATCCGACCGTTATCTCCTTCCATTTGTAGTCGTATTCGATATGGAGCTGTACCAGACGAAGCCGCACGGTCAGCCGATGCTCCTCGTCGGGCTCCATCTTCTCGAGTTTCAGATATGCCTCGTCGAGATAGCGGCAGACGGCGGGAATATTATTGTGCCGTTTATTATAGTAAAGGACTATATCGTTAAGATACAAATACTTCGAGTATGTCTTCGGCTCACACCGACCGATAATCGCCATTGTGCGTGCCACTCCGTCGGCATTGCCAGAGGTGTCGTAACGGTACATCATCGCATCGAGCATCTCCACCGGGATTTTATTCACATCCTTTTCAAGGGCAACATATCGTTCCATCAGTCCGAAACTGTATTCGATTCCCACGCTGTCCTCTCGCGACATTGCTGCGTGATAAAGATTATTGACATACAGCGGATAGTCGCTGTCGCCGGGTTTAAGCAGCTTGAGTTTCGATTTGATACGGTCCAACATCTCATGATGTCTGTGTTCGAGGCTGCATATCAGGGTTTCAATCCCATAGACTTCGTCGGCATCTCTATAGTCCGACAGCCGGGCAAGCGCCGATTTGGCACGCCCTATGGCACCGATTTCAAAAAAGATACGCAGGCGGGGCAACAGGAAATGACGGATTTCCCACTCGAACAGCTCCATAGAGGTAAGTTTGTCGGCAAGCTTATACCGGCAGATATCACGTTCCGACCTGCGCGTAGCACGATAGCGACGGCACATTCGATTTAAACGCACCCAACGCACCAAAAGCCACAGCGGTGGCACAAGACACAGAAGAAGCCACGCTTCCGATAGCTCGAAAGCAATCACCCCCAGGCATATAATGAAGATACAAATAAGTATCACGCGGGCACAGCGGTGCCCCAGACGGTCTTTTCTCTTGAGAGGCTCGAATAAAAAAGAAGCCAGAGTCCCGATTCCACTCAAAAGCGCACCCGCAATGGCTGCCTTGTCTATCGCTATAGGAAGAAACATCATCACAAAAGAACTGCCTGTCAGAATGGGAGCAGGGAGCATGTTATCTTGCAGCCGTTCAGCGGGTCTGTCATAATCATTATTATCTTTTTCACCGGAAGCGCCCTCGAGTTTATATTTTTATCCCAGCCATATCCGAAATAACGATTGAAAAAATCGAGATATTCGCCATCGCCGCCAAGCGTGTAATTGAAACCCTCAAATTCCTCATCATGGCGGCCATGAAGCATCATGCTCATGGTAAAGACATTTTCCGCACTCCTCCCGATATCGAAATAACCGTCCGCCACACATTTCATCTCATATGTCAGATGATCCTGCCACATGACTTTCAGCGGCCTGCTGTTTTCTTTATCGCGGATAAAGCGGATTTCATTCCCCACGTTCAGATACGGATTAGCGTTTTCACCTTCAATCTCAGCAACCATAAACGAAAGGTAAAAATCTTCGACCGTAAATTTCAGAGTCGTCGAAGTATTCATCACCACGTCGGTAACAGTCAGAGTCGACTCTCCGACGGCCGCGGGGACCACGGTAAGCGTACTCGTCTCAATATCGATATAGAATTTCCCCAACACATCCGGGTTGCCGGCAGTGAGTTCATATACACCGCTTCCGTCGACAAAGCTGATGCGGGCGGCTGTACCCACACGTATCGTATAGTCAGTCTGACCGAAGCGTATGGGATAAATCTCAGGACTATCATCCTCGCCATGGCAGCCGGCCAGAAAGACCGCCACAACAAAAAGAACAGGAATCAGAAGCTTGCTCATAATATTAGAGATTGTTGAAGAGAGAAGGCAGCCTGCTGCCTGCCACATGAGTAAAATGCAGCAATGCCAAGAGCCATAATAATATAGATAATATTTCTCATATCGCAAATATACTTATTTTCCGCGAAATCGGGGCTATTCTAACGGTTAATAATGCGTCGGGACATTGCATCTCGGACAGCGCTCATGCCAGTGCGAACCGAGCTTATTGCAGTAGGGACAGCTTTCGTCGCTTTTTACATACTTTACTATCCATTCATGACCGGGCTGTCCGGTAGTAGGATTCGGATTGACTCCTGTCCCGCCGCAATAAGAACAGCGGCCTTCTTTCTTGGCCTCATGCCTCTCTTTCCACCTGTCTGTTGTCCACTCGTAGCCCACTTTCTCCGTTAAGAACCGGCCGTCGGGAAAAACAGTCATAATGGAATTGCACACATATCCCGGATGCTCTTTCCCGAACTTTCCGTTACATAGGGAGCAACGCCCTTTCTCGCCCTGACAGCTCTGGCACCGTCCGCTACTGTTGCACGCCGTGCATGGATTCCAGTATCCCTGTTCCCTCAGATATCTGCCACCCTGACCGTTACAGAAATTACATATCCCTGTTCCATGGCACATGCCGCACATCGACGTCCCTCGGCAGTTCGGGCATCTGGCATAGTAGTGTATCACCTTGGTGCCGTTGGAGTAAAGAAATTTTTCCTGAAAACTGTAGCGGGTGACATTTTCCATCCATTTCTTTACGATATGGTATGATGCCGGTTCTTTGCGACACTTCTTGACTGGATCTTTTTTAGTCTTACCGGTCAAATAAAACGGCTTGCAATAAGTACGGGCAAGCACCTTTCCCTTATGCCTCAACAGAACCTCGACATAATACGTGTTTTTGCCCGGCAACGCATGGATTTCATCGTAGGGAATATTGAGGGTGAAATCGCTCCATTTCGTAAATTTATATGTCGCCTTAGCCGTCTTCGACACGCACACCTTTCCGTCTTTTGTAGAGTACTTTCCGTTGCAGTCAGGCACGCCGACACCCTTTGGACTCTCGACATATGCAGCCACCTTGATATCTTCGCCCTTTAAACCCGAAACCTTGACATAAAAATGCATACTGATGCATTCCCGGCCCTTAACCATCTTACTATACTCATTGCGCAGAAATCTTATCTCACCTTCGGCGCCCAGGACCGAAAAAGAGACACACAGAAATAACACAACCGACAAAAGTCGCGATAAATGTACTGCAAGAGCGCCTGTAATCTTATCCATTGCAATAATCGACTCAATAAAAAGTATAAATCCCAGAAACAAATGCAATATTAGCTAAAATGTTCGAAAAATTCGTGGGCAGCTACAAAAAAGTAGAATTTAATGTCTCCCTTTTTCTCGTCGTTTTCTCGTCAGAACACAATCAGACCTTTCGCATGGAGGAAACGGTGGCAAATACTCTTGCGCAAAACTTGTATGTATTGTATAGGACGGCTAACGAAGTTCCAGAATCTTGCTTTTCAGAGCGGCTCTTTGCTCCGGCGAGGTGCCATACTCAAAAGCTGCAATTTTGCCCGATTTATCAATTACGATAGTCAGAGGATAGCCATTATTACCGATATACTCCTTAAATTGAGTGTCATTAACAAGAGGAATCCAGTTGAAGTTAATCTTATCGAGTACCTGACGGGCTATTTCAGGAGCCTCGTAGGTCGACGAGAAGAACATCACATCCGGCATTTCATCTTTCCATGTCGAGAGTTCGGGCATTTCGCCCCGGCAAGGGCCACAGCCTGTAAACCATAGGTTAAGCACCATGACCTTGCCGTTTACATCTGCATTTGTCCATGTGCGACCTGTTATATCAGTGGCGGAGAAATCGGGAAATTGTTCTCCGACCTTCACAAGCGGCTTTGTGGCCGCCATCGTAAAACCGACATTATTCGAGTTTTCTCGCTGCTCGTTGTACCGACGCAAAAGTTCTGCACCTTCATCCACATTCTCCACAGGAATAGCATAGCGCAGGGATTCTTCGGAAAGTTCGATCGACGGAGAATACATTCCCAGGGCTTTGGTTTCGTTGGGTGTTTCAATAAAGAACATTTTCATGTCCTGTGGGGTCGCGCTGCTTTTAACAGCCGAGGGCAATTCATTAAAGAAATAGCCGTTAACGATGATTATTCTTTTAGGCTTTTCAGCATGAGCCACACTGCCTAAAAGCAGCAAGGCAAGGAGAAGAAATGTACGTATGCGCTTAACCATCTGAGGATATTTATTATTGTCATAATGTCGCAGACAGACCGGGATCTGTCCGATGGCAAAGATAATCATTTATTCCCGATGTACTGACAATCAAACAGAAATAATGGCTGAAAATCAGGTGATTTTCAGCCATTATCTGTACCCGGACCCGGGATCGAACCGGGATGGGTTGCCCCAACGGTGTTTGAGACCGTCGCGTCTACCGATTCCGCCATCCGGGCGTTAGCGGCCACAAAGATAAGGATTTATTTTTTGCCCCGCAAATATTTTTTGGACGCCCTCCTCAGACTGGGGAAGAGTTTACGGAAGCGTACAAGATAGCTTGTAATGGAACCGCCTCCCACCACAAGCGACACCGCAACGATGATAAGCGCCATGCCGGTCCAGTCGCGGGGAGTAAGGTGCTCGGAGAACACGCATACGCCTATTATCACGGCCGTCACCGGCTCGAGCGCCCCGAGGATTGCCGTAGGGGTCGGGCCGATATACTGTATCGCGGCCGTGGTGCAGATAAAGGACACCACCGTGGGGAGTATGGCCAAAGCGAGCACGCATCCCCACATATACCAGTGCTGCGGAGCGAGGAAAGTGGCTCCGGGAGTGAGCAGTATCTTGAGCCCGAACAGGAGCGCGCCTGTGACAAGAACATAGAATATCAGTTTGACCGTCGGTACCTGGCGCAGCCCCGGGCGGTTCACACCCACGATATATATGGCGTAGCTCAGCGACGACAGCATTACCAGCACAGTGCCGGTGATGCTGAGCGTGGCCCCGTCGCCGCCCTTGAAGAGAAGCGCGATACCGCCCAAAGCCGCCAACATACACACGGCAGTAAGAGCTGTGATGCGCTCGCGGTATACGGCGGCCATGATACCGGCCACCATCAGAGGATAGACAAAGAGCAGAGTCGAGGCGATGGAAGCGTCCATGTAGGTATAGCTCTCGAACAGCAGCAGCGACGAAAGCGCCATCATGATACCCATGAACACTATGGGCAGCCCAAGATGCGCTTCGGTGCGGAAGCTTCGGCCGCGGGCCAGTATCATCACCGCCATTATAGGCACGGCCAGCAGATAGCGGTAGAAGAGCACATTGTCGGCGTCCATGCCGTCGGCATACAGAGGCAGTGCGAAAAGCGGGTTGAGGCCATAGGTCGCCGCCGCGATTATGCCGAGGATATATCCTTTTACTTTGGGGTTCATAGTTTGAGTTCGAAATCCTGTCGCGGCAAATGCGGCAGAGCCGCCACCACGGCGCAGCTCCGGCCGGCGAAAGTCATGCCATAGGGCAGTGCTTCGCCGACGGCAGGCAGACATGCGAGCGCTTCCTCGCCGAGCAGGAAAGCATTGCAGGGCATCTGAGCGACGACATTCTTATCGGAAATAATGAAATCGGGGTGCGGACCGTTGAGCGCGGCATGCGGCAACACCTCGCGCACAAGCCGCCCGACGATTGCGGCGCCCTCAACCAGGTCGACTGTCACCGACGCGGGACTGAAAAACGCAAGCAGGCGAACCAGCAGGCGCAGATTGCCGTCGCGTCCGGCCAGGGCATAGGCGTAATAGCCGTAGTTATGCGGCAGGCACAGCACCTCGGTTATGAAGCGGTAGGCGAACGGCGAATGGATGCCGAAGCCGCGACTGTGTCGCCTGCGGGCAAAACTTTTCAGTAGAGCCTGCATCGGCGTCCCTCCTTGAAGACGGAAGCCGCAAGCAACAGATAGATGAGGGTGACACAGGCGTAGGCAACCGACGACGATGTGCGCACCGACGCCGGCTCGAACCGCATGGTCACCTCGTGGCTGCCGGCGGGAAGAGCCATGGCGCGAAGCACATAGTTGACACGGGCAAGCTCGGCCGGCTGGCCGTCGACACTGGCATGCCATCCCCACGGGAAATATATCTCGGAGAACACGCCCACGCCGCCTTTGGCCGTAGATACGTGATATTTAAGATCGTTGGGAGTATACGATGTCATGTAGATGGTATCGCCCGGCATGAGCGAGGGCTCCTCGGGCAGTACGCCGGCGAAACGGCGGTCGGCCACGGCCTGGCGTGCGAAATCGAGTTTTGCGGCATCGAGGGCGTCCATCTCGGCGTCGGCGCCGTCGACCCACACGATATCGTCCACGAGCCATGCGTTGCCGAGGGCGTCGGGATTCTTCACCACCGGAGCGTTTTCATCGCCGGTAATCACATAGCGGGCGTTGAGCATGTCGGCCACACGGTAGCCCGTGCGCAGGCTGCCGGCAATGTCGGCCACGCGCGGATCGTCGAGTATCGGATCGCCCGGCATATAGCCGTAGCGGAGCACCGGCGAAAGCTTGCGCTGTATCAGATCCTCGTAGCGGCGCAGCTTGGCTGCATGATAGCCACCGAGGGTGTGGTGGAAGTAGGAGCGGTCGGCACCGTAGAAGCCCGGGATGTCGAACACGCGGTACTCGCCGACGGTATCGGCCAGAATGGCATTGTCGACGGCATCGGGGGTGAACACTATCTCGCCGCTCTCGTCGGCCGGACCGAATGAGCTGTGCGACACATACCGTTTGTCGGCCGAATAAAGGTCGACAAGCACGAGCACACCCACACCGGCCACGGCCACGCCCCTGCGTGCCTTGCCGCTATAGAAAAGGGCCATCACGCCTGCGCCGAGCAGCAGGAATATGAGCGAGCGCCAGCCGTCGGCACGGACGAGGCCGAAGCGAAGGTCGGTCACAGCCTCGACGTTGGCCGGATTGGCAAGCGAGAAATCGTAGACGGCACGCTGTATCTGTGCGTCGGGCACGCCCGACTGGCGGTAGTAGTCGGCAATCTGCTGCTGTAGCTGCTCGGAGTAGGCGCGGTCGGAATCGTTGATGGCGGCGCCGAAAGCACCGGGAGCCACTATGGCCACAAGGGCGACCAGAGCCGGGAAGCCGAACGACACGCACAGCGCAGTCTTATATTTTTTCCATGCCGACGCACCGTCGCGCACGAGCTGGGCCAGCGCCAGGATGGCAAGCAGAGGCATGCAGAACTCGGCCACCACAAGGATACTCTCCACGGCGCGGAACTTGCTGTACATCGGGAAGTGGTATATCATCAGATCGGTGAGCCATTCCAGATTGGCACCCAGAGCGAGGAGCATCGACAGCACAGTGGCCACGAGGAACGCCCATTTGAGCGGGCCGCGCACTATGAAGCAGCCGAGGATGAAGAATACGGCCACAAGCACGCCCACATACACGGGGCCGTTGGTGCCCTCGGAGTTGTTGAAATACTGCGTGAGATACTGCAGAAGCATGGATGTGGACGCATTGTCAGCATACTTGGCAGCATCGTCGAGCTGCGCAAGGCTCATATGCTGCATGGAGCCCTGCTCGGGACGTGCCGACGCACCGCCGCGGACATTGGGCACCACCAGCGAGAACATCTCGGCGCGGCCGTAGCTCCAGCCCACGATATCCGACTTCGGCAGGCCGCCGGTCGGGCGCTCGGCCGACGCCGTGGCGCCGCCGACAGGAGTAAGCTCGCTCACGGCGCGCTTGGTCTCTTTGGCATATTCATAGGTATTGTAGAGCGACGGCGCGTTGGCACCAAGGGCAAGGATGCCGGCGCCAAGGGCGATACCGGTGGCCGCGAGCCAGCGGCGCACACGATGCATACGTATGGCCTCCACAAGATATGCCACGGCCATTATGGCCATCGTCAGGCCGAAGTAGTAGGTCATCTGGGGATGGTTGGCATTGAGCTGCAGCATGGCGAAGAGCGCAAGCATGGCGGCGCCCGCAAGATGGCGCCCGCGGTACAGTAGGATAAGACCGCCTATCGTCGGAGGCACATAGCTCAGAGCCACGAACTTCCATATATGACCCGCCCCTATTATTATGATGAAGTACGACGAGAAGCCCCACGCCACAGCGCCTATAAGGGCATAGTACCATCTCATTTTCAGCGCAAAGAGCAAGAGCAGGAAGCCCATCATCATCATGAAAAGGAGATTGGACGGAGCCGGGAGCCACAGGCCGTAGACGGTGTTGATCCAGTTGAACAGACTGTTCGACGGATATGTCGGCGATATCTGGAAGGTGGGCATACCGCCGAACAGCGAGTTTGTCCACAGTGCTTTCTCGCCGGTCTCGGCCTCGTAGACGGCGGCTTCGTGGCCGTTGGCCGCGCCCTGCTGCATGTCGGGCTGTCGCAGACTGTTACCCTCGAAGTTGTCGGGGTAGAAAAACGCAAGCGATATGATGGCCATAACAGCCACCGAAACAAAAAAGCCCCACACCTGCGGCCGCTTGAAATATGCCTTTATCATTTCCGATTAATTAGAAATTTATAATTAATTAAAATAATAGTTGAATAAGTAAAAGGTTTAAAAAGTTAAGATAATGGTCTTTAGAGAATGGAGGCAACGCGAGAATCTGTCGGATTATCGGTTTGAAAAGAACTTTTATCTTAACTCTTTACACTTCTTTAACTTATTCTACTTCAATTTGTCGGGAGCCAGCGGTAAAGCCGGTCGGCAGGACGGATTTTAGCGGGCACAGCTATCGAGAAGCTGTCGCCCTTCACGGCCTTGTCCACACTTTTGCCGTCGACGCGTATATCCTCGACCTTCACTATGAGAGCGCCGGTGGTCGGACCGGTTATCACGACTTCGTCGCCTACACACAGTTCGGCACCTTCCATGTAGAACTCACCCACGCCCAGACGCGAGAACCACTTCACACCCTTGGCGACATACTGCTTCACGCGTGTGGCGCTCGAGCCGTACTTGCCGGACCATTCGCCCAGGCGCTGGCCGAGGTAGTAACCGTCCCAGAAGCCGCGGTTGAAGATCGTAGCCAGACGCTCGTCCCACTGCTCTACCTTGTCGGCGCCGTAGCTGCCGTCGCAGATGGCCGAGATTGCCTCGGAGTAGCACTCCACTGCGGTCTTGACATACTCCGGCCCGCGGGCGCGGCCTTCGATCTTGAACACGCGTACGCCCGCATCAATCATGCGGTCGAGGAAGTGGATGGTCTTGAGGTCCTTGGGCGACATTATGTATTTGTTCTCCACCGTCAGCTCGTCGCCGGTCTCGAGGTCGGTGACCCCGTAGCCGCGACGGCATATCTGAGTGCACGCTCCTCGGTTGGCGCTCGAGTTCATCTGGTGCAGACTCAGATAGCACTTGCCCGACACGGCCATGCACAGCGCGCCGTGGCAGAACATCTCGATGCGCACGCGGCGCCCCGACGGTCCGCATATATTCTCGGCCTCGATGGTGTCGGCGATAGCCCTCACTTGCTCGAGGCTCAGCTCGCGGGCCAGCACCATTACATCGGCGAAGGCCGAATAGAAGCGCACGGCCTCGATATTCGATATGTTGCACTGGGTGGATATGTGCACGTCCACGCCATGACGGCGGCATGCGGCGAACACTGCCACGTCCGAGGCTATCACGGCCGAAATGCCGGCCTCGGCGGCCGCAGCCACAATTCCCTCGAGCTTGGCCATCTCACTGTCGTACACTATCGTATTTACAGTAAGATAGGTGTGCACGCCGCGCTCGCTGCACCGGCGCACAATCTCGCGGAGGTCGTCGAGAGTGAAGTTGGCGCTCGAGCGCGAACGCATGTTGAGGCCCTCCACTCCGAAATACACCGCATCGGCACCGGCATCGAGGGCGGCGCTGAGCGATTCGTAGCTCCCCACGGGAGCCATCACTTCAAAGTCGGAACGATTCATATTTCTGAGCACAGTCCGACAAAGGACTGTCTATACAACACAACCCACGAGGGAAAAGCCCCGTGGGAATGCGTATGGATGGGACAAGTAAAGAATTACTGCTCGGCAGCGGGAGTAGCCTCGCCTTCGGCTGCGGGAACTTCCACAATCTCGGCAGCGGCGGCTTCCTCGACAGCAGCGGGGGTGTCGAACTGGCCGGGAACGGCAGCAGGAGCGGCGGGAGCGGCGGGTTTGGTGCGGAGCTCGGTGCCTACCGATGCCTTGGGCATGGTGAATGCGGAAATTACAGAGAGTACTACCAGTGCGCTCACCAGTGTCCAGGTGGCTTTTTCGAGGAAAGTGTTGGTCTGGCGTACGCCCATTACGGCGTTGGCGCCGCCGAACTGCGACGACAGACCGCCGCCTTTCGACTTCTGGATGAGTACGATGCCAATCAGCAGAATGGCTACAATGACTGTCAAGACAATTATGACAACGTGCATAGTTTATATTAATTTTTAGCTTTGCCGTCGCCCTCACGGGCATTGAGACGGCGCTGGTTTATAATCAGTTTTTGCAGAAAACGCAATTGGTCTGCAAAGTAAGCACTTTTTTTTGGAAATTTCAAGCTAAGGCCCGATATAATTTCGTATGCGCGCTCATATCGGCGCTGTTTTATGAAAATATGGGCCAGACTCTCGCTCAGCAGCGAGCCGTCGCTGTGCTCGGGACGCGCCACAGGCCGCGCGTCGGTTTCAGGCTCGTCGGCCGGTTCGGGCTGCGGCTCCTCGTGCCGGGCTGCCGGATGCTGGCTGAGAATGAATGCCGCTATACGCGCGTCCTGGCTGTCGGCGTCGGGAGCCGGCTCTTCGGGCAGGTTCTCCTGCTCCTCGCGGGCCAGCATCTCGCTGTAGTCGGGAGTGGGATTGAATATCATGCGCTCCAGAAGGGCTTCTTCCTCGGGCGAGCACGAGCCGTAGGTGCGCAGGAAGATGTCTATGACATCGTCGGTGCGCTTGGCCTCGCTCTCTCCGGGCGCCGGATAGAAATCGCGCCAGTCGGCGCCGTGCGCGGCAAAGGCGAGCGTACGGCCCGAAGCGGCCTTCACGGCCAGACAGCGTCTGAGGACATCGGCGTCGGCACCGTCGGCATCGTGGCGCAGACGCGCAAGCGCCGGAGCCACAAAATAGGGATAGCTGCGCTGCACGGCCGCCAGAGCGTCGAGCTCGTCGGCGTCGAGGCTGCCTTCGGGCGCCTCATAGGCTTTTTTAAGCAAATCGGCTGAGTCTGCCATCGTCTACCAGTTGCCCAGAGTGGCGTTGAATATAAGTTCGACAAGTTCCTTCGAAATCTCGTCGCAGAGCTGATCCTGCACGTCGGTCAGCATCTCGGTGCTGGGGAAGTCGTGGTATGCGCTGAATGTCTGGTCCACGTCCTTGCCCTCCTCCTTGTTGTCGGTATACTTCACGCGCACGCTTATGGTGAGGCGCGTCATAGAGGCGTAGCCGCTTTCGGCCACGGCCTGCGGCGTGAGGTTGTAGCCGGTGATTTCGCCCTCGATCTGGAGGTCGGAACCGCCTTCGACCACCTGCAGACGTGTATTGCGGTCGATGTAATTGAGAAGTTCGTTTTCGAATACCTGCTGCAGGGGCGGGTATACCAGCGCGGCGCGGATCGGGAACTCCGACACGCTCACGGTCTTATAGACGGTGTAGTCGAGCGCCGAACCGTTGAATTTATAGCTTATGCGGCATCCGGCCACCACCACAAGCACAGCGGCGCACAGCGTGGCGAGGATGATCCGGAGCTTATTCGAGACCATATTCCTTAATCTTTCGGTAAAGTGTACGTTCTGAAATATTTAACTCGGCAGCAGCGGCCTTGCGGCGTCCCTCGTTGCGTTCGAGCGATGCCCGGATAGCCTCGCGCTCGCTGTCCTGCAGGGTAGTAGGCTCGGCGGGTACCACCTCGGAGTAGCCCACTTCCTCCTCGCGGCGCGGAGCCACCACAAGCGAAGTTCCGTATTCGTGGTGCTCGCCCGGCGTCTCGGGCTTGAGCCCGGCATCGTGCAGTATATGGGCGGTGGTATCGGCCGGATGTGCCTGACGGCTGTCGAGCTGCTGCTGAAGGGTGTCGATACGGTTCTGGAGATTGAAAATCATGCCCAGAAGCATGTCGCGCTCGCGTTCGTAGCTGTGCTCGCCGCGCGATGTGGCGGGCATGTAGGCCTCGGCGGCAGCGGGCAGATACTTCTTCAGAGTGTCGGCATCGATTTCACGGCCGGCCTCGAAGAGACCCATCTGCTCGACTACGTTCTTGAGCTGACGCACATTGCCCGGCCAGCGATAGTGGCGCATCATCATCTCGGCTTCCTCGCCGAATGTCACCGGAGGCATGCTGTAGCGCTCGGCAAACGACGAGGCGAAGCGGCGCGCCAGCAGACGGATGTCCGAGCCGCGGTCGCACAGCGGCGGCACGTGTATCTGTATGGTCGACAGGCGGTAGTAGAGGTCCTCGCGGAAGCGGCCCTCGGCCACGGCGCGCACCAGGTCGACATTGGTGGCGGCCACGATGCGGATGTTGGTCTTCTGCACCGTGCTCGACCCCACCTTGAGAAACTCGCCGCTCTCGAGCACACGCAGCAGACGTGCCTGGGTTGTCAGCGGCAGCTCGGCCACTTCATCGAGAAATATGGTGCCGCCGTCGGCCTCCTCGAAGTAACCCTTGCGCGAATCGACAGCACCGGTAAAGGCGCCCTTCTCATGGCCGAAAAGCTCAGAATCGATGGTGCCTTCGGGGATGGCGCCGCAGTTCACGGCTATATATTTGGAGTGCTTGCGCGAGCCGGCTCCATGGATAATCTGTGGAAAAAATTCCTTACCCGTGCCGCTCTCGCCGGTCACAAGCACCGACAGGTCGATGGGAGCCACACGCAGGGCGCGCTCCACAGCCTCCACAAGAGCCGGAGCATTGCCCACGATGCCGTAGCGCAGTTTGGCCTGCTGCACGGCAGGCGATATATTATAAGGTCGTTCGTTTTCCATTTGAGATTGCAAATATACGCAATTTTAATTAATTTTACAGCCACTAAAGCAACTACCCCGATGGAAGAGAAGGACTACGACAGAATTATCGACGAACGTGCCGGCCAGGTATTCGCCGCAATGGAAAGCCAATCGTCGCCCGAGGATATGGCGCGCATCCGCGCCGCCTTCGAGCTTGCGCGGGCCGCTCACGCGCCGCAGAAGCGCAAGACAGGCGAGCCATATATCCTTCACCCCATAGCGGTGGCGCTCATAGCCGCCGAGGAGCTGTCGCTGGGCACAAACCCCGTGATAGCCGCCTTCCTGCACGATGTGGTGGAGGACACCGACTATACCATCGAGGACATCCGCGAGCGCTTCGGCGACGACGTGGCCTTTCTGGTGAGCGTGGTCACCAAGCAGAAGAAGGAAAAATACGAGATGTCGCGTCAGCTCGACAACTTCAAGCAGATGCTCAACTCCATCCAGTACGACATACGCGCCATACTGGTGAAGCTCGCCGACCGCCTGCACAACATGCGCACTCTATCGTCGATGCGGCCCGACAAGCAGATGAAGATAGCCGGCGAGACCGACTATTTCTACGCGCCCCTGGCAAACCGCCTCGGCCTGTACCACGTGAAGACCGAACTCGAGAACCTCAGCTTCCGCTTCCGCTGCCCGCACGAATACGAGGAGCTGACGCGCCTCATCGAGGCCGACCGCCAGGCCCAGGCCGAGCGTCTGGAGGTATTCTGCGGCGAGATACGCGAAATCCTCAAAGACCGCGGCATCAAGGCACGCGTATACATCGAATACCGCCACCCATACAGCGTATGGCGCAAGATGCACAAATTCGGCGACGATTTCAACCACCTCAAATACCGCCATTTCACCGAGATAGTGTTCGAATGCCCGGCAGGCATCACCGAGAAGAACATGGCCCTGCGCATATACTCTATCCTCACCGACCGATTCAAAGAAAAACCCGGCGGAATAACCAACTACATCGACTCGCCGAAGGAAAACGGCTACCAGAGCTTCCACGTGAAGCTGCTGGCCGACTTCGGCCGATGGCAGGAAGTGCATATCAGCAGCGAACGCATGATACGCGACTCGCGCCTGGGATGCATCGCCGACCGCTGCGATGACAACATATGGCGCTGGATCGAGAAATTCCGCTCCATACTCCGCGACATCGCCTACCACGGCCTCGACGGCAAGACATTCCTCGAGAATGTGGCCACATCGTTCTACAACGACGATATAATGACCTTCACACCCAAGGGACAGCCCGTGGTACTGCCCCAGAAAGCCACGGTGCTCGACTTCGCCTTCGAGGTGAATCCCGAACTTGGCCTCCACGCCAAGTATGCCCGCCTCAACAACTTCCTGGCCTCGGTAAAAGCCCGGCTGCACCGCGGCGACGTAGTGGAGATTTTCACCGACCGCGAAGCGCATCCCAATCCCGACTGGCTCGAGTCGGTGATCACCTACAAAGCCAAGAATGCCATCGAGGCCTACCTGGCGACAAGGCCGAAGTGCGAATTCTGCCGGTGCAACCACTGTCTGCCCATACCCGGCGACGAAGTCATAGGCTTCGAGGAGGAAAACGGCGACATAACCATCCACAAGCGCGACTGCGAGATAGCCATACGACTGGCCACACAGCAGGGCGACAACATCAAGTCGGTCGACTACAAGCCCGACGACACTCTCTACCCAGTGGCCATCAACGTTACGGCTGTCGACCGCTACCACCTGTTCATCGATCTGGTCGACTGCATAACCAACGACCTCAATCTGAGCATGGACAGCTTCAACACCGAGACCGTCGACTCCATCGTCACATGCCGCATAGCCTTCCGCGTGCACTCAGAGTCGGAGCTGCAGACCGTAATCCACCACATCCGCGCCATCCCCGGCGTCGACACCGTCGCGAGAGTATGATACAAGTTAGAAGTTACAAGTTACAAATTACAAGTTACAAGTGAGTAGTTCGTAGTGAGTAGTTGGAGTCTCCCAACTTCTAACTTCTATCTCCTAATTCCTAACTTCCTAACCTCCTGATAACCTCACCTCCTCTCCTAACCCTCCTAACCTCCTAATCTCCTACAATGAGACTGGTAATTCAGCGAGTGAGCCATGCGAGCGTAAGCATTGGCGGTGAAGTACATTCGTCCATCGGCCGGGGGCTGATGGTGCTTGTCGGCGTGGCCACGGGCGACACCGAAGACGACGCGCGCTGGCTCGCCGCCAAAACCACCGCCATGCGCATTTTCCCCGACGAAGAGGGCGTGATGAACCGCTCGGTGCTCGACATCGGCGGCGACATCCTTGCCGTGAGCCAGTTTACGCTCAACGCCTCCACCCGCAAAGGCAACCGCCCCAGCTACATCCATGCCGCCCGACACGACGTCGCCATACCCCTCTACGAGCTCTACTGTCGGCTCGTTTCCGAATCCATAGGCCGCCCGGCCGCCACCGGCGTCTTCGGCGCCGACATGCAGGTCGGCCTCACCAACGACGGCCCTGTCACCATAGTGATCGACTCCCGCCTGCGAGAATGAAAATCTTTGCAGCACCCCTACAGGGCTACACCGAAAGCGCCTGGCGCACTGCCCACGCCGAAATTTTCGGGCCTGACGGGCGCCCCGACGCATACTTCGCGCCTTTCCTGAGAGTGGAAAAAGGCGATGTGCGCGCCCGCGACCTCCGCGACCTCGCCGCCGGCCCCGACGCTACCGTACCGCAGATCATATTCAGGGACACCGACGAATTCAGCCTCCTCGCCGACACTCTCGCACAGGCCGGCTACCGGCACATCGACCTCAACCTTGGCTGTCCATTCCCGCCGCAGTGCCACAAAGGACGTGGCGCGGCTATGGTAGGCCGTACCGACGTTCTCGAAGCCGTAGCCGGGCGCATGGCCGCGATGCCCGGCATAGATTTTTCGGTGAAAATGCGCCTCGGCCTGGAAAACCCCGACGAATGGCGCAGTTCGATAGCTGTTATCGACTCGATGCCGCTTACACACATCACAGTACATCCGCGCATAGCCCGGCAGCAGTACAAAGGCGTCCTCCACCTCGACCAATTTGCCCGGTTGCTCAAAAGCGTATCGACGCCGGTAGTATTCAACGGCGACATCACCACACCCGCCGATATCGCTGCAGTGGAGGCCCGCTTCCCTGCCCTGCACGGCGTCATGACAGGCCGCGGCCTCCTCGCATCGCCATGGCTCATCGCCGAATACCGCAGCGGCACCGCATGGACACCCCGGCAGCGCCTCGACGCCCTCCTGGCCATGCACGAGCGCATCTATACCACCTATTCGCGCACCCTCTGCGGCGACACCCAGCTGTTGGCCAAGCTTCTCCCCTTCTGGGAATATCCCGCCGTACATCTGCCCCGCAAAGCTTTCAAGGCGATACTCAAATCGCGCACCGTAGCCGACTACCTCCGCGCCGTCTCCCAACTGACTGAAATCATATAAAATACGATATTACAGACAACCGCCTCGCGGCGATCGTGCCGGGAGGCGGTTGTCTGCGAATAGCCTATAATAACTGGCTACCGGTTTTTGGAGTCGAATTCGACAAATGTCTCGTAGTCGAATTCCCAGCCGGGCCCTTCGGTGAGGCTCATGATGCGTTTGTAGACTATCATGCGCTGCACCGCACTCATTGCCGAGTTTGCGGTACCCATGAGCGAGTTCTCGGTCGAACGCCACAGGTCGTATGGATATCGGTAGGCCCCCTGATACATGCCAGCGAGCCCTTTGTAGCGTTCGTCGGCAAGCATCCGGCTCCAGTATACCTCTTCCGGATTACTGTGATAATCTACATTGAGTCCTATGCCCACAGAGTGCTGGGCGTCGAGCCATGCGCAGAAATCGGCATAATTCTCCTGAGACACCTTGTTGTCATAGTATCCGCTGACAATATATTCATCCAGGAAGCGACCCACGCCATGGCCGCACACTTCGTGGAGCATCACCGGCGATACGCCGCCGTTGCATATGTGGGCTACAGCCCAGCCTTCCGACTTCATGTTGCAGTACGAGCTGCCCTCCCATGCGAGGCGGTTGGCAATGTTCACAATAGTGACGTTCTGCAAATCCACTTCCGGAATTCTGGCGGCGTATTCACGGCATTTTTCATCGTCGTAGTTCAGTGCGGTATTTCCGTCGCCCACGATTAACGACTGCGACACCACGTGCACCATATAGATGTTTATGCGGTCGCTCAGCGATTTGAGCGGCTCCATCGAGAGTATGCTCTCGGCGGCCTCGTTCATAAGCTGTTCATACCTGGCGCCCTCCTCGTTGTCGGCGGCTCCGAATCCGTCGCCCATCAGCACGATGTCTATGCCCCTGGCTGTCGTGGCTTTGTGCAGACATTTGTACTTGCCGTCGTTTCTTGTGTCCTGAATCTCGCTGTTGTCGGGATATCTGAACCATTCGTGTTCTGTCGGCTCGCCGAGGATTTCGCGGGCCGTTTCTTCGACGATGCCCTGATAGTACGAGGATGGCACGCTCCAGTCCCGGTACATTATTTCCACTATATATCCTTTGTCATCTACAAGCAGATTTGAACCGACAACCGATGTAATAGGGTTGCTGTAAAGTGCTTTATATAGATGTACATAACGGCCCCACCACGGATGTTTTATGACTGTTGCCTGTTTCGAGGCCCTGTCTTCAAAAACGGGCAGGTGCAGGGCTATGTTCTGGAACTTATCCGGATACGACAACTGCATATTGGCCAGGAACTCATCGGGCTCGGACAGTCCTATATGGGTCAGTCTGTGGGTGGCAAGTATGTCGTATATCATAGCTGTGCCATCTTCTTCGAATAGATAGTTCACCTCTTCGTCGCCAAGACGAAGATTGCGTTTGTAATTGGTAATACGACGTTGGCCGGAGAAATACGGACTCTGGAATATTACCGAAAGTCCGTTACGATTCCATTCCGGCATAGCCTGAAGCTCGTCGCTGAGGCGTCCGTACAATCCGTTGCCGGATATTTCGAAGTGTACAGGCGTCTTTATAAGAGTCATAAGAGCCTCGTTTGGCACTTCACCCACCAATCGGTTTCGGGCCAGATATATATGAGTGACATATCTGCCACACACCCTCACTCCGTACCAGTCGGCAAGAGGTTCGTCGCTGAGCCAGTTGGCCTTGTCATTCCAGTTGGGGCCGTCTGTCTGGTTGTAGAGATCAATAAGTGCGGCTTTCTGATCGGCTAAAGAAGGCATTCCGGGCGCCATTACCTCGAAACGTATGCCGTAAGGCTGAGAACCTATGCGGAATTCCGTATCAATAGTCGTGCGGATATAATTGTTTTTGCCGATAACATATGTCACAGTACCGGCCTCACGGTCGACAGATATGTCGAAAGGAATCCGTTCGTCGCCTTCGAGGTACCTTTCGTCGGGGTCGCCCACAATCTGGCGCGTCGGACCGATCTCAAACGGCGCATTCTTCATAAATTTAAACACGAAAGTATCGCCGTCGGGCTGCACATAGTTTTTAGGACCAGCCTCAAAAATGACATAGCCCGGTTCCTGCATGGCATCGGTGATAAACGCATCGGCTTCCTGACGTATGTGGAGGGTCTGCTCCGTGGCGCCTGCGAAGCCGAAGTCGAGATCGGCCTCGCGCGGCGCTCCGGTAGTATTGGTCTTTATTTTCAGGTCTATCCAGGAATCCCTGACAGCGCAGTCTTCTATCCATCCAGGAAGGTCCGATTTCAATTCGGGATGATGACCGTAGCAGAGGTCGCCATCATACCGGACAGCCCACCACCGGCATTCCTGATCGCTGATATTCTGAGCATCCCGGTCGACATGGAGGATGTCTGACTCCAGTACAAGGTGCGGTGTCTCCGGCAGTTCAGCGCCTTCTTCGAGCGAAACGAAATGAAGATGATAACGGTTCACCCCCATCGAGAAGTCGACACCGATATCGGTCGTCTTGCCACTGTTCCCGCCGAATATGAATGTAAGCAAGCCGTCCGACGGCGACGGAAGCACCTCGAGTCCGATCCCGGAATCGCCTTCCAGAGGACGTTCTATTCCGTCCTCCGACACACTCTGCCGGATTTCGATATCCTCAATCTCTGTATCCTTAAGAACCTTAAATTCAAACTTACCTCCTCCGGACTCCATATAATATCTCCTTCCGAAATACTTTCCGCCCGCCTCCGGTTGCTCCGGATCGAAAAATATGCCGGCTTCCTGACGCACATGCACAGTCTTGCCACCTGCGATATCATCGAATCCTATCAGCACGTCAGCCTCACGAGGCGAACCGCTCTCATTGACATCGGGTGCAAAGGTGATATAACACCACCCTGCCGTGACATCCAGCCATTCCGGCAACTGCGATTTCACCGCAAGAGTATGACCGTACAACACATTCTCGTCCTGCCATATTGTCCAGGAACTCTTTTCTTCATTTTTATCTATATGAAGAGAATAGCTTTCGAGCTGAATCTTCGGTGTCTCCGGCAGTTCAGCACCATCCTCAAGCGACACGAAATGAAGATGATAACGATTCATTCCCATCGAGAAGTCGACGCCGACATCGGTCGTCTTGCCACTGTTCCTGCCGAATATGAATGTAAGCAAGCCGTCCGACGGCGACGGAAGCACCTCGAGCCCTATTCCCGAGTCGCCTTCCAGAGGACGTTCTATTCCGTCCTCCGACACACTCTGCCGGATTTCAATATCCTCGATCTCTATATCCTTGTGAACCTTAAAACTAAATCTTGCCCCATCGGATCCCATATAATATTTACCTCCGATAAAACTGCCTCCGGCTTCCGGCTGTTCGGGATCGAAGAAAACACCGTCTATCTGACGGACAGACAATTCCGAGTTCTCCGTGCTGCCCGGATATCCGAAAAGAAGCTTGATCTCTCGGTCACAGCCATCATCGTTCCTTTCTATATCGAGGACTATATTAGTTTGTATTTCATCATGATATTTAATCCATAGCGGCAACTCAGATTTACTTTCAACGGGCAGATCAACAAAATCCTCATCCTCTTTATCAATATATAAAGTCCGTGCGTCACCGTCTATGATGATATCAGTATCTTTGAGAATAATTTTTCCCTTTGCAAGAATGATATAGTCAAACTCGTCCAGATCGTATTCCTCTCCCCCGGCCTTCATCCCAAAATGATCACCCGACACTGGAAAGGTTATCGTTCCCGCCTCCTCATACGGTATGAGTTTATTTTTCTCAGGATTTTCATAACTTCTGATAAAAATATATTTATTCTTAACGGTCTGTTCCGATGCGGCCAGCAGAGGAATCAGTGTTGCAAGCAACAGTGTATATAATATCTTCTTTTTCATCTTTTGATATATTTGAATGTCTGGCGCTCCACAGATACCATATAGATCCCTCCCGCAAGGATCGATAAATCTATTACTCTTTCGTCTGAGATCTCTGCTGTCTCTTTCAATACAATTTTACCGGAAACTGTATACACCGACACCTCTACCGGCTTATCTATATTACGAATAGTCATACGCTGATCATCGAAAACCACATTCAGCATCCCACCATGTTCAATGCCTATACCGCTCCACTGTCCAATAGCAAGATAGACTCTTACGCCCTCCGTATTGGGGATTTCATACTGTGAGCCACAGTACTTCACTATATGCACATCCTCTCCGGGAAGCCATTCAGGCGATTGTGCCAGATAAAAGAGATTATTTATCCCTTCTGTATCATTACTAAAACACAGCATATTCAGTATATCTCTTGCACCGGCATAATTCAACGGCAAAAGGAGCAACAGTCCGGAAAGAAAAATCCGCAGGACTCGCTTAAACAAAAAATGAGACATTGCAAAAATGAATTATAATTGATTCCAACATTTTACAAAAATATAACATAATTTACCCCTCCCAATTTATTAACACTAATTAATCTTTATTAACGATCGCATATCCGGCAAACACTCTGTTACAGTTGTCTCATTAGAAAAGAGCGACGATCACTGCACCGAGACCGACTGTCTCCACGCAGTGACCACGCAAAAAGAAACCGCACATCAAAAGCGACTTCTGATGTGCGGTAAAAAACGGAATGCAGTCTTAGCGTACTATCACTTTTTCGGCCTTGCCACCCTGGCGTCTTATGTAGAGGCCTGGGGCAAGCGAGTCGGCCGAACGGCGGATGCCCTGTAAGTCATAATATTCTACCGGGGCTGCCTCGCCGGAGACCACAGGCGCTTCCACACCCGAAGTCTTGGGCAATGTAATGGTGAGAAATCCCAGTGTGGTCCTGTCCGAAAGGCTGAACGAAGGCAGTTGGTCGCCCTGCGCGAAATCGTAGTAGAACGACACCTTGTCGCCACCGGCGGCATATGTGGTGATACCGGTATTTTTATGAATGGTAAATATGCCGTTTTCAGGATAGTATGCGGCGCGCTCCTGGCCGTAGACATAGGCATTATCGTAGGCAAACAAGGGAAGTTTTTCGCCGTCGGGTCCATATATATCGACATCGCAGGTAAAGCGGATCAGTTCATCGGTATTCTCAAGCACTTCAAACTCGAATATGCCCGATTTCTCGTCGAAGGGGAACGACAGGCGCACGTCCTTGTTGGGCATTCGCATCGATTTCAGGCTTTCACATCCGCCGAAAGAATTGGCATTGATGGAAGTGACTGTCGCGGGCAGTACTATAGACTCAAGAGCCGTACAGCCCTGGAATGTTGCGGCAGGTATCTGCGTCAGTGCAGTCGGAAGCGCTACATCGGTCAGCGATGTACAGCCTGCAAAAGTACCGGTGCCAAATGTGACATTGGACATAGACGAAAGATCGGCACTTTCGAGAGACTCGCAATTGCTGAACGCATTATCACCTATATTATTAATGTTCGAGGGAACGGTCACCGAGCTTATCGCCGAATTTTCGAATGCACCGGCTCCGATCTGTGTCACCGGCAGCTCGGTATCGCCGTACTGTATGGCCGACGGTATTTCGACAGCACCGCTGTACGTACCCTCCTCCGGTGCCGTAACGACGGCATCCTGTCCGGTAACGATATAACGAACATCGTCGTTTTCGCTGTAAAGGCCGCTCTGGTTGACTGCCGGCTCTGTGCGGAACATGCAGTAACCGCCCTCATATTCCACACCGAGACCGACCACCGTATATGCCTGCATAGGCAGTACAATGCAGTATTTACCATCGTAGTAGTAATTGGGGCCAAGATTGAAGACGCCGTTTTCATCGGGATAGAGGGGCGTTTTCACATCCTCGCCCACTGCCAGGAACGGTGTGAGTTTCTTACCGTCGGGACCATAGACATTGAATTTGTCGATCACCAGCTCTGTTCTGTCGCCATAATTGCGGGTATAGACATAGATACAGCCGGGATGGTTGCCGACGTTGATCATCATACCGTTTCCGTAAGAGAAATTCTCATTGTGCGCGAGCGACTTCAGATTGATGCGTTCCAGCGATGCGTCGTTGCGCAGGCTTATGTTGATAAAGCTGTTTCGGTCGTCTGTAACATCAAAACCTTCTCCGATGGTAAATTCCGTAACCGCAGAATTCAGCAGGGCACTGCTGATAAGCCCCGACACCCGGTACTCCTTACCTTCGTACACCACTTTCGACGGAAGTTCCAGCGCGCCGGAATACTGTTCGGTAGTCCACTGCGCCGGACGCACGAGTTCGACATGTGTTATCGAATCATTCCCGACGAAACGATACCATGCTCCGTCTATCTCATAGCACTGTCCGGCCACGGGAGCTGCAGACACAGCCATGCCGACCGAAGAAAGCAAAAATGTGAGTATAAGTTTCTTCATAAAATTCATTTTATATTGCCCGCAAAAGTAATAAATAATTTACCCCTCTTCGGTTTGTTAACAATATTTAACAGAGGCATAGTCCATTCCCACAAGCGATTGCGCAAACGCGCCATCTCTACCCCGAGGCCTCTGCGGGAGACCGATTAACGGGCCGGCCACGCAAAAAATAATCAGCCTCTTCCAGATGCTATTTCCGTGATGGCACCTACAAGCCGGCATGCACGGTGGCATGCCGGCCTATTCATAATCAACCTCCTGCGGAGGTTTTCATAGGCGCCTCTACCACGTAGTGGTAAAAGATGTTAGGCCCGGGTTAAGGGTCGCCGAATGGCGCCCGCAACCCGGGTTTTTCGCGCTCTCCCCCAAAGAACCGACTCTGTAGGAGTCGCACAAAACCGGTGCAGGGATGGGCTCATGGGCCACGTCCAAACGTAGTGTCTCGCAACCCGCTCGCCGCGGGTTTGGCTGAATGAGGGGAATTCGAGACGCGGGGTCTCGCTTCGCTCCACCCCGCGCTATTGTCCGTGCACCCGCTCACTGCGGGTGCACCTCCACAGCGTGCTGCGACACCCCGAATCGGCCATCCTTCCGGGGAGACCCGCGGGAGCGGGTTGCGAGACCGCTACCAGGAATTGGGAATCGCCGCTCATAGAGCGTGCGTGCCTCATACATATAGCGAGACCCCGGATTCGGGCGGCTTACTGAGCCTGAATCCGGGGTAAAAGCCTGTCGGCTTGTCTGCCTGTCAGCCTAACTGCCTATACTCATCGGCCGCCGCCGAGAGCCTGATAGAGGTTGATGACGGCGTTGGCGCGGGCAAGATCGGTGTTGATCTGATTGATCTGCGCCTGTAGCAGTCCCTGCTGTGCAGTGAGGACCTCGAGATAGTTTGTGGAACCGGTGGAATAGATGAGGAGGTCGCGGGTATATTCGACCGACTTCTCCAGATTTTCTACCTGACTGGCGAGATAGCCGCTCTTCTCGATGCTCTTTTCATAGACTGTGAGAGCATCGCTCACTTCGGCAGCCGCCGACATGATGGCGTACTCGAAGTTGTTCATGGCCTGCTTCTGCTGTGCCTTGGCGGCCTGCAGACGGGCTATGTTCTGGCCGCGCGAGAACAGCGGGGCCACAAGAGAGCCGGCAAGCTGATAGAACCAGTCGCCCGGGTTCTGCACGAAGCCGCCCAGAAGATTGGTGAAGCCGCCGTTGGCAGTGATAGTGAGGCCGGGATAGAAAGCGGCACGGGCCGAATTGGTGGAATAGTATGCTGCGGCAAGCGACTGCTCGGCAGCCTGCACGTCGGGACGGCATGCGAGTTCGACCATAGGCACGCCCTCGCGTATCATCTCGGGCACACGGAGATCGACGCGGTCGGACACGGCCCATTCCTGAGGCAGCGTGTCGAGCAGAAGGCTCATGGTGTTGTTGAGCTTGTCGAGTGAGGTCTCAAGATCGGTGATGGAGCCGAGGATGCTGTAGTAGTTCGAAGCCGACTGAACAACGGCGGCCTCGGTGACGCCACGTCCGGCCTCCTTGAGGTCGCGCATGGTGCTCACGGTCTCTTTCCAAAGCTCCGATGTGGTGCGCGACAGCTGAAGCTGGCTACGCACGGCAGCGATTGAATAGTAGGTGGAAGCCACAGCCGATATAATCTGGCTGCGGACGGCCTGTGCGTAGGCCTCGCTCTGCAGGAGAGCTGCCTTGGCACCGCGCTTGCTGTTGAGCAGTTTGCCGAAAATATCCACTTCCCAGCTCAGCTGTGCCGGAAGACTGTATGTCCAGCTGATGTCGCTGCCGGCATAGGAGGCACCCGCACCGTTGGGAGCGAGGGCAAGCGAAGGGAGATAGCTCAGACGCGCACCGCGGAGGTTGGCACGGGCTATGTCCACATTGAGGCGGGCATTCTCGAGATTGGTGTTGTTTTCCAGAGCACGCTCGATGAGGCTTGCGAGCATCGGGTCGGTAAACACGCGCTCCCACAGCAGATTGCCGAAAGCAGCCGAGTCGACAGGAGTCTGACGGGCCTCGGCATATGCCTTGGTGAGAGCTGTCGATGTCGGTGTCTCGTACTTTTTATATATGTGGCAGCTGCTCATGGTAGCGGCCATAACTGTCATGACAACGGCAGCGCGCAGTATATTGCTTATTTTCATAGATTTATCGTCGAATCAATTGTCGGTGGCAGAAAACAGGGCTATGCCCGTAATCTCCACCAACAATTCTTAATTCATAATTCTTAATTCATAATCCTACTTGGCGTACTGCTCGATTTCGTTTTCGATTGTGCCGCCCTTTTCCTCGTTCTGCCACTTGATAGGCTTGAATTTCTCCTGGATGAGCTGGAACACGATGAACAGAGCAGGAACAATAAATATCTGGCATATCATACCCAGAAGCATACCGCCTACCGAGCCTGCGCCGAGGGCGCGGTTGCCGTTGGCGCCTACACCCGATGCGAACATCATAGGCAGCAGACCGATAACCATGGCGAGCGAGGTCATGAGGATAGGACGCAGACGCGCGCAGGCGCCGGCGATTGCGGCGTTGAACACGCTCATGCCCGTCTGACGGCGCTCGAGAGCGAACTCTACGATAAGGATGGCGTTCTTGGCAAGAAGACCGATAAGCATGATGAGTGCGATCTGCAGATATATGTTATTGGATATGCCGAACATCTGCGCGAAGATGAAAGTGCCTGCCAGACCGAAGGGTACCGAAAGAATTACCGAGAAGGGCAGCAGATAGCTCTCGTACTGGGCCGACAGAAGCAGATATACGAAGAGGAGACACAGACCGAAAATCATGGCGGTGGCATTGGAGCTGCCCGAACCGGCCTCCTCACGTGTCATACCGGCATACTCGTAGGCGTAGCCCTGCGGCAGTGTCTGGGCAGCCACGCGCTCGATGGCGGCGATAGCCTCGCCCGACGAGAAACCGGGATTAGGAGTACCGGTCACGGAAATCGAGGTGAACATATTGAATCGGTTCATCAGGTCAGGGCCGTAGACACGGGTGAGCTTGACGAAGTTAGATATCGAAGCCATCTCGTTGCCGTTGCGTATCTTGACGCTGTTGAGGGTCTCGGGGTTGATACGGGCCTCGGGGGCGGCCTGCATCATCACACGGTAGATCTTGCCGAAACGGTTGAAGTTCGACACATACATACCGCCGTAGTAACCCTGGAGTGTCTGAAGGATGGTTGCGGGGCTGATGCCGGCCTGCTTGGCCTTGGCGGCATCGATGTCGATCATATACTGGGGGAACGACGGATTGAAGGTGGTGTATGCCGCCTGGATTTCGGGCTGCTGGTTGAGCTGGGCCAGGAAGCCCTGTACAACGGCATAGAACTGGTTGATATCGCCGCCGGTGCGGTCCTGCATCTTCATTTCGAAGCCATTGGTGGCGGAGTAACCGGTAATCATAGGCGGCGCGAAAATCATCACGCGTCCGTCGCGCACATGCTGAGAGGTGAGGTAGTAGAGCTGCTTGATGATATTCTCGGCGCTCTGGCTTTTGTCGCGTTCGCTCCAGTCCTTGAGCTTCATGATGAACGCTCCGTATGTCGGACCCTGACCGGCGATAAAGCTATAGCCGTTGATGGCCTGGCGGATACGGATGCCGGGGATCTGGGCGGCCAGCGAGTCGATCTGCTCCATTACCTTGCCGGTACGCTCCTGCGATGTACCGGCAGGCATGTCGACCATACAGAAGATAACGCCGGTGTCCTCGTTAGGGACGAGTGCGCTCGGAGTTGTCGCCATAAGCCATGTGAGCAGTCCTATAGCCACAATCACTGTGCTGAATGAGATTACTTTGTGCTTTGCGAACCACGACGCACCCTTCTTATAGCCGTCAAGAAGCTTGCCGAAGTTCTTTTCGAACGAACGGTGGAAGCGCTTGCCGAAAAGGCCGAGCACAGCCACTATAGCCACAGCCCATGCAATGCAGCTGAGAAGCACATTATGGAAGCTATACCATCCCAGAACCATGAATGTGATGGTGGCGATAAGAAGTACGAAGGTTATGAGGGGGTGGATGTCGAGAGCGAAGCGACGCTTATACTGCTTTGCCATGACTTCGCCGGTAGCCTTGAAGGCCTCGCCCATGCGTTCTTTCACCGACATCTCGCTGCCGTCGGCTTTGTGCGGCTTAAGGAAGAGGGCGCACAACGCAGGCGACAGGGTGAGGGCGTTGACAGCCGAGAAACCGATGGCTATGGCCATGGTGAGACCGAACTGACGGTAGAACACACCGGCTGTACCGGGCATGAACGACACGGGGATGAACACCAGCATCATGACCAGGGTAATGGACACGAGAGCGCCGGCAATTTCGCCCATGGCGTCGATAGAGGCGCGGCGCGAGCTGGTGTAACCCTGGTCGAGCTTGGCATGCACCGCCTCGACCACCACAATGGCGTCGTCGACCACGATGGCGATGGCGAGCACAAGGGCCGACAGGGTGATGAGGTTGACCGAGAAGCCGATTAGCTTCATCACGAAGAAGGTACCGATAAGGGCCACGGGAATGGCGATTGCCGGGATGAGGGTGGAGCGGATATCCTGGAGGAACACATATACCACGAAGAACACAAGGATGAAAGCCTCGATGAGGGTATGCACCACAGTGTTGATCGATGCGTAGAGGAAGTCGTTGTTGTTCATAGGAATCTGGATCTCGCAGCCTTCGGGAACATCAGCCTTGATTTTCTCGCACAACGCAAGACAGTCCTCGATAATCTTGGTAGCGTTGGAGCCCGGAGTCTGGAACACGATGGCCATGGCGGCGAGGTGACCGTTGGCCTTGTTGGAGAAGCCGTAGGTCACACGGCCGAGCTCTATTTCGGCCACATCCTTGAGGTAGAGCACTTCGCCGTTGGAACCGGTGCGGACCACAATGTCGCCGAACTGCTCCGGGGTGGTGAGACGGCCGCGGTAGCGCATGATGTACTGGAACGACTGGTCGCCCTGCTCGCCGAAAGCACCGGGAGCGGCCTCGACGTTCTGCTCGGCAAGAGCGGCCGAAATGTCGGACGGCATCAGGTGATACTGAGCCATCACCTCGGGCTTAAGCCAGATACGCATCGAATAGTCGGCGCCGAACGACATGACATCGCCCACACCCTGCACACGCTGGAGCTCGGGGATGATATTGATCTTCATGTAGTTGTCGAGGAACTCGGGCGAGTATTTGGCAACTGTAGTGGTATCCACAAGGGCCACACCGAGAAGCATGGATGTCTGACGTTTGCGGGTCTGCACACCAACCTGATTCACTTCCGAGGGAAGGAGGTTGGCGGCTGCCGACACACGGTTCTGCACGTCGACGGCGGCCATATTCGGGTCGAAGCCCTGTTCGAAGTAGACATTGATGGTGGCGGAGCCGGTATTGGTGGCTGTCGACTCCATATATGTCATGCCTTCGGCACCGTTGATGCTCTCTTCGAGAGGAGCGATCACCGAGTTGAGCACGGCGGCGGCATTCGCGCCGTTATATGTTGTTGTCACCGATATTGTAGGCGGCGCGATATCGGGGTACTGCGTCACAGGGAGCGACGCAAGACCGATAAGACCCAGCAAGACGATAAATATCGATATTACCGTCGACAACACCGGGCGATTGATAAATCTGTCGAGTTTCATTGTTTAGGATATTAGGAAGTCAGGAGGTCAGGAAGTTAGGAAGAAAGGAAATTAGGAAGTTGGGATGAAAGGAGGAGAAGAGATCAGGAAGATTCAACTTGTAACTTCTAACTTGTAACTTCTAATTTCTAACTGATTTTAGTTTTTGGGCGATACTGTCAGACCCGGACGCACAACTGTGCCCACACCTTCGATAACGACGCGGTCGCCGGGCTTGAGGCCCGAAGTAACCACGAAGTTCTTGCCGTCGTTGTAGGGGTCGACGGTAATCTGGGTGCTCACAGCCACGTTGGAATCGTTGAGAGTGTAGACGTAGCGGAGGTCCTGGATTTCGTATGTCGCTTTCTGGGGTATTACGAGCACGCCTTCGTTATTGCGCGGTATGATGATCTGGCCGGTGTTGCCGCTGCGCAGCATTCCCGAAGGATTGTCGAAGAGTGCGCGGGCCGAAGCGGCACCGGTGCTGTTGTCGATAACACCCGACACGGTAGCCACCTTGCCTTCGAGCGGATACATGGAACCGTCGGCAAGCTGCAGCTTCACGGCCGGAAGGGCGTCGATCTGAGCCGCGATGCTTTCCTTGCCGCCGTCGGTGAGGCCCAGAAGGTCTTTCTCGGTAAGCGAGAAATAGGCGTATACCTTGCTGTTGTCGCTGATGGTGGTGAGGGGCTGCACGCTCGAGGGCGATGCAAGCGAGCCTTCGCGGTTGGGGATGGTACCCACAACGCCGTCGCTGGGAGCGGTGACGGTGGTATATGCCAGATTCTTGCGGGCATTTACCAGAGCGGCGTTGGCCTGTGCCAGGGCTGCCTTGGCCTGAGCCAGCTGGTTGGCGGCAAGCTGCCATTCGGTTTCGGAGATGATATTCTTGTCGAGAAGCATTTTCTTGTTCTTCTCGGTTATTTCAGCGGTAGATACGGCGCTCTTGGCAGAGTTGACATTGGCTTCAGCCTGGTCGACGGCTGCCTGGAACTGTACCTGGTCGATAGTAAAAAGAACCTGGCCGCGGTGTACGCGCTGGCCTTCGTCTACATGCACTTTGGTGATGAATCCTGTCACCTGCGGACGGATGTCGATGTCGGTCTTGCCCTTGATAGTGGCAGGATAGCTGCTCTGAAACTCGGCATTGCCGGGTTCGACTGTGATAACGGCGATTTCGGGAGGTGCACCGGCGCCCTGAGCGCCCTGATTGTTGCCTCCGCACGAAGCGAGCATCATGGCGGCGCCGGCCATTGCCAGAGCTGCGATGCTGATTGTGTTCGGTTTCATATTGCGTCTATTGGAGTAATTATTGTGCTTATTTACTGAAAATCGCTGCAAAATTACTAATTATATAAGGTATGTAAGTTTCCAAAACGACAATAAAATTTGCCAAAAAGTAAACTCCATAGTTAAATTATGCAAACATACTGTTTCAACCGGCCAACGACAAACTCAAAATGCTGTTTTTTCGTTCACTATACATTATAAAGAAAATTTTGCTTAATTTTGCCGCGACAAATCGAAACCATAATGAGCAAACCCCATAATCTTGTCATAGTAGAGTCTCCGGCCAAGGCCAGGACCATCGAGAAATTCCTCGGCGACGACTACCGCGTGATGTCGAGCTACGGTCATATCCGCGATCTAAAAAAGAAAAGTTTCAGCATCGACGTCGACAACGACTTCCACCCCGTATACGAAATTCCCGACGACAAGACCCAGCTGGTGGCCGAGCTGCGCAAGGCGGCCGCCGACGCCACCACCGTATGGCTCGCATCCGATGAGGACCGCGAGGGAGAGGCCATTGCATGGCACCTGTACGAGGTTCTCGGCCTCAAACCCGAGAACACACGCCGCATAGTATTCCACGAAATCACCAAAAAGGCCATACTCAACGCCATCGCACACCCGCGCGACATCGACGCCGGGCGCGTCGACGCACAGCAGGCGCGCCGCGTGCTCGACCGAATCGTCGGTTTCGAGCTGTCGCCAGTGCTCTGGAAACGCCTCAAGCCCGCACTCTCGGCCGGCCGAGTGCAGTCGGTGGCCGTACGCCTCATCGTGGAGCGCGAGAACGAAATCAAAAGCTTCGTGAGCGAACCATACTACCGCGTCACGGCACGCTTCGCCGCTCCCGGCAGCGACACCGCCGTCAAAGGCGAGCTCACACGCCGTCTGGCCACACAGGCCGAAGCACGCGCCTTCCTCGAAGGCTGCGCCGGCGCCGACTTCCGCGTCGGTGCCGTCAATGTGCGTCCGCTCCGCAAAGCGCCGGCACCGCCCTTCACCACATCCACCCTGCAGCAGGAAGCCTCGCGCAAACTCGGCTTCACCGTATCGCAGACCATGATGGTGGCCCAGCGGCTCTATGAGAACGGACACATCACCTACATGCGTACCGACTCGCTCAACCTCTCGGAAGAAGCCGTGGCAGCAATAGCCGCCCAGATCACCGACCGGCTCGGCGCCGAGTATCTGCACGTGCGCAAATACCACACTTCGAGCAAAGGCGCCCAGGAGGCCCACGAAGCCATCCGCCCCACCTACGTCGACCGCGAGGAACTCGACGACGCCACCGTACAGGAAAAACGCCTCTACGCCCTCATACGCCGCCGCGCCATAGCATCGCAGATGGCCGACGCCGAAATCGAAAAGACCACTGTCGAAATCGAAGGCGCTCCCGGCGGCGAGATATTCTCGGCCACGGGCGAAACCATTAAATTCGACGGCTTCCTGCGCGTATATGCCGAAGGCCACGACGACGATACCGACGACACCGAAAGCCACATACTGCCCCGCCTCGAATCGGGCCAGACGCTCGCATACCGCGAAGTCGACGCCATCGAGCGCTTCACCCAGCAGCCCCCGCGATACACCGAGGCATCTCTGGTGAAAAAAATGGAAGAACTCGGCATCGGCCGTCCGTCGACCTACGCGCCCACCATCTCGACCATACAGCACCGCGAATATGTAGTCCGCGGCGAAAAAGAAGGCACTCCCCGCGACTATGCCGTGCTCACCCTCGACGCCGACGGCAACATAGCGAACACCGTACGCACCGAAAACACCGGCTCAGAGAAAGGCAAGCTCATACCCACCGACATAGGCTGCATCGTAAACGACTTCCTTACAGAATATTTCCCCGACATCCTCGACTATAACTTCACCGCCCGCATCGAAGAGAAATTCGACGAGATAGCCGCCGGCGACCTCCGCTGGGAAGACGAGATAGCGGCATTCTACACCCTCTTCCACCCCTCGGTCGACAGCGCGCTCAACATAGCCGGCGGACCCAAGTTCGGCGAACGCCGCCTCGGTACCGATCCCGCCACAGGCGAGCCCGTGAGCGTAAAGATAGGCCGCTTCGGTCCGGTGGTGCAGATCGGCGAGACCGACAGCGACCGCAAGCCCCGCTTCGCATCGCTGCTCAAGGGCCAGTCGATGAGCACCATCACTCTGGAAGATGCCCTGAAGCTCTTCGAATTCCCCCGAATCATTGGCGAATTCGAGAATAAAGACGTACAGGTGGCCATCGGACGTTTCGGACCCTATGTACGACACGACGGTAAATTCGTATCCATTCCCAAGGACATCGAACCGGCCGAACTATCCATAGATCAGGCGGTGGAACTGATAAAGGCAAAACGCGAGAAAGACGCCAACAAGACTATCAAGACTTTCGACGAAGAACCCGACATACAGGTGCTCAACGGCCGCTACGGCCCCTACATAGCCTGCGCGGGCAAAAACTACAAACTGCCCAAGACAGTCACCGACCCCGCAGCTCTCACCCTCGAACAAGTGAAAGAAATAATAGCGGCTGCCGACGCGGCACCCGCCAAACCTAAACGAGGACGCAAAAAATGAGCCCACGCAGACCATTACCAGCCAAGCCCGGCACACGCCCGGGCACATTCCGCCCCGACAATATCCTCGAATTCCGACACACGGCACCCGAAGAGACCGGACTGCTCGATTTCCTCCTCGCCGCCATGCCCGACCGCAAGAAAACATCGGTCAAAGAGTTGCTGAAGCACAACCAGGTGATGGTCGACGGCAATGTCACCACTCAGTTCGACATGCCGGTGACCGAGGGCGCGACAGTACGCGTCAACACCACCCGCGAGTTCCAGACATTCTACAACCCGCGGCTTAAGATAGTGTACGAGGACAACGACATCATCGTAGTCAACAAAGGCTACGGACTGCTGTCGATGGGCACCGACAAAATAAAGGACGGCACAGCCTACTCGCTGCTGCGCGACTACGTGAAGCGCAAGGACCCGCGCAACAAGCTCTTCATAGTCCATCGCCTCGACCGCGATACCTCGGGCCTGATGATGTTTGCCAAAACCATGCAGGCCAAGGAAGCCATGCAGCACAACTGGAACAACATGGTGCTCGAACGCCGCTACGTGGCCGTGATAACAAACGGCCCGCTCGACCCTCAGGAAGGCGAAATACGCAGCTACCTCACCGAGAACGCCGCCCACGAGGTCTACTCCACCACCGAGCCGGGCAAAGGGCAGCTTGCCGTGACCTACTACCGCACCCTGCGCAACCGCGGCAAATACAGCCTTGTGGAGCTGAGCCTCGCCACCGGCCGCAAGAATCAGATACGCGTGCACATGAAAGAAGCCGGCCACCCCATAGCCGGCGACCGCCGCTACGGCGCCCCGGCATCGCCCATACACCGCCTCGCCCTCCACGCCCAGACACTGCGCTTCGTCCATCCGGTGACGCGCCGCGACATGTCGTTCGCCACCCCCGTCCCCGCAGCCTTCGACAAGCTCGCCTGACCGGAGTTTTCATCCGCATCCTTTTAGTCCGGGAGCTAAACTTCCGGCCATACTCTTGCGTTATTCCTTGTGCCATTTGCCAAAATGGCAGTCGCGGACTGACATTTGGCATTTGGCGCGATTTTTGTATTAAAAAGGACAGAGCTTACGGCTCCATATATTGCAACTAACACACAAAACTATATACTATCATGAAACTCAAACCACTTGCCGACCGCGTCATTATACAGCCTACCGCTGCCGAAGAAGTGACCAGCTCGGGTATCATCATCCCCGATTCCGCTAAAGAGAAACCCCTAAAAGGCACCGTTCTCGCCGTAGGCAACGGCACCAAGGACGAAGAAATGGTCCTCAAAGAAGGCGACGTAGTCCTCTATGGCAAATATGCCGGCACAGAAATCGAGTTCAACGGCGACAAAGTACTTGTGATGCGCCAGAACGAAGTTCTCGCCGTAATCGAAAAATAATCTCTCCTCTCTCACCACAGCAAATAAAGTCAGAATAAAATGGCAAAAGAAATCAAATTCAACATAGAGGCTCGCGAAGAGCTCAAGAAAGGTGTCGACGCACTCGCCGACGCCGTAAAGGTAACCCTCGGCCCCAAAGGACGCAACGTAATCATCAGCAAACAGTTCGGTGCTCCCCATATCACCAAGGACGGTGTCACCGTAGCGCGCGAAGTAGAGCTCGACGAACCCTTCCGCAACATGGGCGCTCAGCTCGTGAAGGAAGTAGCCTCCAAGACAGGCGATGACGCCGGCGACGGCACAACCACCGCCACCGTACTTGCACAGGCCATAATAGCCGTAGGTCTCAAGAACGTTACCGCCGGAGCCAACCCCATGGACCTCAAGCGCGGCATCGACAAAGCCGTGGCAGCTGTAGTGGAAGGCATCCGCAACATGAGCCAGGAAGTAGGCGATGACTTCAAGAAAATCGAGGACGTGGCCCGCGTCAGCGCCAACAACGACGAGACCATCGGCCGCCTCATCGCCGAAGCCATGGAGAAAGTGAAGAAAGAGGGCGTCATAACTGTCGACGAAGCCAAAGGCACCGAAACCACCATCGAGGTTGTCGAAGGCATGCAGTTCGACCGCGGCTACATATCGCCCTACTTCGTCACCGACACCGAGAAGATGGAGTGCGTCATGGACAGCCCCTTCATCCTTCTCCACGACAAGAAAATCTCCAACCTCAAAGATATCCTTCCCGTCCTCGAAGCCACCGCACAGAGCGGCCGTCCTCTGCTCATCATCGCCGAAGACGTCGACCAGGACGCTCTCGCAGCCCTCGTTGTGAACCGTCTCCGCGGATCACTCAAGGTATGCGCCGTCAAGGCTCCCGGTTTCGGCGACCGCCGCAAGGAAATGCTCGAAGACATCGCCATCCTCACCGGCGGCACTGTTATCTCCGAGGAGAAGGGCATGAAGCTCGACCAGGCCACCATGCAGGACCTCGGACATGCCAACAGCGTGACCGTCAACAAGGAGAACACCACCATCGTAAACCGCGACGGCGATAAGGAGCGCATCGCAGCGCGCGTTGCCCAAATCAAGGCCCAGATCGCCCAGACCACCAGCGACTACGACCGCGAGAAACTCCAGGAACGCCTTGCCAAGCTCGCCGGCGGTGTAGCCGTGCTCCATGTAGGCGCACCCTCCGAGGTTGAAATGAAAGAAAAGAAAGACCGTGTCGATGACGCACTCAGCGCCACACGCGCCGCTATCGCCGAAGGCATCGTACCCGGCGGCGGCGTGGCATATATCCGCTGCCTCGCCCGTCTGCGCGACCTCAAGGGCGCCAACGACGACGAGCAGACCGGTATCGCCATCGTAGAACGCGCTATCGAGGAACCCCTCCGTCAGATTGCCGCCAACGCAGGCGTCGAAGGCGCTGTGGTTGTCCAGAAAGTAAGCGAAGGAACCGGCGACTACGGCTACAACGCCCGCACCGATACATACGAGAACCTTCTCGCCGCCGGCGTCATCGACCCCGCCAAGGTTACCCGCGTAGCTCTTGAGAACGCCGCCTCCATCGCTGGCATGTTCCTCACCACAGAGTGCGTGATCGCCGAAAAGAAAGAAGAAAATCCCGCTCCGATGCCCGCTCCCGGCATGGGCGGCATGGGCGGCATGATGTAATGGCCCTATCAGACCCATAAGTCCTATAAGACCAATTAGTCTTATAAGACCCATAAGACCAATAGCCCCGGAAGGCAGCTGACGCAAAGTCAAAACCTTCCGGGGCTCTTTTTATGCCCATAGCCCACGCCATACATCATTAGATTATTTTAATACAAAAATTTATAATTATCTGATGATTTAACATACATAAACAAAACGACCGATTATTTAGAGATGGTTTACAATATTTTACTAATTTTGTCCTGAGAAAATTTTTACACATCGAAAAAACTTTCTACTTTTACGCGCTCAATCCTCAGGCCTCATACGCCTTAGATTGTACAAACTATTGAACTAAATCTTAAAATATTAAATAAACCATTGAAAATGAGCAATGCAAAAGTAAAGCCGGCTAACGGCAAGCTCGGTGTGATGGTCGTTGGCCTCGGTGCCGTATCTACCACATTCATGACCGGTGTATTAATGACCCGCAAAGGTCTCGCCAAGCCTGTAGGCTCCATGACCCAGTACGACAAAATGCGTGTCGGACAGGGCGCTGACAAGAAATACCTCAAATATAAAGATATCGTTCCCATCGCCGACCTCAACGACATCGTATTCGCTTCGTGGGACGTTTATCCCGCTAACGCATACGAATCGGCCATCCACGCCGAAGTCCTCAAAGAAAAGGACATCGAGCCCGTACGCGAGGAACTCGAAGCCATCAAGCCCCTCAAGGCTGCTTTCGACCCCAACTACGCTGCCCGTCTCCACGGCGACAACGTCAAGACCGGTACCCGCTGGGAACTCGTAGAGCAGATTCGCGAAGACATACGCAAATTCAAGGCCGACAACAACCTCGACCGCGTGGTTGTGCTCTGGGCTGCTTCCACCGAAGTATATGTGCCCGTTGACGAAAAAATACACTACACACTCGAGGCTCTCGAGGCTGCCATGAAGGCCGACGACAAAGAGCACATCGCACCCTCCATGTGCTATGCCTATGCTGCACTCACCGAAGGCGCTCCCTTCATCATGGGCGCTCCCAACACCACCGTCGACATCCCCGCAATGTGGGAACTCGCCGAGAAGACCAAAATGCCTATCGCAGGCAAGGACTTCAAGACCGGCCAGACCCTCGTTAAGTCGGGCTTCGCTCCCATCATCGGCACCCGCTGCCTCGGTCTGAACGGCTGGTTCTCAACCAACATTCTCGGCAACCGCGACGGCCTCGTGCTCGACGAGCCCGCCAACTTCCGCACCAAGGAAGTTTCCAAGCTCTCTACCCTCGAGAGCATCCTCGTGCCCGAAGATCAGCCCGACCTCTACGGCGTGAACTGCGGCGGCGAAGGCAACGACCACAACGGCTACTACCACAAAGTGCGCATCAACTACTATCCCCCGCGCAACGACAACAAGGAAGGCTGGGACAACATCGATATCTTCGGCTGGATGGGCTACCCCATGCAGATCAAGATCAACTTCCTCTGCCGCGACTCCATCCTTGCAGCTCCCCTCTGCCTCGACCTCGTGCTGCTCAGCGACCTCGCAGCACGTGCCGGCCGCTACGGCATACAGCGCTTCCTCAGCTTCTTCCTCAAGAGCCCTATGCACGACTACACCAAGAACGAGGTGCCTGTAAACCACCTCTTCCAGCAGTATGTAATGCTCAAGAACGCCATCCGCGAAATGGGCGGCTACGAAGCCGACGAAACCATCGACTAACCCAACCCCATACATACAAAAAACGGACCGTCCCACCAGGATGGCCCGTTTTTTTGTATTCCATATACATCACGGCCCACGGTTTGTATGACTCCTACAGAGTCAGTTATTTGAGAGAAAACACACAAAACCCGGGTTGCGGTCGCCGTTCAGCAAACCTTAACCCGGGCCTAACATCTCTGACCACGCAAAGGCCTCGGAGAGGGCGCCTCTGTACCCAGCCCCATGTGCTCGCGCATGGGGTGAAAAGCCGGAAGCCGAATCGCGCCTCGCAGAGGCGCTACTGTACCTTCCCGCGGAAGCTACGTGTCAGCAATTCCTAATTATCCTTCGGTGCCTTGTCGATGAGATCGAGGAACTGGTCGAGCTTCGGAGTGATGATGATCTCGGTGCGGCGGTTGCGCTGACGGCCGAGTTCGGTGCTGTTGTCGGCTATAGGATTGTACTCGCCGCGACCTCCGGCGGTGAGACGCGACGGATCAACGCCGAAATCGTTCTGAAGCACCTGCACTATCGACGACGCCCGCAGGGCCGACAGATCCCAGTTATTGCGGATATTGGTGCGCTTGATGGGCACCGGATCGGTATTGCCCTCTACAAGCACATCGTAGTCCTTATAGTCCTTGATGATCTTCGCTATCTTCGATAGAGTCTCCATGGCGCGGCTGTTGACCTCGTAGCTGCCGCTCTTGAAGAGCATGTTGTCGGCCAGCGATATATAGACCACACCCTTTATGACACGCACATTCACCTCGTCGCGCTCGTTGCCGTTGAGCGAGCGTGTGAGATTCGATGTCAGGGCCAGATTGAGCGAGTCGCTCTTGCCTTTGGCCTCGACGAGCTGACGGATATACTTGTTCGAAGCATTAATCTGATCGACCAGCTTCGATATGTTCACATTACCCTGAGTGTTCTGCGATATACTCTTGTCGAGCGAGCTCTGCAGTGCCGCATAACTGCTCTTAAGGTCGGCGTTGTTGCGCCGTGCCTCGTCCAGAAGCGCCTGCACGGTCTTCGACTTGGTCTGTTCCTGCTGGTAGTTCGACAGCAGTGTGGTATAATTCTGGCTCATCTCCTGGTGAAGACCTGCCAGTTCGTTGTATTTCTTTTTGCTCACGCAGCCGGTGAGTCCGCCTGCAAGGAGAGCGCCCGCCACGATGGCGGCTATAGCAGTCGTTTTCATATCATATCGGTTTTATTCTTCTGTATATGACATATAAACGCCGCCGGCGCCGCTTGTGTTCAGACAGACACAGGCGGCGCCGGCATGCTTGTATATAGCGCTATCTTACCTTATCACGACCTTGGCCGATGCCGAGCCGACGCGTACTATGTACACGCCCTTCGTATCGGGCGCGAAGGTGCTCTCGCCACGTCCCGAGCCTATTTCGCGGCCGGCGATGTCGAAGAGCGCCACCGCCGCAGAGGCATCCACACCGCGCACGGCGATCACCCCGCCTTCGACAACAACTGTAAATGTCTCGTCGGCGGTGATGCCGGCGATACCGCTTGTTCCGGCAGTGGTAACGCGGATTTCGACCGATTCTTTCGATTTCAGAGAGCCGTCCGACGCACGGACAGTATAGGAATATCCGTGGCCCGGTTCAAGGCCTTCCACAGCATAGGAGGTGACGTTGCCGACATTGACGGCAGTGTAGGCCTCAAGCGGCATGCGGAGTATGTCGTGGCCGTAGCTCAGCTCGATATCGTCGATAGCCACCGATCCGACGGTGCCTGCGTAGCTTATACGCACAGCCGATACCCCTGCGGGAAGCTCGACAGAATGCGTCACACCGCCTACGGCCTTTTCGATGGCGCAGTCGCGCACGTCGGTCCATTCGCCGCCTATTTTACCGCTGATCTTTATCACGCCGGCGGCCTGCGAATTGGCACGGTGCCAGAATGCAACGGTATATATGTCGCCGTAGTCGGGTGTTTCCATGTAGTTTCCGGCCTGGATAGTGATGGCGGGACTTGCCTTTCCATAACGGTTGGCCATGCCGCTGAGCGACCACGACGATGCCGACCACCCTGCGGGCAGAAGCTTGTCATCGAAGCCGGTAGAGAACCGCAGAGGATCGCCCATTGTGAGTTCGTTGACCGTCAGTTCATATTCCACAGCATCGGGGAGCGCCTCCCAGTTGGCCACAAAACTGTTCTTTGCCACAGCGGTGGCGTCGAGGGCTTTTACCGGGAAATAGTCGATGCTCATGCGGCGGGTGCGGACAGCGATTTCGTCCGACACCTCCGAGCGCGAGAACCCGCTCATGGCCGTTACCGTATAATAGTACTGTGTATCCTGCTCGAGATTTTCGACGGTCACCGACGATACCGCGCCCACGTTGGTGCGGTTATAGGCCGTGTATACGGGCTTTCCGGCGCCGTCGAGACTATACACCGACAGAAGATAGTTCAGCCCCTCGACAGCCTCCCAGTTGGCGGTGAAGCGGTCGGTCTCCACAGCTGTCGCCGCAAGTGCCACCGGTTTGTCGATATTGCCCGTGGCCTTGCCGCCGGCTACGTTGAAGCTTATCACACCGGCAGACTCGGCGATATCGGTTATGGGAAGATTGAGTCGCGCGCCGCTCCATGTCTTCATCGATGGCGCAGTGTCATCGGTAAACGATGTCACATTGCCGGTACCGGGAAAGGCGTCGCCGGCACGCGAATATTCGCTTCGGGTATTGTCGGCCTCCTCGATATCCACATACTGGTGCGAGCTTGAGTTATTCACGGCATTGCGGCTCCATATCGAGGCATTGTAGTCGACATGCCATATGAGCATGCCGTGTCCGGGTATATATTTGTCCCACGACACCTGCTGGCGGTTCTCCAACAGGAAATATTCGTTTTCCTTTGCCGTCTTGATGATGCCGCACACATTCTCGCCTATCGACGGGAGCTCGGCGGTCACAGGGCTGTCTATAAGCACAGGCTCGATCCACCCCAGCGCATAGCGCTCGAAAGCCGAGTACAATGGCGGCGTACAGCCGTCGTTGTTGTAGGGACCGTAGTCCAGAGTCGACCATTCGCCCGGTGTAAACGCGCTGCTGTAGTTGGTGGAATAGAGGTCAGGAAGACCCATTACATGCGAGAACTCGTGGATAAACGTACCCACACCGTCGGGACGGCCGCTCATCCACTCGTTGGAGCAGGCATAGCGGTCGAGCTTCACGCCGTCGAAACTCTTATTGATTCCGGCGTATGTCACATTCCATTTATGGGGCCATACGGTATTGGCACCCCCACCGTTGGCCTCGCCGCGACCGGCGTAGAACACGAACACGTTGTCGATATAACCGTCCTTGTTGGTATCATAGAGCGAAAAGTCGATCTGGCTGTCGAGAGCCTCGCAGGCGTCAGCTATCATCTGGGCGGCATTCCTGTCGTCGCCGTTATAGTCGTTGGCACCGTAGTAGCTCTGCTTCTGAGGAAGCGTCACAGGACCGTAGACATCGATCTGAGGCGTGAACTGACCATTGGAGTTTTCGGTAAAAAAGTCGATTGCCGAGCCGGTGCCCCCGTAGTCGCTGAAGCCGGGTTCCATCATCATGCGGCTGAAATAGTCGTGAGGATTGGCCACGGTCATTTTCACATCGGAGTACTCGGCCAGTATCACCAGCACGCGCGGCGAACCGGTGACAGGGAAGTCGGAACCCTCGTCGAGACCGGGACCCTGCGGAGCGCGCATCATGCCCGATGCACCGGCGTTGCGGCGCATAGGCGACTTCTCGGCGTTGTACCGGAGGGCATCGGCGATTTTCGACTTGTCGACCCCGGCCAGGAAGGCCTTGTCGGCGCTGCTGCGGGTAGCGGCCACACGCAGATCGCTCGCCTCCAGGGCGCCGGCGGCTGTAAAACCGGCGTAGTAAAGCGTGCCGTTTTTCTCGACAAGAGGATAGCCGTCGGGGCTAAGATAGCAATGGGCAAATTCGTCGCCGGTCAGTTCCACTTCTATCACAGTGCCGTCGGCCTGGGTGAAAGGAAACAGACCTTTCTTGGCCGGAATAGCATACAGAGCGGATGCTCCGGCGCCAAGAAGCAGGGCGGTAACGATTGGTTTGATATATCTTTTCATTGTGGATTAGTCAAAATGTCCGCGTTTATCTCAATAATGCCTGCAAAGGTAATCAAAAAAGCACAGCAATGAAACCACAGGAGCCTCAAAATACCCCTGAAGCGATATTTTTGCAAGTCAAACCGGGAAAATGACAGAAAAAAAATCACAGGACGCCCGCATGGCGGAACATCCGCTCGTAGTACTCGGCCTTTTTCTCGAGTTTCAGCGGATAGGCACGGCTTGTCGAGGGCATACGCCATATGTCGATGCCGTCGGCCGAGGTCACCATGGTGCCCATAGCCGGCAGCGGCGTGTCGGTGAGCGACGCCACAACACCGGCAGCTTTCTCGCCGGTGGTCACCACGGTTCGGCACGAAGGCATCGATGCGAGGAGTTCGCCCAGCGGCGCCGGCTCTATTATTTCCAGATATTTGTCCGAGGCATTCCCCATGAGACGGCGCACACGCCGGCCGGTATCGTTGAGCGCGATTCCGCGTTCCGTCAGTAGCGCCTTGATATCGTCCAGACGGAAACTGCGCGCCGACGCATCGTAGAGCGCGTGGCGGTCGCCCCTGAATATCAGGCCCATCATAAACCAGAAATCGTTGGTACGGTTGGGATAGTAAAAATCCATCGACCATCGCTTGGACTGCGGCGGGAAAGTGCCCATTATAAGCACACGGGCACCCGCAGGCGCAAAAGGCTCCCACGGATGTGTCTCTATCGGTATTTCAATTTCTTCCATACCATATTAACGCATTCCTGCCGCAAAAGATTGTCAAAAACTTTGGGTATTGGCGCTAAAATGCTTAACTTTGCCTCGCTTTACGATTGCGACAGTAGCTCAGTTGGTAGAGCATCAGCTTCCCAAGCTGAGGGTCGCGGGTTCGAGCCCCGTTTGTCGCTCAACAGAAAAATCCGGCAGTCGGCCCGAGGCCTGCTGCTGGATTTCTTTATGTCTCTTCCGTATATGACGTTCAACAATAGTTCGACTCCGATTTCTGATTGCTCTCATACAGCGGCGTCCGCCATTGAGCAGATGCATGCTCGCATATGCTTCTGTACAGGCGTCTGAACTGCCATATGCCCAGAGCGGATATGGCGAGACTCATAACAATGAACATCAGATAGATCAAAAAATCGTATCTGTTGTAAAAGGCAGAAATCATCAACGCCACGGCCGCCAATAAGCTCACGGCACCAGTCCAGCCCCAAAGCTGCAACAGCCCGGCTTTGCCATGATTTTCAAAATCGCGGGGATAGTTGTCGAGCATCAGCGTCTCCACTACAGTCTTATACTCGGGTACACCGGTCGTCCGGGCATATTTCATGGCCCTCGATTTCATTCTCCGGCTCGCAAGCACACCGCCTTTGGCCTTTTCAATTCTGAAAATATCCAGTATGGCAGTCTGCAGCTTCTCCAGTGGCTCTGTTTTCGGCTCCATCGTCAACGGATTTGGTATTCACTTGCATGCAACGCGGTTATTCCGCCTCGAAGCGGTCGCCGGCGAGTTTCATGTTGTTGTCGCGGATGAATTTAAGTATTTCGGCACGTACGGGCGTATCGTCGATATCCGTTTCGATGCGCTTGAGAGCGTTGAACACCGAGGTCGAGCACTGATAGATATGGCGGTATGCCTTGGCGATATCGTCGATCTGGGCATCGGTGTAGCCGGCATGTTTCTGCATCACGATAGAGTTTACGCCGTAGTAAGTCACAGGATTGTGTGCCATGATGGTGTACGGAGGCACATTCGAGCTGATGCGCGTGCCGCCTTTTATGAGGGCGAACTTGCCGATATGCGATTTTTCGTGTACCACCACACCGCTCGACAGAATGCTGCCGCAGTCGATATGCACGTCGCCGGCTATGGTAACACTGTTGCCCACCACACAATTGTCTTCTATGCGGGTATCGTGACCCACATGGCTGTCGGCGAACACATAGCACCCCGCGCCTATCGAGGTGCCTCCCTGCGAGTAGATGCCGCGGTTCACTATCACATGCTCGCGGATAACGGTATTGTCGCCGATAAAGCAGTACGACGGATTGCCTTTCCAGCGGAAATCCTGTGGCTCGGCGCCTACGATAGCGCCCTGGAACACTCTCACACACTTGCCGAGGGTAGTGCCTGCCATAACGCTGGCATAAGGCATTATCTCGCAGCCGTCGCCTATCACGACGTCGGCGTCTACGAACGCGAAAGGATGGATGGTCACGTCGTTGCCTATTTTGGCCTTGGGATCGACGTGGGCTAACGGACTTATCATGGTAATCTGTAGTTTAGGTGTTTGTATTGTCATTTCATGACTTTAACGCAAATATAGATAAGAATTTCAATAATAACAAATCCGTGGCCCCTTTTTCTCGATTTTAAGGCTAAACTACCAATTACCAGCGGCGCGGAGACGGGAGGGCGGCGCCGACTTTGGCCGGACGTGCCGACGAGCCGACGAAGAGGCCGATGGCACGACTCATCAGTATATCGTCGTGGAAGCCGCGACGGGCGGCGTAGGTACCGCCGGGGCCGTGTTCGTAGGTGGCGAGTTCATTGCAGGCGTCGTTGTCGCGCTCTATGTAGGCCTGCTCGCGCACAAGGCCTTGCAGATTGATTATAAGCATGGCTTTGGTCGAGCGGTTGGTGTGGAAGCCTATGCGCGTGCCGGGTTCGCCGGTGACGGTGTCGTAGCTGCGGCGCCGGTACAGGTTGGGATAGAGGCGCGCCAGACGGTTTATGATAAATTCGGCCGAATCCTCCATCATGGCGTCGCGGCTTTCGAGGGTGTTGCTTTCCACCACCAGCAGAGCGTTGCCGTAGAAACGCGCTATGTCGGCGAGCACGGTCACAAGACAGTCGTGCGGCACATGCCCGCGCCACTGCGCCGCCACCTCGGGCAGAGCGTCGGGAGCGAAAGCGAGCACCGACGCCACCGACCAGTCGCTTCCGGCCCTGGTGCCTCCGATATCGGCCGACACCACATAGCGTATATCGGTCTCGGGCATGCGCCATATGCGCAGCGCACCGGCGGCATCGGCCACAGGCTTGCCACCCGACAGTTCACCGATAAACGGCGCCTCCCGGCACTCCGCGCGCAGAGCCTCGATGTCGGCGGCGTCGAACACTCCGGCACCGGTCGACACGAAAGCCTCTGTATCGTTCGACGGGTACTCCGAGTGCATCTGCTGCTCGCTGGCATACTCGGCGCGCTTGAGCCGGCGCCAGTAGAGACGGTCCAGCGTCAGACCGGCCTCCCACAGCGCCAGTTCATCCTTGCCGAGCGACGCCGCGAACGCAGCCGCATCGGGCGGCTCGAGCCTGTAGATGTCGATTTCGAACCACGGAACGAACACGGCGTGCTTGTCGCCCTCGCCGGCCCGGCAGCGCAGCCATTCGGAATGGAAATAATTGCCCACGCCGTTGGCCGTCGATTCCACGGCAATGAGCGAGTACGGCACCAGAGCCACGCCGCCGCACACGGCGCGTATCACATCGTCGGGCTGCCGCGAGGGTGTGTCGGCCCAGTATGCCATCTCGCTCAGGTGAGCCATGGCATAGTCGCCGCCGCGCACACTGTCGGGACGCTCCGACGATGCCAGTGTCACCACGCAGTCGCGCCCGGCTATCATGCGCATGTTGTGGCTGCCCTCGTAGGCCTTGAAGCACGGTGCGGCGTCGCCCTCCCACAGCTCGGACGGATAGCTGTCGAGGAGCCGGGTATACATGCCGCGTATTGCCGCCGAGGTATCCTTGAGATGCGCACAGATGAGCGAGTACCAGTTGCGCCGGTGGCAGCACTGTATCCATGCCATATACATCTGCACGAGCGTACTGCCGCCCCACTGGCGCGCCTTGAGCAGGATGATGCGTATGGGGCGCCCCGAGAGGCGGTCGTCCTCGAGCACCGAGAGCACCCGGCGCTGAGGGCGGTTGAGCACGAAGGGCACACGCCGGCCGCTGATCTTATCCTTGATTCTTACACACTCCGAGCACCAGTACTCGAAGTCGTGACGGCAGCGCAGGCGCCGCCAGCCGTCGCGGTCGTGCTTCACCCGGGTGTATTCGGGGTCGGCCGTCATGCTCTCGGGCACATAGAAATACCCCTTGCCTACCTCCGGCGCCACGCACCGCACGCGGCGGCCGTAGCAGCCGGTGCCTTTCTGCGGATCGTAGTCGTCGGGGCGGCGGCGGATGGCGTCGACGGCGAGCATCACTTCCGTATCCATGCAAGCCTGAATGTAAACGAACGTATGCACGTACCTGCGCCGGCCATTCCCGACAGACGCACCGACAGCGAGCGCGCCGGAGCCGACACCGCGGCCATCTCCATAGGACTGCGCACCGCCCCGGAAAACCGGCGCTCGGCTATCGGGCGAACCACATTCCCGCCAAGACCGGCAGCTCCTACGGCCAGAGTTGCCCCGATAGAATCGCCCGCTATATCGGCAACCACCGAGCGAAGCGAGAACGGACGGCGCCCGACCGGGCTGAACGTATCGGCATACTCCACGGCTATGCGGCCCGAGCCCGACTGCGCCGACACCCGGTCCACACCCCCGCTGTGCAGCCCGTAGTACTCGCCCGAAGCGCACACGGCGGCCGTGTAAGGCGGCAGAGTGCGCGAGTACATGCCTGCAGTGGAGAACACATCGGCCCGGCCGCCGGCCGACACCGCCCACAGCTCGCCCCGGAGCCTGTCGTAGAGCAGAAAAAGGTAGTCGGCGGCCTGAGCGAGCGGTCGGACGCCTCCCCGCGGCATCAGTGCCACCGGCACGCGCCCTCCCCCGCCCTCTACCAATGCATAGACCTCGCCGTCGCCCACAGCCAGGGCGTCGGAGCGCGACACCCCGCGCCGCTCCACCATCCGCACAGAGCACGCGCCGGTCGAAGCCGTCATGGCAAGCGACGCTATCCCTCCCCCGGTGGCGGCATAGAAGCGGCTGCGGCCGCGGTCCCACGCCTGCTCGGCTCCCGCCACGGCAGCGAGCGCGTGCACCTTGCCGGGCATGCCGCACACAGCCGCAACCGTGCCCACAGGAGCCTCGGCACGGCAAAGCGCCACGACATCGTCGAAAGTCTCGTCGGCATTCTCGATATCGATAAGCGCTCCGGCCGACACTGTGGTAAATTCCGGCGCCTGCAAGCCGGGCGATATATACACCGAGCGTCGGCCGCTCTCGTCGGGAGTGAGACTGCACTCGAAGCGGCGCGTCACGCCCTCCGACCACAGCAGTATGCTCATGGAGCGTGCATCGGGCGAAGGATAGCTCAGCACCGGTCCGAGAGCCGACGGGCAGCCGACGCTCCCCTCGACGTAGCGCGACACTCCGCGCCGACCGTCGAAGCGCACCGTCACCGTAGCATGCCAGGCGGCACCGGACTGCGCGGTGGCAAACACCGGCAGCGGATAGCCCGCATAGCGCAGTGCCCGAGGCGCGCCCCAGGCCACAGCGCTACCGTCGGAAGCAGCCGACGACGCTGCCATCGCATGCGGCGCCGACAGCAAAGACTCGGCAAACGAAGCCCGCTTCACCTTCGCGCTCAGAGCCGCATCAAGAGCCCGCATGGCACCGCCGGCGTCGGCATCGGGCGAACACGCCGTCCGCACAGTCCGCGCCGTACCTCCGAACGGGCTGTTGATACGCGCCACACACCGCTCTATGGCATCCATGCGCGCTATCGCCTTCATCAGGGTCGACTCCGTGCCGCCGCTATCCGCACCCAGAGCGCGGTACGAGCCCGGCAGCCCTACACGCACCTTATAGCCGGAGGCATCGCGCGCCGCCACAGCCATGCCCTTGGCGCCTGCGCGATATGGATGGAACTGCGGCGACAGGCAGATTTCCACTGCCGCCACCTCGTCGGAGCGCTCTGCCGGCACCGACACCTCCACGCGCCAGGTCTTAAGGCTCAGCTCATAGGACGATACCGTGCGGCCGTCGGCACAGGGCGCCTCGACAGTGCCGGCGCACTGACTGCCTCCGGGAAGCGACAATAGCACCGGAGGCGACTCGAACAGTAGCTCGCCGCGCCTGTCGAGCAGGCGGTAGCGGGCCAGTGCGGGCTGCACCATACACCCGGCAGCGGCGGCTTTGGCCACGGCCTCGAGATATGCCGCCTCGAGGTCGCCCACAAGAGCGTCGCAGTCGGCAGCGGTGAGGCGCCCGGCATCGGAGTAAGTCTTCGACAGCGTCCGCACACCTGTCGATGCCGCGGCCACCGACACCTGCACGGCGCGAAGCCCTATCGGCGGATATTCGCAGTCGCAACGAACTATGCTCAGAGCGCCGTCGGCGATGCCGACCCGGGCCGGACCTACCGCGGTCATGACAATGGCCTCGTCGGACGACACGCCGAGCGCACACAGAGGCTCACCCGGCAGCGCCACCAACCCCGGCGAGGGCAATGCATCGCCGCCGGCATCGTCGACCACGGCGGTGGCCGTACCGGCGGTCACGAGCAGCTGTCCGCCAAGGCGGCACAGCGGGCGCCAGCCCTTCAGCGACGCCATGGTCGCCGGAGGAAGAGCCGCCACCAGTTCCATACTGCCGTCGAAAGCCGTGCGGGGCCGCATGTTCACCACGCGGCGCCCGGGAGTCTGCCCCAATGGATCGGGCAAACGCGGAAATAAAGAGACATCCATAATTTTACGTTTTGTCACGCAAAATTACCGATGTCTCTGTGTCCGAAATTCGTCTTTTTGTCACTCGGCGGCGTATTCGCGGACCGTGGGCGACTCCACATCCACGCCATATTCGGCCGCACGGGCCATTATAGCCTTAGCGAGCTTAGGCTTAAGCTCTTCGGGGCAATAGCGGAAATAAGCCTCGGCGGCACGCACATGGGCGGCGTCGGGCATGGGATATTCGCGGCGTTCAGGAAGGCCGAATACCGAATCGGGAAGTTCCTTCTTCTCTTCGTAGGACAGTCTGTCGGTCATGATAGAGTTATATTTAGAAATTACAGGATACATCGTGTCTATATATAACACTCCACCTCCCGCCAAGTTCTAAAAAAACAATATCCCAACCTCCTACTCTCCTAACTTCCTAACCTCATAGTCTCCTAACTTCCTACTCTCCTACCCGAGCGCCGCATCGAGGGCCTTCTCGATGGCCTCGCGGTCCATCTTGCGGCCGATGAACACCAGTTTGATCATACGGTCGCCGTACACCGGATCCCAGTCGGCCAGTATCGACGGATCTTGCTCGGCCATTGCCTCGAGCTCGTCCTTGGGCGCAGTGGCGAACCACATGCCGGCCTCGGTGAGGCTCTTCTGTACGCCGGCCTGCTCGAAGAGATACGACATGTCGGTATTGTGCTTGAAGTAGATAACACCCTTGGCACGGATAACCGATTTCGGCCAGTGCGAGTGGATGAAATAATCGAATTTATTGCTATCAAAAGGCTTGCGGCGATAATACACGAAAGTGCCTATGCCATATTCCTCGGCCTCGCCCTCTTCGTGGTCATGGTCGTGGTGATGATGGTGGTGGCTGTGCTCATGCTCGTGCTCATGCTCTTCTTCATGCTCATGGTCGTGATGGTGGTGATGGTCGTGGTGATCATGATCGTCGTGGTCGTCATCGTCGTCGTCATCATCATCGTGTATGCCTTCGAGCTCGCGCACCCAGGCTGCTGAAGTAGAGGTGCGTTCGAAATCGAAGAGATTGGTGTGGATAAGTTCATAGATGGGCACATCGGCGTAGTCGCACTCTATGATGCGGGCCTTGGGCTGAATGGCGCGGATGATGGCGCGCACACGGTCGGCCTCCTCGCGGGTTACCTCCGATATCTTGTTGAGCAGTATGATATTGCAGAATTCTATCTGCTGTATCACCAGATTCTCGATATCGTCCTCGTCGAGATTCTTGCGCTTGAGCGAGTCGCCGCACTCGAATTCGCTCTTCATGCGCAGTGCGTCGACTACTGTGGCGATGCAGTCGAGGCGCGGAACGCCGCCGCGGGTATACTCCTCGCCCATATTGGGTATCGAGCAGATGGTGCGGGCTATAGGCTCGGGCTCGCAGATGCCGCTGGCTTCGACCACTATATAATCGAACTTGCCCGTCTCGGCGATATCGGCAAGCTGCTGCACGAGGTCCATTTTCAGAGTGCAGCAGATGCAGCCGTTCTGCAGGGCCACCAGGTCACCGTTGTCCTTCCCGCCGACCACGCCGCCTTTCTGTATGAGCGACGCATCGATATTCACCTCGCCGATATCATTCACTATTACAGCGAATTTGATGCCTTTCTCGTTGGTGAGTATATGATTGAGCAATGTTGTTTTGCCGCTTCCCAGATATCCGGTCAGAAGCAGCACGGGGATGTCTTTCTTCTTCATGACTGTATGCATTATACAAGTACAAAATTACACATTAATAACGTACGTTATACCCGAAAAGCACGTTGCAGTGCCCGAAAAAATTCATTTGAGGCATTCGGCGACCGTTGCCGCGATTTCCGCTCCGCGCAGTCCGCGCGCCACGATGCGGCCGTCGGGGCCGAACAGAATTATCATCGGAATAGCGTTGAAACCGTACAGTTCGGCCGGAGTGGCGCCGGCATCGATGAGCTGCGGCCACGGATAGCCGGCCTCCCGAAGTATATGTAATGTCGACTCGACTTTATCCATCACGGCGACACCGAGTATGGTAAACCGGTCGTTATCCTTGTATTTCTCGTATAGCGGCATCAGGGTTTCCCTTGCCTCCCTGCGGCACGGACCGCACCAGCTCGCCCAGAAATCGACAAGCACATACCGGCCTTTGCCGATATAGTCGGAGAATCGGGCCGCACTGCCGTCGGGATTGCGGGCGGAAAAATCGATGAAGGCCGTTCCCTCCGACGCGCGCCCGGCACTGGTGTGGCGGCTGTTGATTTGCCCTACAAACGGCAGCGCCTTGATTTCGGGCGACAATACGGCATACACTTCCTGCCATTCATCGGGCGTACACATCTGCGCGTAGGCCGACAGCACCGATTCCGCCACAGCGTTGTCGGCATTGGCCATGATGCCTTTCTTAAGCTCCGCTTTGTTCGCGGCCACGTACTCGCGCGATATGGCTTTTCGCCTCCGGAGCATCGTCTCGCGGTCGAGCGAATCTTTTTCAAGAGCCTTTATCTGTCCGGCAGCCCGTTCGTACAAGGCCTGCGATGCCGAAAGCATGGACGCCAGGCGCATGTTAAGCTCGCCACCGCAGCTGGGCAGATTTTTTTCGCCGTCGATCACAGTCTGCCCCGGCTCAATTATCAGATGGGCTATAAAGTTTGTCCGCACACCGCCATCGATCTTCTCTTTATAGCCTATGCGGGCATACGCCGGCCGGGCGGCTGTTCCCGAAAACAGATATTTGCCGCCCGAAACCTCGGTGGAATCGACCTCGCGGCTGTCATTGCCGGTTACAAGATAGAGTATCGTACCGTCGCTAACAGGCGCCTTATCTCCCGCTATCGCATAGTCGAAGGCCGATACCGGCATCGCTGCCAACAACAAAAAAAGAGGTATAATGAATTTCATGGCGCAATATTAATCAAAACCGACGGAAAATCAAATATATTATGACTCTCCAAAGATAAAAAATGAAGCGGGACGTCATCCCGACGCCCCGAATCTAATACACAATTATCTATAAAACAACTATTTTGTCCATGAGTCTATTGCTGTTGGCGGCCACACAAAAATGGGGCCGGCTTTCACCCTCACGGGCGGAAATCGGTGTCCAAGCCGTTTATGGCGGCGCAGTTCAAGACTATTATGTCTTTGCAAACCGGTACTCGACTTTGGTCACTTTCGTACCGCAAAATTATTGCATTTTTATTTATTTGTCAAGGAAAATAATGTTAAAAAATACGAAACCATCTCATAACCAGCCCAGAGGCCATTCAAACGTAATATTTCAGCGCATCCTCGAGCTGGCTCCGCAGCATGACCCGCAGTTCGGGCGGCTGCAACACTTCCACACGCGGCCCATACGACAGCAGCTCCGACACAAAGTCGGGAGTGATGCGCATATTGTAGTAGAATATCGAATAGCGGTCGTGTATCACCTCCTCCTGACTTTTGTGCAGGGGAAGAGCACGGAAATACTTGGCCTGACCCGGGTCGGTCCGCACCGCTATGCGCCGCGGTTCGCCCTTGCTCGACACTATTCCGAACGAATAGCGGAAGTATTCGTCGAAATCAAACGACGGATCGATTTCGAATTTTTCATTAAGAATATTTAACGTTCCGATGCGGTCGAGAGCGTAGGTCTTTATGCGGTTTTCCTCCACATTGCGCCCGGTAAGATACCACCGCTGGCGGAATATCTTGAGGAAATACGGTTCGAGGGTCACCTCGCCCGAGCGCGTGCGGTAGTACGGCAGATAGTCGAAGTGCAGCACCTGGTTCTGGCGCATGGCATCGATGGCCGGCGCCAGATGCTGCCGCGCCGACGGCACATCCTCAACAAAAATCCGGTCGGCGAGCTCGCGCGAATTCGACAGCACATCGTTCACTGCGGCGGCATTGAGCAGCCATTCGGTCATATCCTCATTGTGCGAGCCATTTTCGTCGATATAGTATTCATAGGTACGTACATCGCATTTTATATCCACACAGAAAAGCTCCTCGATGGCCTGGCGGTAATTGAAAAAAGTACGCCGGGGCATGGGCTTGCCGTCGGAAAATGCCGAGCGGCTCCAGCAGTCGTCGAATTCGGCGCGCGATATGCGGCCGTAGCGCCGTATGGTGTCTATCATCCACAGATAGCGACGGAAGAGATCCTTGGCCATAGCTTCAGGATAGTTTCTTTACACCCACCGACAGCAGGCGCAGTCCGACTACTGTAATAAAGGCGTTGATAATCAACAGTTCGAAACTGGTCTCATACCCGAAGAAATGACGCAGGCACCACTGCACGCACCACGACAGGCAGGGCGCCGCCACACATACCACCGGCACGAGCCGGTCGCGAACGGGCTTGCGCCAGAACATGCCGTACACGAACAGGCCCAGTATCGGCCCGTAGGTATACGACGCCAGGGTATATACCGCCGAGATGGCATCCTGGTCGCTGAGGTAATAGAATGCTATGATAACCAGACCCATGACCGTCGACATGGCAATATGCACGGCCTTGCGGGTGCGGGTGAGACCCTTTTCGTCCTTTTTCTTATGCGCGCCAAGGATATCGACGGTATACGAGGTGGTAAGCGACGTAAGCGCCGAGCCGGCCGCCGAATAGGCCGCCGACACAAGCCCGAGCACAAACAGTATGCCCACTATCACAGGCACATCGGGATGGGTGGCGACGAGGCCGAATATGTCGTCGCTCTTGGCCGGGCGCTCTATACCCTTGGTATCAAGAAATATAACTAACAGCGTACCCAAGAGCAGGAACAGTGCTATCACGAAAAACTGGGTTATACCGCTCACTATCATATTCTTCTGGCTCTGACCGCTGTCGCGGCAGGCGAGATTGCGCTGCATCATGTCCTGGTCGAGGCCCGTTGTGGCGATAGCCATGAACACACCGGCAAGGAACTGTTTCCAGAAGTAGGTGGCTTCCTTGGGATTGTCGAAGAAGAACATGCGAGAAGTCGGATGCTCCGATATGGCCGAAGTAAGCTCGCCGAACGAGTAACCAAGATTGCGGGCCACAAAGTAGATGCACAGCACCACCGACATGATGAGGCAGAAACTCTTGATGGTATCGGTCCATATCAGGGTCTTCACACCGCCCTGCACGGTATAGAGCCATATCAGAGCGATAGTAACTATGACATTGAAAATAAACGGTATGTGCAGCGGCTCGAAAACAAGCAGCTGAAGTACCGCGCACACCACGAAGAAACGCACCGCCGCACCGAGCATCTTCGACAGGAAGAAAAACCATGCGCCCGTACGGTAAGTCGAGCCGCCGAAACGCTCCTCCAGATAGCCGTAGATCGATATGAGATTCCGCTTATAGAACAGCGGCACAAGCACAAAGGCTATCAGCGCATAGCCGACTATGAAACCAAGCACCATCTGCAGATAGGAATACCCTTTGGCGGCGACCATACCGGGCACCGAGATGAATGTTACACCCGAAATAGCGGCGCCTATCATGGCGAAGGCTACCACCGGCCATGGCGCCTGGCGCTTGCCGGTGAAGAATGTGCTGTTGTCCGAGCCGCGCGAAGCAAAGTACGACACGGCCATAAGCAGGGCGAAATACCCTACTATTGTGATAATGACGATTACCGGTAGAGACATAGCATATTGGCAGTTGAAATTATTCTGCATAAAGGAGATAGGGACGGCGCTGCTGCGTGAAGCGCTCCACGTCGCCGGCCCATGTGGCCTTGATTTCGGCGGCGCTCTTGCCCTCCTCTATCATGCCGCGGATATCGCCACGGCCGATAAGGAGTTCGAAGAACGAACGGAAGAAGGCATCGCCCATGTCAAGGTCGCGGTACGCGTCGATGATATATTCCAGATTGATACCCTGCGCTATCGCCTCCGACTCGGGCAGGCTGCGGAGGTCCACGCCATGGCAGAGCTTGTCGAGCTGCGGAGGATTCTTGGCACCGGGCACACTGCGCGGTGTGAAGTCGAAAGTTCGGCCCTTCATGTCGGGATGTCCGTAGATCTCAAATGGAGAATCGGTGCCGCGTCCCAGACTCACAGGTGTTGCCTCGAAGTAGCACATCGACGGATAAAGATATATCGCAAGCATCGATTTCAGATTGGGCGACGGCGCCACAGGCAGCATATAGCGTGTCTGGTGGGTATATCCGTCGCATGGCACCACTTCGAGTTTCACCTTACCGCCGTCGGCAAGCCAGCCTTCGCCGTTGGCCATCTGTGCGAGTTCACCGAGAGTCATGCCGTGGACCACAGGGATGGGAAGGCGCCCCACGCCCGAGCTATACTTCATGTCGAGTATCGGACCGTCGACATACATGCCGTTGGGATTGGGACGGTCGAGCACCAGCACCTCTTTGCCATAGGCCTTGGCGGCATTCATCAGATCGATCATCGTGCAGTAGTAGGTGTAGAACCGCAGTCCCACATCCTGGATATCGACCACTATCACATCGAGACCGTCCATAATTTCTTTCGACGGCATACGCTTACCCTTGCCGCCGTAGAGCGACGCAATGGGTATGCCGGTAGGTTCGTCCACGCTGTTGCCCACATGCTCGCCGGCGTCGGCAGTACCGCGGAAACCGTGTTCGGGCGAGAACAGCGTCACCACATTTATTCCGTTATCGAGCATTATATCCAGCGTATGGCGGCCGTCGACAATACCGGTATGATTCGAGAACAGAGCCACACGTTTGCCCTTGAGCTGAGGCACATAGCGGTCGGTACGGGCGGCTCCCACAGTGACATCGGCGCGGACTATAGCCGGAAACAGCATTATGGCAGCCAGAAAGAACAAAATTGACAGTCGTTTCATAGTTTCATGATATTGGAGGTCGTAAAGTTACTGCCAAATTTTGGAACAGCCCTCCTAAAATACCGCCAAAAATATTAATAAATATTAAAATAACAAGAAGGCATTGGCGTTTCCAAATAAATGCCTAACTTTGCAACGCAAATAAGCAATGGGGCACTAGCTCATCTGGCTAGAGCGCGACACTGGCAGTGTCGAGGTGAGCGGTTCGAGTCCGCTGTGCTCCACCACAGGCGAATCTTGAGGCAATTCAAGGTTCGCTTTTTTGTCATACGGTTATTATTGCTTATATTTGCAGCGGTATGAAACTGATAGAGATGAACATCGACAAGATCGCAGCCCTGTGCCGCAAGTACAAGGTAGCCAAGCTGTGGGTATTCGGCTCCATCCTCACTCCCCGCTTCAACGACCAAAGCGACGTCGACTTCTCGGTTATCTTCCACTACGAGCAAATTCACGATCTATTTATTACTTTTTTTGATTTCATAGACGAGCTACAGCTTTTACTCGGACGAAAAATTGACCTCATCGATGAGACAGCCATAAAAAATGACTATTTCCGCAAGGAACTGAACAGCACCAAACGCCTGATCTATGGATGAAAACATAAACAAGTCTCTTAGAGATATTCTAAACAGCATCTCCCATATAGAATTGTTTTGCGAGTCCAGGCCAAAAGAATTCAAGGCTTTTTGCGAAGATATCTGTTTCAGGAGCGCAGTTCAGTGGGAAATAGCCATTATCGGCGAAGCGATGAACCGTATATTAAAGGTTTGTCCCGATATACCGATTACGTCTGCCCGCAGAATAGTTAATACACGCAATTATCTTATTCACGGATATGATAGTTTGAGAGAAGACCTGATTTGGGCTATTGTCATAAACCACCTGCCACTTCTTAAAACCGAAGTCACCCGACTCATCGAGATAGAATAAAATCGCTTATATTTACTACGATATGAAACTGATAGAGATGAACATCGACAAGATCGCCGCCTTGTGCCGCAAATACAAGGTAGCCAAGCTGTGGGTATTCGGCTCCATCCTCACCCCTCGCTTCAACGACCAGAGCGACGTCGACTTCTCGGTAAACTTCGACTCAGAAACAATCAACCGCGAAGGTCTTGATTGGGCAGATATTTTTTTCGACTTCATGCATGAACTCGAAGACTTATTCGGTCGACGAATAGATCTGGTGTGCGATGATGCCGTAAAAAATACTGTTTTCCGCAAAGAACTCGACAGCACAAAGCAGCTAATCTATGGATGAATCGGTAAAGAAATATTTCGAAGACATGCTTCAAGCTATTTCTGAATTTGTATACAGCCTCGGGCGCTCGCGCCCGGGGTTTTTGTTGTGATACGGGCATAAAAATACCCCGGGCGCGAGCGCCCGAGGTTGTCTGTCTGCGGCCTCAACAAGCCTGTCAGCCTGTCAGCCTATTAGCCTACACAGTAAGGATTTCCTTCTCTTTGGCGGCGAAAATATCGTCGATCCGCTTGAGATACTTGTCGTGGATCTTCTGCACCGATGCTTCGGCATCTTTCTCCACGTCTTCGGGCATGCCCTGCTTTACGGCTTTCTTCAGGCCGTCGATAGCATCGCGGCGGGCGTTGCGCACCGATACCTTGGCGTTTTCAGCCTCGGCCTTGCACTGCTTCACCAGGGCCTTGCGGCGGTCTTCGGTCAGCGGGGGGATGCACAGGCGGATAACCTCGCCATTGTTCTCGGGAGTGATGCCTACTTCCGAGTTGAGGATAGCCTTTTCGATGGGCTTGAACATAGCCTTCTCCCAGGGAGTGATGGCAATCGTACGCGCGTCGGGCACACTGATGTTTGCCACATTCGACACCGGCACCATGCTGCCGTAGTACTCCACGCGGACACCGTCCAGAATCTTGGCGTTGGCCTTGCCGGCGCGTATGCGGGCGAGAGTTTCGTCGAGATAAGCCACGGCCATTTCCATTTTTTCTTCCGCGGGCTCGATGTAAGTTTTAGGGTCTGTCATATTATTGAATTTAAGATATTTCCTTTTAGGGCGGCGCGTCTCAATAGACGAGCGTGCCGATATTCTCGCCGGCCAGCACCTTGCCGAGATTGCCGGGAGTGTCCATGTCGAACACCACGATCTTCATACCGTTCTCGCGGCAGAGCGTGGTGGCCGTAAGGTCCATTATCTTGAGGCCGCGGTTGTATATCTCGTCGTAGCTGATGGTGTCGAACTTCGTGGCCGCAGGATCCTTCTCGGGATCAGCCGTATAGATGCCGTCCACGCGGGTACCTTTGAGCATCACATCGGCCTTGATTTCTACCGCGCGGAGTGCGGCTGCCGTATCGGTGGTGAAGAACGGATTGCCCGTACCGCCGGCAATAATGGCCACAGTACCATTGTCGAGAGTCTCCAGAGCACGCATGGGGCTGTAGGGCTCGCCTATCGGGAACATGCCTATCGACGTAAGCACCCGGGCCGGCCGACCTATCGACTCAAGAGCCGAGCTCAATGCAAGAGAATTGATTACAGTAGCGAGCATGCCCATCTGGTCGCCTTTCACACGGTCGAAGCCTTTGGCCGCGCCCGAAAGGCCGCGGAATATATTGCCTCCGCCTATGACGATGGCCACATCCACTCCGGCTTCGACAAGTTCCGAAATCTGACGCGCGTAGCTGCCGAGGCGTTCGGGGTCGATACCGTAGCCCTGATGTCCCATCAGCGACTCTCCGCTGAGCTTCAGGAGGATTCTTCTGTATTTGGGTTCCATTGTAGTATTTATGGTTAATGGTTAGCGATTAGCAGTCAACGTCTTCAGTCATTGACCTTTTTAGTTGCCTTGAGGAAGAAATAGAGATAGAGTACGGCCGCCAGAAGCAGACACACCGAGAAACTCAGCACTATGCCATAGAGGCCCAGACCGGCCGGAAAAGCCATGATGTACGTACACGGCAGTCCGACCACGATATAACTCACCAGTGCTATGAACAGCATCGGCATGACCTTCGAGGTGCCTCGAAGAGCGTTGGCGAAGGTTATCTGCGTGGCGTCGCCGAACTGGTAGAGCACCAACGGCACTATCAGCGACACAGCCGCGGCAATAACCGCGCTGTCCGATGAAAAGAGCCCCATCACATGCCGCCCTCCGAATATAAAGAGCATGCACACCAGCAGCATGGTGAGAAGAATGAGATGATACGACGCCCACGCGTAGCGGCGCATGGCACGGCGGTCGCATGCTCCCGCGGCATGGCTCACGGGGATAGCGGCAGCACACCCTATGCTATAGTATATGCAGAAGCCGAACATGCCGCTGATCACCACTATCTGGAATGCCGCAAGCGGTATGGCGCCTATCCACCCGGCCATGATGGCCGAACCCGAGAACGACGCCGTCTCGAATGTCATCTGCATCGACACCGGGAAACCGGTGGCGATAACCTTGCGCGTCATGCCGTCGCCGGGCCGGGCGCCATGGAAGAAACCCTCGAGGCACGGACGGCCGCGCCGTGTGCGGAAAAACACCCAGAGCATGGCGAGCATACACAGCACGCGGGCGCACAGAGTACTGATTCCGGCCCCGGTCAGGCCCAGTTCGGGCGCTCCGAAGTTTCCGTAGATAAGCACATAGTTGCCTGCGATGTTCACGGCATTGCACGCGAGTACTATCCACGTAGGGATAGCGGTATCATTGCGGCCGAAGCTCCATTGGGCCAGTACGTTGAACACAGCCACCGGTATCATACCCGACAGCACTATCAGATAGTAGGGCCGTATGAGGGGCAGAAGCTCCTCGGGCTGCCCGAGCCGATGGATGTTGAGGTAAATCAGCAACATAATCATACTCACCACAATGGTGAATATGGTATTGACCCGCAGACCCACGCGCACGGCGCGGCCGATGCGGGCATGCTCGCCCCGGGCGAACATGGCGCCTACGATAGGTGTGAGACCGTAGGTAAATCCCACGCAGGCGAAGATGGCTATGTTGAAGAAATTGTTGACAAACGACGCCGAGGCCAAAGCCGCCGTGGAGTAATGCCCCACCATGATATTGTCGGCAAAACCGACAGCAATATTGCCAAGCTGACCCAGAAAAAGGGGAAAGGCCAGCTTGGCGATCGATCGGTATGCCTCAGCGTATGTCATTTCATTCATAAGTTTAAAGAGTATGAAGTATAGAAAGTTAAGAGGATGGTTCTCAGTACTATTATCTTCACTTCCTTCACTTTTCACTCTTTTAACTGTTCAATCTGCAAAGATTTAACCTATTAGTCGCGGTTTCCGCCGAAAATACGGAGAAGGAAGAGGAAGAGGTTCACGAAATCGAGGTAGAGATTGAGCGCTCCGATAGTGGCAAGACGGCTCACCATACCCTCGGGTGCAACCATGGCCATCTGCTTGATCTGCTGTGTGTCCCATGCGGTCAGGCCGACGAATATGAACACGCCAATGATAGAGATGATCCAGTCGAAGCCGCTGCTGCGCATAAATATGTTCACCACCGACGCTATTATCAGACCGATAAGGGCATAGAAAAGGAAATTGCCGAATTTTGTCAGATCTTTCGACGTGCAGTAGCCGTAGATAGTCATGGCGCCGAATGTGGCTGCCGTGATGAAGAAGGTCTTCACTATGGCCGCGGGGCTGTATGCGTAGAATATAGTGCAGAGCATCAGGCCGTTGATCACGGCAAAGAGATAGAACATCAGCGATGCGGTCGCGGAGCTTATCTTATTGATGGCACCCGACAGGCCGATGCCTATGCCGAACCATGCTATCACCAGCACCCACATGAACCACGAATGGCCGATGAGGAAATTCATATATCCGGCCGAAGTCGCTGCCAGAAGCGATGTCACGGCGGTGGCTATGAGGCCGAGTGTCATCTTCAGATACACGCGCTTCATCACGCTGCTGACCGTCGAGGTGAGCGAGCCACCGTTGTACGACGAATGATAGTTGTTGTAATTGTCCATTTTTCTGTTTAGTTTGGAGTGAGTATTCAATAATATTTGTAGTTGAATAAGTAAAAGATTTAAAAAGTTAAGCTAATAGTTTTAGGCGTATGTAAGGACAAGAAAGAACTATTATCTTAACTCTTTTAACTCTATTCACTTCATAAACTTCAACTTGAGCTTGCGAAAGTTGAGTATCGATTACATGCGCTCGGGCACGTTGATGCCCAGCAGGCCCATGCCGAGACGCACCGTGCGGGCGGTGGCGTCGGAAATGGCCAGACGGAGCGACTGCACGGCGGCATCGCTCTCGCGCAGGATCGAGCAGTCGTGGTAGAACTGGTTGTACTCCTTCACCAGGTCATAGCAGTAGTTGGCTATGATGGCCGGGGAATACGAACGGCCTGCCTCGGCCACGACGGCCGGGAAATCGCTCAGACGCTGTATCAGCGCTATCTCCTTGTCGTTAGGTTCTACCTTCGAGTAGTCGGCACCACCGGGACCGGCCTCGGCCGCACGGCGGAGCACCGAGCGGATGCGTGCATAGGTATACTGTATGAACGGGCCGGTATTGCCGTTGAAGTCGATACTCTCGCGGGGATTGAATGTCATGTTCTTGCGCGGGTCGACCTTGAGCAGGAAGTATTTCAGGGCGCCCATGCCCACTGTCTCGGCCACGGAAGCGACCTCGGCTTCGTCGAGACCGTCGAGCTTGCCGAGCTGCTGCGACACCTCGCGGGCAGTGTTCACCATCTCGGCCATAAGATCGTCGGCGTCGACCACAGTGCCCTCGCGGCTCTTCATCTTGCCTTCGGGAAGCTCCACCATACCGTAGCTGAAGTGTACCAGATCCTTGCCCCAGCTGAAGCCCAGACGGTCGAGGAGTATCGACAGCACCTGGAAATGATAGTTCTGCTCGTTGCCTACCACGTATATCATCTTGTCGATGGGATAGTCGTCGAAACGCTGCTTGGCAGTGCCGATGTCCTGTGTCATGTACACCGATGTACCGTCGGAGCGCAGCAGTAGCTTCTCGTCGAGGCCTTCGGCGGTGAGGTCGGCCCATACCGAACCGTCGTCGCGCCGGTAGAGAAGCCCTTTCTCAAGGCCCTCGAGCACCTTCTTCTTGCCGTCGAGATAGGTCTGCGACTCGTAGTATATCTTGTCGAACCCTACTCCCATGCGCTTGTATGTGGCATCGAAGCCGTCGTACACCCACTGGTTCATACGCTCCCAGAGCGCACGCACTTCGGGGTCGCCCTCTTCCCAGCGGCGAAGCATGGCGCGGGCGTCGGCCATGATGGTGGAAGCGGCCTCGGCCTCTTCCTTGGTCATGCCCTTCTCCTGCAGTTCGGCCAGCTCGGCCTTGTAGTGCTTGTCGAAAGCCACATAGCAGTCGCCAACCAGATGGTCGCCCTTAGTGCCGGTGCTTTCGGGAGTGGCGCCGTCGAACCACCGTTCCCATGCCAGCATCGATTTGCAGATATGGATACCGCGGTCGTTGACAATATTGGTTTTCACCACCTTGTTTCCGCAGGCGGCGAGTATGTTGCTGAGGCTGGAACCCAGAAGGATATTGCGCAGGTGACCCAGATGAAGAGGCTTGTTGGTGTTGGGCGACGAATATTCCACCATCACCAGCGGACTGTCGGCGCCGGCTTCGGTGATGCCGTAGTGAGGATCGGCCTCAATGGCGGCGAGCACGCCGTTCCAGTAGGTTGGTGTCACAACAAGATTCAGGAAGCCCTTGACCACGTTGAAGCCCGATACTGCGGCCTCATTCTCCACAAGCCAGTTGCCTATCTCGGTGCCGACGGCCTCGGGCGACTTGCGGGCGGCTTTCACCCAGGGGAAAACCACAAGAGTGAGATTGCCCTCGAATTCCTTGCGTGTGGCCTGCGGCACGATTGCCGCAGGGTCGGCGTCGATGCCGTAGAGAGCCTTCACGGCTTTAGCAGCGCCTGCTGCTATAATTTTATCTATCTGCATTTTATAATTATTCGTATTTGTCGCCGAACTTCAGTCGGGCGTCGATAACCATTCGTTTTATTTCCTGTTCGTGGGCCTTGGGACATATCAGAAGCACCCCGTCGGCATCCGACACTATATAGTCCTCCAGACCGTCGACCACCACGAGCTTCTCGCCACGCACTGCGAAGATATTGCCGCGCGAGTTGTAGCTGAGCACGTTGCAGTTCTGCGTCACATTGGTGTCGCTGTTCTTGGGCGAGAGATCGTAGAGCGCGCTCCATGTGCCAAGGTCATTCCAGCCGAAATGCACTGTCTCCACATACACATTGTCGGCCTTCTCCATCACCGAAAAGTCGATCGATATGCTCATGCACGTGGGGAAGAACGCGTCGATAAACTCGCGCTCGGCACTCGGCGAAGTATATGTCGCTTCCAGCGTCGAGTCGAAAACCCGCGCTATATCGGGCACATATCGCCGGAATGCACGGCGTATGGCCCCGACATTCCACAGGAAGATGCCCGAGTTCCAGTAAAATTCACCCGTGCCTATAAACACCTTGGCCAGTTCGAGGTCGGGCTTCTCGGTAAATGTCTTCACCTTGCTGAAATCGCCCTCTATGTGCTCCCCTACCTGGATATAGCCGTAGCCCGTCTCGGGGCGAGTGGGTGCTATGCCCAGCGTCAGAAGGGCGTCGCGGCTCTCCACAAACTCGAATCCGGCCAGAACACTGGCGGTGAACTCGGCCTCGCGGGTTATCACATGGTCCGAAGGAGTCACTATTATCGATGCCTCGGGGTCGCGCGCGGCTATGTGCCAGGCCGCCCATGCTATGCAGGGCGCGGTGTTGCGGCGCGCCGGCTCGAAGAGTATCTGGTCGCGGGCCAGTTCGGGCAGCTGCGAGGACACCTCCTCGGCATAGCGCTCGTTGGTCATGATGAGTATGTTCTGCGGCGGTACCAGATTGCAGATACGGTCGTAGCTCATCTGCAGGAGCGTGCGGCCCGTGCCTAAGAAATCAATAAACTGTTTCGGCAGTCTGGTGCGGCTGTAGGGCCAAAAGCGGCTTCCGATGCCGCCGCACATTATGACACAATACCGGTGTGATTTCCTGTCCATTATAGAGCGTGTTGGTTTCAAAGTGCTAAATTACAAAATTTCTCTCACAATTACGACAGCTTGCGCCCAAGAAGCAGTCTAAAAAACGGGGCAGCCCTCACAGAAGTTCGAGCAGACGCTCCACCGACTCAAACGTGCGCGTCGGCGCCGCTGTCCAGAAGTCGGTATAGGCGGCCATGTTGCCGCCTTCGCCAGGTGTGTCGCTCACTACACGCAGGCACACGAAGGGTACATCCTTGAGCGCGCACACCTGCGCTATGGCTGCCGACTCCATGTCGACGGCGATAGCGTCGGGGTACAGCGCCAGAATACGGCGCAGGTCGGCCGGATCGTCGACAAATATATCGCCCGACGCCAGCAGGCCCTCGCGCGCGCCAAGAGAGCTCCGCACTTCGGCCGGCAGAGGACATTCGAAGCGCGCCGGATAGCCGGCGGCCTGTCCGCGTTCGGTGCCGGGGCCGCACCACACGTCGTGATATGCAATCTCCGAGGCAAGCACTATGTCGAGCACTTGTGCCGGCGGATTGCCGGCGCCGGTACCTCCGGCCACGCCTGTATTCACAACCAGAGCCGGATGAAAAGTGTCGATAAGCGTAAGGGCGCCCACGGCGGCATTGACCTTGCCTATGCCGCACTTGCCCACTATCACTTCACGGCCGCCCATACGGCCGCAATAGTATGTGAAACCATTGGCTTCGACAACACTTTCGTTCTCTATATGCGGCCTCAGGAGCGCCAGCTCCTTGTCCATGGCCACTATTATTGCTGTTTTCATTGATATATCTTTTATGACAGCGTAAAAATACTAAAAACCGCCGACAAAAGCAATTTTGCCGGCGGCGCGTGTCATGGTATAGATAGTATATCAGTCAATATTGGGGTTGAGGGCATGCCACTGGGCGATGGGAGGCAGGACGCCCATGGCGATAACCTCGTCGCGGAGAGCGCACAGATGCTCGTAGCTCTTCTCGAGGTCGGCCTGCTCCTGCTTGTTGCCTCCGACGGGCTGTACATGCACGCCGGTAGCGTCGACGGTGGTTTCCATAGCCATCATTATGTGCTGGAAGCGGTCGTTGTTCACATAGGTGCCTACCGGCCAGCGGAACGACGGGCCGCCCATGGCTGCCGCAATCATCTCGATCGAGAGATAGGCAGGGCTCTGGAACGACGAACGGCCGCGCAGATCGATGATATGCTTGCCGCCCTGGATCACACGCACTTTCATTGCTTCCCATTCGTCGGCGGGAAGCGCTTCGGTGCTTATGATTTCGGTCAGAGGCTTGCCGTCGACAGTAGTGGTCGAGGCGAATACTGCCATCTGCTCGCCATGGCCGCCGTAGGTACGGCAGTTGACGATACGTTCGGCCGGGATGTTGAACCATTTTACGAGTTCATGCTGCAGACGGGTGCTGTCGAGCGCGGCGAGAGTCGACACCTGCGAGGGTTTCAGACCCGAATACAGGAGAGTGATCAGACCGGTGATGTCGGCAGGATTGAAGATAACAACCACATGCTTCACATCGGGGCAATAAGCGCGCACGTCCTTGCCGAACTGTTCGGCGATCTGGGCATTGCCTTTAAGAAGGTCTTCGCGTGTCATGCCGGCCTTGCGGGCTGCGCCGCCGCTGTTCACAATATACTTTGCGCCGGTGAGCGCTTCCTTGATATCGGATGTGAAAGTAAGATTTACGCCTTCGAAGGCGCAGGCATAGAGTTCCTCGGCCACACCTTCGAGTGCGGGTGCATAGGGATCGTAAAGACAGATGTTTGGAGTAAGATGCATCATCATGGCTGTCTGGGCCATGTTGGAGCCTATCATGCCGGCAGCGCCGACGATGACGAGTTTGTCGTTTGTAAGAAATTCCATAGATGGATTGTGTTTAGTTAGTTTATGATTAACGTCGAAAATGACTTAAGGTTTACATGGCTTTATAAATAACGGTGCGCGGCTGTTCTAAGAGCACGCGCACCGTCATAGTTATGGGCTTGGAGTCATTCCTCATTCAGAATATCATCGTCGGCCGACAGCTCGGGGGCTGCTCCGTCAGCAGTAGCCTCGCCCTTGGGCTTGCGACGGCGACGACGACGTTTGGGTTGGGGTTTTGCGGCTGCAGACTCCGGGTCTGCAGAGATCTCTGCCGCCGTATCGGTATCCGGGGCAGGTTCAAGAAGAAGCATAGGCTCGTGAATCTGAGATTCAGGCTGCTCTTCCGGCTCTTTGGGTGCGGCCGTTTCCGGCTGCTCTGCCTTGGGCTGAGGCTTCGGCTGCTCCGCCTTGGGCTGAGGCTTCGGCTGCTCCGCCTTGGCCTGAGGCTTCGGTTGCTCCGCCTTGGGCTGGGGCTTCGGCTTGGGCTGCTGTTTGGGCTTGGCGGCTACGGGAGCTGCCTCGGCCGGTTCTTCGGCGTCCTGGCCTCTGGTGCGGGCCTTGTTGGCTTTTTTATTGTCGGAGCTGCGGCCGGTATCTTTCTCCTCGCGCAGAGCGATTTCCTTACGGTCTTTGTCCACGGCACGGTACTGAAGATAGGCAAGACTCTGGTCGGGCAGTATCTTGAAGCAGCGTCCAAGCGCACGGCGCCATTTGCCGTACATGGTGCTGAAAAGACCTTTCTTGAGATAGGCGTCGACATAGGGGTGCACATAGAGCACGAAGTCGCGCAGACCAAGCTCGCGTACCATATATTCGAGCTTCTCGTAGAGCGTGTCGGTGAAGAGTATCGACGGACTGACACGGCCTTTGCCGTAGCACGACGGGCATTCTTCGTCGACAGTGATGTCGAGCACGGGGCGCACACGCTGGCGGGTGATCTGCATGAGACCGAACTTGCTAAGCGGCAATATATTGTGCCGCGCGCGGTCGTTGGCCATAATCTCGCGCATGTGGTCATAAAGCTCCTGGCGGTGTTCGGGCTTGGCCATGTCGATGAAGTCGACAACTATGATACCGCCCATATCGCGGAGTCGCAGCTGACGGGCAATCTCATCGGCGGCGCGGAGATTCACTTCGAGTGCATTGCTTTCCTGATCGCTGGTTGCCTTGGAGCGGTTACCCGAATTGACGTCGATTACGTGCAGTGCCTCGGTATGCTCGATGATGATGTAAGCACCCGATTTGAAGGACACCGTTTTGCCGAACGACGATTTAATCTGGCGCGTGATACCGAAATGATCGAATATGGGTTCGTCTTTATCGTACAGCTTGACTATATCGCGGCGCTCCGGAGCTATGAGATTCACATACTTGAGAATCTGACGGTAGATGTCGGGGTCATTGACGTGTATGCTCTCGAAGGCGGGGCTGAACACGTCGCGGAGCATGCCCACCACGCGGTTTTCTTCTTCGAATACCAGTGCCGGGGCTGTCGACTGCTGTGCCTTGCGGCACGCATCGTCGAACGATTGTATAAGAGTCTTGAGCTCATGGTTGAGTTCGGCAGAACCCTTGCCCTCGGCAGAAGTACGTATTATCACACCGTAATTGCGGGGCTTGATACTTTCGGCGATCTGATGAAGACGGAGCTTTTCCTCGGCCGATTTTATTTTCTGCGATATCGATATCTTGTCGCAGAATGGCGTAAGCACCAGATAGCGGCCGGTAAGGCTGATTTCGGTTGTAAGACGGGGGCCCTTCGACGATATGGGTTCTTTCACTATCTGCACCAGCAGCTCTTTGCCAGGAGACAGCACATCGGAGACAGAACCGTGCTTGTCGATTTCGGGGAGCGATTTCTGCTGTTTCAGCTGCGGCAGCCGCTTTTTGTCGGAAAGCACCTGCGACACGAACTGCTCGTACGACGCGAAGTGAGAGCCCAGATCGAGGTAATGGAGGAATGCATCCTTTTCATAGCCCACGTTCACAAAGGCGGCATTGAGGCCCGGCATCAGTTTTTTAACCTTCGCCAGATAGATGTCGCCCACGGCATAGGCCTGATTGCGCGCTTCTTTCTGAAGCGACACCAGCCTACCGTCCTCGAGAAGGGCGATAGACACCTCGGAGGCCTGTACGTCTACTATTAGTTCACTTTTCATGAAACTGGGGCTTGATTAGTAAATGCGGGTTAAAGGATGAAGGAAGATTTGGGGAACAATACGGAACACGGCGGCTCCGGCAATAAAAACGAAAACAAACCTGCCGCACCGGGAGGTGCTGTCCTCCCGGGCGCCCAAGCTTGTTTTGTTGTATGCGCGCTGTTGTGCGGCCACGGGAAATAAGCCGGGCTTATTTCTTCTTGTGGCGGTTCTTTCTCAGACGTTTTTTGCGCTTGTGCGTGGCCATCTTGTGGCCTTTTCTTTTCTTTCCGCTGGGCATTTTCGAACGCTTTTTGGATGGTTAGGGTAAATATTTATTTATTGCCGCCGGAACGACAGGTTGTGCGTTGATTATTCGCCTTTTACCTCATCCATGAACACGCGTGCGGGCTTGAAGGCGGGAATCTTGTGTTCGGGGATGATGATAGTAGTGTTCTTCGAGATGTTACGGGCAGTCTTCTCGGAACGGGTCTTTACGATGAAGCTGCCAAAACCGCGAAGATATACGTTTTCGCCATTGGCGAGGGAATCCTTAACGACTTCCATGAAACGCTCGATGGTAGTGAGCACTGCGGCTTTGTCAAGGCCGGTCGACTTGTAGATTTCGTTGACAATGTCGGCTTTAGTCATTTTTGTGCGATTTATATGGTTGGTTATACTACTTTTTGGCATAAACAACGGCAGTGCGCACGCGCCCTGCCCGTTTTGCAGGTGCAAATATCGTGATTATTTTTGATTTACGCATAAAACCAAGGCTCAAAAATGCATTTTCACGCCTCTATTATAGCGAAAAAGCGCATTTTCGAGCCTTTGGAGAGGTATAGCGCCCGATCATAACTCTTTCTTAACCTCGGTTTCAGTCTGGTCGACACTTTCCGTTATGACGCCAGTATCTGCGGCATGGGGCACCTTGCGTAATGTACGGTTGCCCGAACTGATAGCTGCCGATTCGACAAGTGTCATAAATCCGAAAAAGGCCAGCGAAATACCGGTTGTAAGCATTATGGCATAGTCCGACCGGCCCGGCTGCTGCATGAATATGTACACCGCCGCGCCGCAAAGCGCCATAGGCACAAGGAAAAACCAGCTTGAAAGCCTCACTGGTCTGGACCCGAAAAGCAACAGACAAAATTGGAACAGAGCGCCGAACAACAGCAGCACCGCAAACATATAGCCCACCATGGTCTCGAAGACGGTGCGGAACAGCACCATAACCACACCAAGGACCACCGCGGCAGCACTCGCGAGCCACCCTATGGCAGTGCCAACGGCGCCCATGCGCGCATGGCCGTTCTTATCGCGCGAGCCCAGAAAGACTGTCACATTGGCAACACCGGCGAGTATAAACAGGATTCCGCAACCTATCACCACGCTGTTGCTGGCAAGAGCATTGCGAAAAATAATCATTAGAATGCCGATGGCGAGAGTGACGAGCGCCATCAGGATCAGATTGCGTCCTTTCATAGCTTTAATTATTTATTAATCTTATAACAATGAAACTCGCATTCTGTTTGATTAGGAGGATAGGAGGTTAGGAAGTTAGGAAAGCAGGAGGATAAGAAAGGAAGTTAGGGGATTATGAGGAAGAAGGACTTAAAGGCAAGGAAAGCCCAACAGGCATTCCTAACTCCTTAACTTCCTAAATTCCTAATTTCTTATCCCCCTAACCTCCTAATCTCCTAATCTCCTAACTTCCTAACATCCTAATCTCCTACCCTCCTATCCTCCTAATCTCCTACAATGCGGAACGCGCCGCGGAAGTATACGAAGCGGAGGATGCCCGCTCCGGCGAGGTCGGCTACGGCCCGCGACGCCCGCTCCATGCTTACATGCAGCCCGAGGGCGATATCGCGCACCTCCACAGGGCCGTCGGCGCCCCCGACGAAGGCAGCCACAGCCCCGTGCAATTCTTCGAAAGCCACCGGCTCCGTACGCCGGCGCCAGGCCTCCACCATCAGCGGATGCGCCGCTATATTCTCATCGGCCACACGATAGTATGCGCGCCAGCTGCCGTCGGGCTCCGACGCCATCACAGGGCGCTCGGCGCAGGCTGCTATCTCGGCCACTATCACCAGCAGCGTACCGTCCACCTTATAGCCCTTGAATTCCACCGGCACCGCGGGGCGGCAGTATCGGTCGGCGGCCTGTTCCACCACATATATGTCCTCTTCGTTGCGCACACCGGCCACTACGCCGTTGTCCTTCACGCCTATGAGCAGCCGGCCGCCGTCGTTGTTGGCAAAGGCGGAGATAGAACGCGCTATTTTTCGTGCGTCGGAAATAGCGAACTTGAAATCCTGATGCTCGTGCTCGCCCTGGGCTATGAGCGAGTGTATCAGCGAGGCTCCGCGCACAGCACGGAGATCTTTCATTTCGCGGGACTGAGCAGACGTTTGTATTCGGCCGGGTCGGCTATGATGGCGGCGGCGCGGATGTAGGCGCTGTCGCCGGGAAGAGTCAGAACCACACGCTCGCCGTTGTCGTAGTAGCGGGCGGCGATTTCGTCGCGGAGTATATCCTTTATGTCCTGACGGTTGATTTCGAGATCCTGGTCGAGATTATGCTTCAGCATGGCGGCAAGCACATCGAACTGGGCAGCCACCGAGTCTGTCATATACCCTTCGGTCTTGGCAGCCGTGCGCAGATACTCGAGCGCCGACTCGCACTGGCGGTCGTACTTGAAGCGCGCCGGATCGATAAACGCCTTGAAATCATCGAAAATACTGTCGGTGATCACGAAGTCGCCCACAGGCACGGCATCGGGGTGCGAGGCATAGTAGCGGTTGGCGTAGTCGAAAGCCCACATATCGGCTATGATATTGTAGATAAGGCGGTTCATATCCTTGCCTTCGTACACCACGTCGGGTGTAATGCCGCCGCCGTCGCGCACTATGCGGCCCGCGCGGGTGCGGTACTCGTTGGTAAGGCTGTCGGGCGTACGCGCCGGTGTGCCGTCGGGATTGCGGTGCGAATAGTCGAGAGCCTGTATCAGACGCCCCGAAGGGATATAGTAGCGCCCTGTAGTGAGTTTCATTATATCGTCGAAAGGCAGCGGACGTGTGGTCTGCACAAGGCCCTTGCCGAAAGAGCGCTGTCCCACTATCACGGCGCGGTCGAGATCCTGGAGAGAACCGGCCACGATTTCAGAAGCCGAGGCCGTGCCGTCGTCGGTGAGCACCACAAGCGGAATATTGGCGTCCAGCGGCTGGCGCGTTGTCTTGTACACCTTCTCCGAGCGGCGGTCGCGGCCTCGCGTGCGCACCACCTCGGTGCCCTTGGGCACGAAGTTGCCCACTATCTGCACGGCACTCTCGAGCAGACCGCCGCCGTTGCCGCGGAGGTCGAGCACTATGCCCTTAAGTGCCGGATTGCGGAGCATGTCGGTCACGGCTTCCTTCACATGGCGGGCGCTGCTTTCGTTAAAAGTGGTAAGGCGGATAAAACCAGTCCCGCTGGCGTCCACACCATAGTAGGGCATGGGGTCGACCTTGATTTCGGCACGTGTGATATCGAACGACAGAAGAGAGTCCTCTACATAGGGACGGCGCACATCCACATGCACCGTCGTGCCCGCCTGCCCGCGAAGACGGCGGCTGACATCGCCGATCTCGGTGGTGGCGCGGACGGTATCGCCGTCGACACTCAGAATCACATCGCCCGGACGAAGACCGGTGCGGCGTGCCGGCGAATCCCACTGAGGCTCGCTCACAAGCACTTCCGACCCGCGCTTCACTATCGTAGAGCCTATGCCGGCATACTGCCCCTGCGATATCGACAGCAGCTCGTCCTGATCGCCGGCAGGATAGTACTCCGTATACGGGTCGATCTGGTACAGCAACGCACCGATAGTCTTGTCCATGATATCGTTGGCATCGAGAGTATCGACATAATTCACCTGCAGCTCCTTGACAATGGCATTGAATGTGCGGAGTTTGCGGGCAAAATCGTCCTTGCGGGCTGCAGCCGGCTCGGCGGCAGTCGCCACGGCGGCTGCGGCAGCTATGATATAAAAAACTTTCTTCATAACAGTTGAATGCGCGGGCGCCCCGACGCAGGGCGCACTATATATCAAAAAACAAAATTAATCATTTTTTTGTTGACCGCAAAGCCCTGCGTCCGCGGGCCGCGACAATCGGCTCAGTCGATGGCATCGAGGATTATGAAGGGGGCCCAGTAGCGGGGCGAGTCGTAGCGGCCGTTTTCGGCCTGGCGCAGTTCGCGACAGGCCATGGCGAGCGACTCGGCTTTGCCGTGACCGTCGAGAAGATTGCGGTAGAACGAGCGCATGAGTATGCGTGTGGCATTGTCATCGACCTTGTCGACAGCCATGAGTATGGACCTCGCGCCCGCTTTCTTGAACCCGCGCTGCAGGCCGAAGACGCCGTCGCTGCCGCTGTCGCCAAGGGCGCTCTCGCAGGCCGACAGCACCACAAGATCGAGACCGTCGAGATCCATACGCGCTATCTCGGCGGCCGTCAGGATACCGTCCTCCATAGCCCGGCTGCCGCCGAATTCAGTCATATCCACGCCGGCGCCGGCCATGAGCAAGCCCGAGCGGTCGAGCATCGTGTCCTCGCTGCTGCCACCGTCGCCCGGCTGATAGAAGCCGTGCGTAGCCACATGCAGATGCGTTATGCCACGGCCCGAGAGGTCTTTGAACCGTTCCTCCGAGCCTTCGGCATTAAGATACAAATGCGGTGTTGTGCCCTTGGCACCGATCAATTTACCAATATCGTTCACCTCGCTCAGCGTGCCCGGCAGAAACGGCACCGCCGACCCCAGACTCCGCTTATCGATGCCCGAACCGACTGCGCCGCGCTCCGCCGGCTCATCGGACATAGCCGCGATAAACTCCTCCTCATCGGGATAATAGTTAATGCCGCCAAACAGCGCCACCTTGAAAGGACGGCCCGCCTCCGACATCGCACTATCGCGTAAAGCCTCTGTGTGGGCATACTCAAGCTCGCGTGTCGACGAGAGCCTGTACATCTCTATTTTTTCACTCACCGGAATTCCCGCAGTATCTGGCACATGCTCGATGGCTATATCGTGAAATTTCTCCGACGGTGCAAAATACACTTTCTTAACTCCGGGTTTAAGTTCGAGGATGCGTTTCCATACAAGATCGTACAGTTTCGGACTTGTGTAAAATTCATCGCGCGATATGCTGTCGAAATCCTTGTCGTTGCCGAAAATCACAAGGACGGGACGGACGTCGAATCTGCCGAGCTGACACAGGGCACCGTATGCGCGTCCGTCTTCAAACTGGGCTTCGACAAATTCTACAGCGATTTCCCTTTTACCAAGCCAGTAGGCAATACCACTGCTATTTATTACAATGGGAGACAGAACTTTGGTATATGGTTTCACACATGCCGACACACGCTTCGAGAGAACTCGCTCGAGCGAGTCGGCGCTGTGCTCGAGCTTCTTAAGCTCCTCTCTCTGCTCAAGGACGTCGAGATATTCGATTTTCCTCAGGGCAGAACGATATGCAGCATAGTCCGCCCGCAATTCCTTGTCACCGCTGCCGTACACGGCCTTAGCCATATCGGTCTCCATCGACAGGAGCAGCCCCTTGCGGAGCAATTCAGCCCCATAGGCCACACCCGTGTCCACGAATCCCGACAGCGCCAGTTGCGGTATCAGATTCCCCAGCGGGTTGCGGAAACGCTCGCTGTTGTTGAGACGAAAACGTTCCTTCACACTCATGGTAGCGAACATCCTACCCATACATAAACGATATCCTGCCACAAGTCTCTCGGCAAGCTTGCCGGCATCCTTGTAGCGCCCCGCAGTAACTTTATAGGCTAACTCGTTGCCCTGCGACTGTATGAGCGACGGCGCAGTCTCCCCCTGATTGGAATATATTATTGCCGAAGCCAGACCCTGATAATCGCATGCGTCCTCTATATTCCCGCGAGAGTAGTAAACATACGCCAAATAAGAACTCATTGTGCCGATGCTGTTGCTTAATCCGTCGATGTCGCCACTGCTCCGGAATGCCGATTCCATCAGTTCGAGGCCCCGCTCGTCGCCCTTCTTTTCCAAATATCCCCCTATATTAAAGATCATGTCGTAGAACGATACATGCCCCATATTAGCCTCAATGATTCCGAGCATGGACTCAAGAACGCTGTCGGCCCCCTCACTGTCGCCCGATTGCACACAGGCGTTAAAAAACTTGTTGGCATAGAAAAGCCGTTCCAAACTTTCGGCACCATAGATTTCAGCGGCTAATCCCGCGCATTCACTGCGACAGGAGTCTGCCTCGGCTCTTAGTTCGTAGAACGCATACTCCATTGCCCTGAGGTTGAGATAGTCCACATAATCCCGCGTCGAAGGCCTCACAATAGTTTTCAGTCGGTCCAGAACATCGCTGTATGCTACCATGTCGTAATTATCGAAACATGCAAAGGCCTTACGCGCCAGCCACGCCACCTTCTGACTGTCGGTGTCGATAAAAGACTCGGCTCTCGCGAGGGCCTCCAAGGCCTTTTCCGGCTTATTGACCGATATATATACACCGGCCAGATAGTCGAGACCCTCAAATGAAAGAGGTCTGTCGGTCGAATCGATTTCTCCGACCCTTTTCACCACCCATTCGTATAACTTTCGGGCACCACGGTTGGCTACCAGACTTTTTATATATAGTAAATTCTGATGTCTGTCAAATTTAACATCGTATTCATTCGATATGCGATACATTTTGTCGGCGCAGACGAACGCATCGACATCCCAACCCTTGCCGAGATACATTTCCATCGAGTCGCACAAAAGCGCCAACGCCTGCTCCGGATTGTCGATACCCTTCACGGGTGCTTTTTGCTTGCGGCAACTGTCGGCAAATTCGACGGCCTTTTTCGATACTTCGTACGCGCGGTCGTAACCGCCGCACAGCGCGGGAAACGCCGCAAGCAATGCGGCCGCCAACAAGAGTATATGCAGCAATCTGTTCATGCCCACAAAGATATAAAAAAATCGCCGGCAGCCCTCAGCTCCCGGCGATTTTCACTATTATAATAATCTATCAGTCCTTCTTGGGGGCGCGGGGCTCGCGACGCGGGCCGCGGTCACCGCCTTCGCGGCGCGGACGGTCGCCACCTTCGCGACGGGGACGGTCGCCGCCTTCACGGCGCGGGCCGCGTTCGCCGCGGGGTGCGCGCTGGGGCTCTACGTAGCCTTCGGGCTTAGGCAGGAGGGCACGCATGGAGAGGCGGTACTTGCCGGTCTTCTTATCGATTTCGATAAGTTTCACCTGCACCTTATCGCCTTCCTTGAGACCGGAGGCAGCCATGTCCTCGAGGCGTTCCCATGCGATCTCGCTGATGTGGAGCAGACCGTCGCGGTGAGGCATGAACTCTACGAATGCGCCGAAGTCCATGATGGAGCGCACGGTGCCGTCGTATACCTTGCCTTCTTCGGGAAGCTCTACTATAGCGTTGATCATAGCCAGAGCCTTGTCGATGGCGTCGCGGTTGGGAGCTGCAACCTCGATATAGCCGCCTTCCTCGATTTCGTCAATGGAAACGGTGGCGCCGCTCTCTTCCTGGATACCCTGGATAATCTTTCCGCCCGGGCCGATAACGGCACCGATAAGTTCTTTGGGTATGAGCATGGTGACGATGCGGGGCACGTTGGGCTTATAGTCTTCGCGGGGTGCGGGGATGGCCTGGTTGATGAGGTTGAGGATATGGAGACGGCCGTCGCGGGCCTGCAGAAGAGCTTTCTCGAGGATTTCGTAGCTCAGACCGTCGCACTTGATATCCATCTGGGTGGCGGTGATGCCGTCGGCAGTACCGGTCACCTTGAAGTCCATGTCGCCGAGGTGGTCTTCGTCGCCGAGAATATCGCTCAGCACGGCATACTTGCCGGTGACGGTGTCGGTGATGAGGCCCATGGCGATACCGCTCACAGGCTTGCGCATCTTCACGCCGGCGTCGAGCAGCGCCAGTGTGCCGGCGCATACGGTGGCCATCGACGACGAACCGTTACTTTCGAGGATGTCGCTCACTACGCGGCATACATAGGGGAAATCGGCGGGGAACATGCGCTTGAGGGCGCGGTGGGCGAGGTTGCCGTGGCCTACCTCGCGACGGCCTACGCCGCGCTGTGCCTTGGCTTCGCCGGTGGAGAAGGGAGGGAAGTTATAGTGAAGCAGGAAACGCTCGCGGCCCTGGTTGAGCACGTCGTCGAGGATCTTCTCGTCGAGCTTGGTGCCGAGGGTCACGGTAGCGAGTGCCTGTGTCTCGCCGCGGGTAAAGATAGCCGAGCCGTGAGGGCCGGGAAGATAGTCGGTCTCGATCCAGATGGGACGGATATCGGTGGTCTTGCGGCCGTCCAGACGCACACCCTCGTCGAGTATGCAGCGGCGCACGGCCTCTTTCTCCACGTCGTGGTAGTAGCGCTTCACCAGGGGAGCCTTTTCGTCGCGCTCTTCTTCGGGAAGCGATTCGATATATTCGTCGCAGATAGCGTCGAAGCTGTCCTGACGCCAGTGCTTGTCGGCGCAGCCGGCTTTGGCGATAGCGTAGGCGCGGTCGTAGCATTTCTCGCGTACATCGGCGCGCAGAGCCTCGTCGTTCACTTCGTGGCAGTATTCGCGCTTGGCTTTGCCGACGGCCTCGGCAAGCTCCATCTGCACCTTGCACTGAGCCTTGATGGCATCGTGGGCGGCGCGGAGAGCGGCAAGGAGTTCGGCCTCGCTCACCTCGTCCATCTCGCCTTCCACCATCATGATGTTGTCGTAGGTGGCGCCGACCATGAGTTCCATGTCGGCTTTCTGGAGCTGTTCGAAGGTAGGATCGATCACGAATTTACCGTCCACACGGGCCACACGCACTTCGGAGATAGGACCGTTGAAGGGGATGTCGCTCACGGCAATGGCAGCCGAAGCGGCAAGGCCGGCCAGACAGTCGGGGGCGTCGACGCCGTCGGCCGAGAAAAGGATGATATTGACGAAGGTGTCGGCGTGATAGTTGTCCGGGAAAAGTGGACGGAGCACACGGTCGACCAGACGGGCGGTAAGGATTTCGTAATCGCTCGCACGGCCTTCGCGCTTGAGGAAGCCGCCGGGGAAACGACCGGCAGCGGAGAATTTCTCTTTGTATTCAACCTGCAGTGGCATGAAATCTACTCCTTCGCCGGCTTCCTTGGCGGAAACCACGGTGGCGAGAAGCACTGTGTTGCCCATGCGCACTTCTACCGCTCCATCGGCCTGCTTGGCCAACTTGCCGGTCTCGATTGAGATTGTACGGCCGTCGGGCAGCTCGATGGTTTTCTTGATGGGATTCATAAAATTATAAAATGTATGTTACGTCGTAAAATTCGCGCAAAGATACGAAAACAGCGCGCTTTTTGCAAATTTATTTCCAATCAGCCTTTTATTGGCGCCCCGATTGCACTCCGAGGCGCCCGCTTAACATTTTTTCACCGTTGAGGCAAAAACCCTGCCAGAATGTACTGTAGAGGCTTTTTACCTTTCTACACACCCTTGTATCTCATGCGCTCAACTCTACAGGATTTCCTATTTTGAAGAAAAATTGCTTACTTTGCACCGCAAAACGTGAATTTACTAAAATTTAAAACTATACTATCATGTCAGAAATTGCAGATCGCGTAAAAAACATCGTAGTTGACAAACTCGGCGTTGAGCCCGAAAAAGTAACCGAAAGCGCTGGCTTCATCACCGATCTCGGTGCAGACTCTCTCGATACCGTAGAACTCATCATGGACTTCGAAAAAGAATTCGGCATCACCATTCCCGACGAAGAAGCAGAAAAGATCAAAACTGTCGGCGACGCCGTTGCTTTCGTTGAAGCCAACGCGAAGTAAGAATACGACACATCGACAATGCAGCCGCCGCGAATTTCTCTCAACGAAATAGCACGGCGGTTTTTACTATGTACACCCTTTTCTCCTCAAATTTCAGAATAAAACACCCTATACGTTAAATAATGGAACTTAAAAGAGTCGTAGTTACCGGCCTTGGAGCTATCTCCCCCCTGGGCAACGATGTTGCCACTACATGGGAGAACGCCAAAGCTGGCGTCAGCGGTGCCGGACCCATCACCCATTTCGACGCAAGCCTGTTCAAAACACAATTCGCCTGCGAAGTAAAGGGTTTCAAAGCCGAGGATCATTTCGACCGCCGCAAAGCCCGCCAGCTCGACCTCTACGCACAGTATGCGCTGGTTGCCGCCCGTCAGGCTGTTGCCGATGCAGGCATAGAGGCTGAAGATGGCAAGAATATCGACAAAAACCGCGTAGGTGTAATCGTTGCTGCCGGCATCGGCGGACTCCACACCTTCGAGGAAGAAGCCGGATATTATGCCTTGAATGCCGACAAGGGTCCCAAATACAACCCCTTCTTCATTCCCAAGATGATCGCCGACATCGCCAGCGGCCACATCTCTATGGAATACGGCTATCACGGTCCGAACTACGGTGTCGTTTCGGCATGCGCTTCGAGCAACAACGCCATTATCGACGCATTCAACCTCATACGCCTCGGCAAAGCCGACGTAATGATTACCGGTGGTGCAGAAGCAGCCATTTTCCCCGCCGGTGTGGGCGGCTTCAACTCCATGCACGCCCTCTCCACCCGCAACGACAGCCCCGAGACCGCTTCGCGCCCCTTCAGCAAAAGCCGCGACGGATTCGTTATGGGCGAAGGATCCGCTGTGCTTGTGCTCGAAGAACTCGAACACGCCCTTGCCCGCGGTGCTAAAATCTACTGCGAGGTTGCCGGCGGTGGTCTCTCGGCCGACGCCTACCACCTCACAGCCACCCATCCCGACGGCCTCGGCGCCAAGCTCGCCATGCAGAACGCCCTCGAGGACGCCGGCATGAAGCCCGAAGACATCGACTACATCAATGTTCACGGAACATCAACACCTGTCGGAGACATTTCCGAAGTTAAAGCAATCGTGGAAGTTTTCGGCGAATCGGCACACAAGCTCAACATCTCTTCGACCAAATCGATGACCGGACACCTCCTCGGCGCCACCGGCGCTCTCGAGGCCGTATTCAGCATCAAGGCTGTCGAAGAAGACATAGTGCCCCCAACCATCAACCACGATCCCGAAGACAAAGACGAGGAAATCGACTACTCCCTCAACTTCACATTCGACCGCGCACAGAAACGTACCGTACGCGCTGCGCTCTCGAACTCCTTCGGTTTCGGCGGCCACAACGCCACTGTCATAGTCAAGAAATTCGAGAAATAATCGGATTCCGACACAAGCATACCGACGTCCGGCACATCAATGCCGGGCGTTTTTTTGCATATAAGAGCCTCATCCGTTTGCCAAAACAAGATTTATGCCGTACATTTGCGGCATGTTCGACACCATCAAATCATTCCTTGCAGACAACATCGGCACACCCTATGCCGACAGAATAATCACCGCCATCATACTCGCCGGCATCGCACTGCTGTCGTGGGCAGCATACAAACTCACACGCCTCATCCTCCCCTTCATCGAAAAATGCCTCGAAGGCTCCAAACCCGACTGGGACGAGGAAATATTCAACCCCCGCATGCTCAAAGCCATAGCGCAGCTCATACCCGCGCTCATCGTCAACTGGCTTCTGCCGGGCTTCTTCGGCGTCAAAGACAGCGGCATCCACTGGATCGGCATCCTCACCGCCCTCTACATCCTGGGCACATACATCTACATGGTGCTCATATTCGCCGACAACCTCTACAACTACGTCAAAACTCGCCCCAGATACAAGATATGGGCCGTACGCGGCCTCTTCCAGACCATTAAGGTCATTGCCATCTGCATCGGAGTGCTCATATGCTGCAGCATACTCTTCGGCCGAGGACCCCTCGCCATCCTCACCGCTCTCGGAGCCACCGCCGGTATCATGATGCTGGTGTTCAAGGACACCATTCTCGGCTTCGTCGCTTCGGTACAGCTCACCGTCAACAAGATGCTTCATATCGGCGACTGGATCATAGCCGAAAAATACGGAGCAAACGGCGAAGTACAGGAAATAACCCTCACCACCGTCAAAGTCAAGAACTGGGACAACTCCATAAGCACCATACCGCCCTACTCCCTCATCTCCGACTCCTTCCGCAACTATCAGCCGATGCGCGAATCGGGCGGACGCCGCGTCGAACGCTCAATCTACATCGACCTCAACACCGTGCGCTTCTGTTCGCCCGACGAACTCGCACTCCTGCGCGAACGCGGCTGGTTCGAAGGCCTCGACATAGCCGACGCAGCCCATACCGTCAACCTGCATCTGCTCCGCAAGTACCTCGAGCACTACCTCGAGACACATCCCGACATTAACCACGGCATGCTCACCATGGTGCGCCAGATGGCCCCCACACAGTCCGGACTGCCCCTGCAGCTCTACTTCTTCGTCAAAACCGTCGAATGGAAGCAATTCGAGCACATGCAGAGCGACATCTTCGACCACGTCTACGCCATAATCGCCGAATTCGGCCTCCGCATGTTCCAGACCCCCGCCGGCACCGACATCCACCCCACCCGCTAATCCATTTTTGTCCCCTGCACCGGGCGTTTACGCCCGGAAAAATCATCCACAGATACAACAGGCCCCGGACGATTGCGCCCGGGGCCGTATACAGATGTGGCGAAAAGCCTGTCAGCTTAGAACAGGCTCCAGCTGACGGTGAGGCCGGCCATGACGATCGATACCATCGACATGAGCTTGATGAGGATGTTGAGCGACGGACCCGATGTGTCCTTAAAAGGATCGCCAACGGTATCGCCAACGACGGTAGCCTTGTGCACTTCGCTGCCCTTGCCGCCGAAATTGCCCTCTTCGACATACTTCTTGGCATTATCCCAGGCACCGCCCGAGTTGGCCATGAACACTGCAAGCACGAAACCGGCCGAAAGACCGCCCACAAGCAGACCGAGCACACCCGGCACACCGAAGATGAGACCGGTAACGATGGGAGCCACGATAGCCAGCAGCGACGGGAATATCATCTCGCGTTGTGCGCCCTTGGTCGATATCTGCACGCAACGTGCGTAGTCGGGTTCGGCCTTGCCTTCGAGTATACCTTTTATTTCGCGGAACTGGCGGCGCACCTCGTCCACCATATGGGCGGCGGCGCGTCCTACGGCATTCATGGTGAGACCGCAGAACAGGAAGGCCATCATGGCGCCGATAAACATGCCCGACAGCACCTTCGGGCTCATGAGATTCACCTCATAGAGGGTCATGAAGTCGAGGAATGTCATCTGATGTATCTCCACAACTCGGTCGCCAAGCTGTATGGTGGTTTCGCCGAGGCGCTCGAGTCCGATACGTATCTCCTCGATATATGAGGCTAACAGGGCCAGACCGGTGAGAGCGGCCGAACCGATGGCAAAACCCTTGCCGGTGGCGGCGGTGGTGTTGCCGAGCGAATCGAGCGCGTCGGTGCGGGTGCGCACTTCCTTGCCGAGGCCGCTCATCTCGGCATTACCGCCGGCATTGTCGGCGATAGGACCGTAGGCGTCGGTGGCAAGAGTGATGCCGAGTGTCGAAAGCATGCCCACGGCGGCAATACCGATACCGTAGAGACCCATGCCCACATTTGCGAAGTCAAAGCCCGAAGCGAACCAGTAGCTCAGTATGATGCCTACCACAACGGCAACCACCGGGATGGCCGTCGACACCATGCCGAGGCCCACACCCGATATTATGACAGTGGCCGGACCGGTGGTGCCGCTCTCGGCGAGGCGCTTGGTCGGCTTATACGACTGCGAGGTATAGTATTCGGTGGAGCGGCCTATGACCACGCCCACAAGCAGACCCACTACAACAGAGCAGCTTATCCACTGCCAGTTGTCAAGACCAAGCAGCCACAGGATAAGGAAGGTAGCGCCAACGATAAGCACCGAGCTAAGATTGGTACCCAGGGCAAGCGCGCCGAGAAGGTTCTTCATCGAGGCATCTTCCTTGGTGCGTACGCAGAATATGCCCAGTATCGACAGCAGGATACCCACAGCCGCAATAAGCATCGGGGCGATTACGGCCTTATCCTGCATCACCTCGTCGCCGGTGAGCAGATAGGCTGCGGCACCGAGGGCCGATGTGGCCAGAATGGAGCCGCAGTACGACTCGTAGAGGTCGGCACCCATGCCGGCTACGTCGCCCACGTTGTCGCCCACATTGTCGGCGATGGTAGCCGGATTGCGGGGATCGTCTTCTGGAATACCGGCTTCCACCTTACCAACAAGGTCAGCGCCGACGTCGGCGGCCTTCGTATAGATGCCGCCGCCCACACGGGCGAAGAGCGCCTGTGTCGACGCACCCATGCCGAAGGTAAGCATGGTGGTGGTGATCATGGCCAGCTTGGCCGTGCCGGGAAGGTCAACAAGCCAGTCGAGCAGCAGATACCAGAAGGAGATATCGATAAGACCGAGGCCAACGACCACAAGACCCATCACGGCGCCCGAGCGGAAAGCCACACGCAGGCCGGCGTTGAGGGTGGTGCGGGCGGCATTGGCGGTGCGGGCCGAGGCATAGGTAGCCGTCTTCATGCCCAGGAAGCCCGAAAGGCCCGAGAAGAAGCCGCCTGTGAGGAAGGCCACAGGCACCCAGGGGTTCTGCAGCTGGAATCCGTAGGCCATGATGGCGAAAAGCACCACCAGGCACAGGAATACGATGCCGACGATTTTATACTGTTGTTTGAGATACGACATTGCGCCTTTGCGCACATGCGAGGCGATTCGCGCCATGGTCTCGGTGCCTTCGCTCTGCTTCATCATCTGACGGTAGAAATACCACGCCAGCAGAAGAGCTACGACGGCCGAAACCGGAACAAGCCAGAATACGGAATTCATGATGTAATTAGATATTAGGGTGATTATAGTTTTTCAGGGACGGCCGACAAAGAGAGTGTCGACGGCTATTTCCACATCGTAGGGTGTGCCCTTGGGATTTTTGGCGCCTACCTGTGTGCGCGTGTAGTAGAATGCCTGCTGCACATCCCACGACCGCACTCCCACCATGCGGGTCTCGCCCGCCGGTATATCGGCTTCCACATTGTGCGAGGCACGGTGCATCAGATGCTTGTCGAGATCGTAGTAGCTTATGGTAAATGCGATTCGGCGTATAGGCATCTCGCCGGTATTGGTGGCGAAAAAAGTCTCGCGCCGCGAGCGCTGCGGCTTGTCGTAGCCTTTCACCTCCACGCGGTCAGCGCCGGGAGCGACTATGGTGTCGTAGAGCGGCTTCACTTCGGCCGTAGCCGTGGCGGCCTCGGCCCGCGGATGCAGCCGCTGGCGTGTGGTGCGCTGTGCCGCGCAGACTATCGCAGCCGCAATGGCTGCTATTACAATCAGGCTTCTCATAGTATTACAGGAACAGGTGTGGCGTCGATTCTTACGGCTCCGTCGATACCTTCGGGCCTGTTGTCGCCGTCGATAACGGCAAGGCGGAAAAGATATGGCAGCATGCGGCGGAGACTCACACGCTTGCCGCGGCGGTAGGCCCTGAATGTACACGACCGCAGCGACGGGTCGAATTCGACTATAAAATGGTATTTTTTCGATTTAAAGCTGCCAGATGCCGACGAGGGGTCGGTGTAGAACTCCGCATCATAGCATCGCGGCGTGGCTGTAGCCGTCATGACACCGACTTCGGTGCCCGGCTCAAGCCGGTAATCCGACGCTTCGATCACCGCCACGCTGTAGGCGTCGCGTGCGCCGGGTACGCGGCTCAGTTTCAGCGTCGAGCCTCCGGCTGTGGTCTCCCATATGCCGCAGGCGTCCACACCGGAGGTGGAGGCATCTTTGCCCAGCTCCACCACCTGAAGGGGAGGAGCCGCCGCAGCGCCAAGTGCGGCGGCCGCGAGGGCAAAGAGTGCCGTCAGTCTCATATGCTGCTGAACGCGTAGGAAAATCCTATCGACAGTATCTCCTTCATCTGCAGCTTCTTCCACTCGGGATGATCCTCATAGTACGGAGTGAGGGTATCGTAGCGGGCGTTGAAGTTGATCTGCGTCGTAAGGAAGCGGTTGATAACGAATGAGAGAGTATTTTCCCAGTCGGCCTGGAAACTGTCGTAGTTGGAGAATGCAAACATGCGCGAGCGGAAATTGATGTTCTTGCATATGGCCCACCCTATGCGTATCTCGGCCGACGAACCGAAGTTGTGCTTCACCACCCGGCCTTCATCGATGCCGTAGTTGGCCGGATTCATATTGTGGTTGATGCATGTCTTCAGGCCGTAGGAAAGCGGAGCCAGCGACGCGTCGAAGGTAAACGTCTTCTTGGCGTTGGCATAGTTGTAGGTCATACCGATACCTACGGTAAGCTCGCCCGGCGACAGGAACGACGACCTCAGATTGCGGCTGTTGGTGCCGTAGGAGTTGAGAAGCTGGGTCTTGAACTGGCCCGTGAACGAATAGTACCACCGACGTGCTGCTTTCAGACCGAATGTGGTGTTGATCTGGAATATATCGTCGGTTATGTTGTATTTGTGTATGGTATCGTTGGGCGCGTTGTTCATGCCGAGCTTGTACTGTATGGTGGTCTCGAAGAGCAGATTCTTGTGATACTCGGTATTGAGCTTCACGTTGTATATCACGTGGGCCAGCATATTCACGTTGTTGTTGCCGCCCTGATACCAGTTGGGCGACACGTATGCCTGCGAGAACTGCAGCAGAGCGTTGAACGAGCGTATCCAGTGACGGCGCTTCACCGGTGCCGACGATATGGTGGCGCCGACATTCGACGCGCTGGCCATCTCGCGGATCTCGATGGTATGCTTGGACGGATCTACGACAGCGTGGTACTGCTTGGGGGCCTCGGGAAGAAGATCGATGTTGTACGACACATATTCCGGATGCGTCGAGAACAGGCTGTACTTCATGCTCTCCATGGCGCGGTTCAAAGCGGCCTGCTCCTCGAGCCACCGAAGGCTTTCGTTGCCACTGAAGTCGCTTTCGAACGGCTTGTCCTCGGCCTCGAATTTATGATGGTCGAACACCGCCGGCAGGAAGAAATACGACGGCAGCGGCTGCATGCTCATGGTCGATTCATGGGGCAGATAGCGCACCGAGTCGAGGTAAAGGTCAATTTCCTCGATGGAGCGCACGCGATAGAACGACGAATCCGGTGCCTGCGCCAGTATGGAGTCGAGCAAGCTTTGGGTTACAGCCGTATCGGCAACCGCGGGCGTGGCCGGGACTTCGATGACTATCGAATCGGGAGTGACGGAGCCAACCCTGGCGTTCTCGAAGTACATGGCCTGGGCGTTTGCGGCAGTATATGCAGGCAGAAGGGCGCATATGCCCAGAAGAAATGCTTTTATAGTCATAGTGATGGTTTGAATGCGGTATACAATGTGCACACGCCCATGGTGAGCGGACGGAACGAGGCGCCGGTCAGCCCGGCGCTTTCCATAAGGGCGGTCATGGCCGCACCCTGCGGGGCGGCGGCTATACTTTCGGGCAGATAGGCGTAGGCGCTTCTGTCGCCGGCCACCAGACTGCCGGCAAGGGGTATCAGCGCCCTGGTATACAGGCGGTAGAGCGGACGGCACCATGCCGCCGTCGGGGCCGACAGCTCCAGCACCGCAAGCTTGCCGCCGGGCCTGAGTATACGGGCCATCTCGCGGTAGCCGGCGGCGATGTCGGCGAAGTTGCGCACGCCATAGGCTATCGTCACCGCATCGCAGCTGTTGTCGGGCAGTCCCGTGGCCAGGCAGTCGGCCTGGCGGAAATCGATAGCGGCGCCTTGTGCGGCAGCCTTGGCGCGGGCCTTGGCAAGCATGCCTTCCGACAGGTCGAGGCCCGTGATGCGTGCCCGGGGCAGACGGCGCTGCAGCGCCAGCGCCACATCGCCGGTACCTGTGGCCAGGTCGGCGATATCGGCGGGCGACACCCCGGCGACCTCGCCCAGCAGACGGCGAAGCCACAGACGATCCAGACCGAAGGTCATGGCGCGGTTCATGAAGTCATAGGCCGGCGCTATGGCGTCGAACATGGCTTCGACCTGCTCTTCCTTCTGTCTGGGATCATCGCGGTAAGGGCGTATTCTCTCTACCTTCTCCACGCGGATCAGAGCTTGGCGAGAAAATCGAGAACGCCTGTCTCGATGCGCTTTTCGGCATCGGCTTCGGGTGCGGGCACGAATTTACGGCCGGTCACATGCTCGTAGAGCTCTATGTAGCGCTCCGATATGCTGCGGCATATCTCGTCGGTCATTTCGGGCACCTTCTGTCCGGGTTTACCCATGAAGCCGTTGTCCATCAGCCACTGGCGGACGAATTCCTTCGAAAGCTGACGCTGTGCCTTGCCCTGGTCGAAAAGCTCCTGATAGGTGTCGGCATAGAAATAGCGCGACGAGTCGGGAGTGTGGATTTCGTCGATAAGCATTATCTTGTCGGCAAGCTTGCCGAACTCATACTTGGTGTCGACCAGTATCAGACCGCGCTCGGCAGCCATGGTGGTGCCGATTTCGAACAGACGCAGGGCATATTTCTCGATCACGGCGTAGTCCTCGGCCGAAACAAGACCGCGTGCTATGATCTGCTCGCGCGATATGTTCTCGTCGTGGCCTTCGTCGGCCTTGGTGGTGGGTGTTACGATAGGATGGGGCAGACGCTGGTTCTCGCGCAGGCCTTCGGGAAGCTTCACGCCGCAGATTTCGCGGGCGCCGGCGGCATATTCGCGCCATGCGCTGCCGGCAAGATAGCCGCGGACGATCATTTCTACACGGAAGCCCTCGCAGCGGGCGCCGGCGGTGGCCATGGGGTCGACCTCGGCGAGTTTCCAGTTGGGAACCTCGGCGGCGGTAGCATCGAGGAAGTAATTGGCAATCTGGTTGAGCACCTGTCCCTTATAGGGGATACCCTTTGGAAGCACGACGTCGAACGCCGATATGCGGTCGGTGGCTACGAGCACAATGATATCGTTGGCCAGTGTGTATACGTCGCGTACTTTGCCGTGATATACGCCGGTCTGGCCGGGGAAGTTGAAGTCGGTGTGTGTGAGGGTCATGATTGGCTTATTTTATGCTGTTGAGCGTTTATACCGGCAGTGCCGGCTTATTGGGTTATCGGGTTGTCGGGCTGTTCCTGAGCGGCGGCCCGGGCGGCTTCGGCGGCGGCTTTCTCCTCGCGGTCGAAACGTTCGTAGGCCTCCACGATACGCTGCACCAGCGAGTGGCGCACTATATCTTTGCGGCCGAATTCCACCAGGCCCACGCCGGGCACGCCGTCGAGTATCTTCAGAGCCTGCACAAGGCCGCTCTGGGTGCTCCGCGGGAGGTCGATCTGGGTAACGTCGCCCGTCACTATCATTTTGGCGTTCATGCCGAGACGTGTGAGGAACATCTTTATCTGGTGTACGGTGGTATTCTGGGCCTCGTCGAGCACTATGACGGCATCGTTGAGCGTACGGCCGCGCATAAAGGCCAGCGGGGCTATCTGTATCACCTTCGTCTCCATGTACTCCTTGAGCTTCATGGCCGGAATCATATCCTCGAGGGCGTCGTAGAGCGGCTGAAGATACGGATCGATCTTATCCTTCATGTCGCCGGGCAGGAAACCGAGTTTCTCGCCGGCCTCGACAGCCGGGCGCGAGAGTATTATCTTGCGGGCCTCGCGGTTCTTGAGGGCGCGCACGGCCAGCGCGATGGCGATATAGGTCTTGCCGGTACCGGCCGGCCCGAGAGCGAAAGTGAGGTCATTGTCGGCAAAAGTATCGACAAGGGTCTGCTGGTTGGGGGTGCGGGCGCTGATAGGCTTCCCGTTCACGCCGTAGATTATCACCCCGTCGCGGCGTTTCTCCTTCGGAGCGTCGCCTTTTATGATGTCGAGTATCACCTCCTCGGTGAGCTGGTTGTACTGCTCCGCATAGTTGGACAGCTCCTTTATCTTGGCCTCGAACTCGGAGGTTTCGTGTTCTTCGCCTATCACGCGGATCACCGAGCCGCGTGCCGATATACGCAGCTTGGGATACAGATTCTTTATCAGTTGCATGTTGGCGTTGTTGACGCCGTAGAAGCAAATGGGGTCGACGTTGTCGACGATAACTATGCGTTCTATCATAATTGAAACGGGGCCGATTGCAAACCGGTATGCAAAAATACAAAAAATGCGGCGTTTACCACCGGTAATGCCTATACAAAATTTCAAGAAATCATCTCTCGGCCGCAAAAGCGGTCTTTCTGCATATAAAACGCCCCGCGGGCCGCGATGGTTTGCGGCCTATTTCGCCGGACAGAGGGTGGCGATGTAGCGCAGCGCGTCGGCCCGGGCGATATCGCCGATAATCAGCACCACCGGCATCGGGCCGTCGGCCTGGCATACGCCGAATACCCGTTTGCGCGTGCCGTCGAAGGCGGCATATACGCCCCTGTCGTTTACTTTCACCACACTTCCGGCACTGGTGCCTGCCAGTACGGCCGTCAGCGTCAGGGCGCTCACTCCGGTCTTCGGTGGCTGTGTGCCTATGGCGAAGAGAATTGTATTGTCGCGGCTTCGGTACACGTCCATACCCATTTTCGCCGACAGGGCGCTGTCGTACGACATGCCGTCGGGTGCCTCGATCATAGCATGGCGTCCGCGGAGCACATTGGCGCCCGACGCATTCAGGGCACAGGTAGCCAGCGTGGCCACAAGTATGAGTATGCGGAGCAGATGTGCCATATTACTGTGCGGTAAGGCCGCCGTCGACGGGCATGAGGGCGCCGGTGATAAACGGAGCGGCGCCGGACGCGAGAAAATACACAAGTTCGGCCACTTCTTCGGGATAGCCAACCCGACCGACAGGGAAGAGTGCGCCCTCTTCGGCGAAATACTCCTCGACGGGCTTGCCGGTGCGCTCCGACAACCGTTCGAACAGTTTCTCCACAAGCGGCGTACGCACGGTGCCGGGACACACGGCATTCACCTGCACGCCCTTGTCGGCCAGATCGAGGGCTATGCTCTTGGTCATTTGGCCGATGGCACCTTTGGTAAGGCCGTAGGCAAAGCTTGCAGTCTTGCCTATGAACGACTGGTCGGAGGCCATCAGCACGGCCGAACCGCCGCCTCCCTCCACAATCCGGGGGAGTGCCGCGCGCAGAGTGTTGACAGTGCCGTAGAGATTGGTCTGTATTACCAGGTCGAGCTCTTCGTCGGTTATGTCGAGGATGGTGTTCTTGCGGTGGATGCCCGCGTTGGCAAACACACTGTCGAGACGCCCGAAACGCTCCACCGCCGTATCGGCGGCGGCATCGATGTCGGCGCGGCGACGGGTGTCGCCGGCCACGAAAACTGTGCCGGGCACCGAAGCTTCCAGCGCAGCGCCTCCGGCGGCATCGAGGTCCATGAACACCACATTCCAGCCCTCGCCCGCGAATTTACGCACCGCGGCGGCTCCGATACCGGCAGCCCCGCCGGTGATGAGAATTGTTCTCTTTCTGGCCTTTTCCATGCCGCAAAATTACACCTTTTCGCACCAACAGCCCATAATATAGACCTAAAAAATGTAAAAGCTTGTCAATGCGGCACCACAGGGGAAACCGGAATTTGGCGAAGTTTTGCTATCTTTGCACAATGAATCAGAAAGTGACAGCTTTACGAGCCGGCGGTCTGCTGCCGGAACCGACACTGCGCCGACTGCCCTGGTATCTCGCCTATCTCAGCACGCTGAATACCGGACAGGAGACGTACATCTCGACCACGCGCCTGGCCGAGGCACTTTCGGTGGATCCTTCGCAGATAGCAAAAGACCTCTCGTTCCTGGGCATACGCGGCAAAACGCGCATAGGCTACGAAGTGACGGCTCTCGAAAGCACCCTGCGGCAGTTTCTCGGATTCTCCACCTGCCACAACGCCATAATGGCCGGTGCAGGCAGCCTCGGAGCCGCCCTGATGGCCGACTCGGGCCTGCAGCACTACGGCCTCAACATAGTAGCCGGCATCGACACCGACCCGGCCATAGCGGGCACGTCCATAAGCGGGGTGCCGGTATATCAGCCCGACCGCCTCGGCGACCTGGTGCGCAGTCTCGATATCAAGATAGGCATCATCGCCGTCCCCGTCGGCGCCGCCCAGGAGGTGGCCGACGCACTTGTGGCCGCCGGCGTGAAAGCGCTGTGGAATTTCACCCCTACCCGCATCCGCATATCAGGCGACACCGTGGTGGCAAACACATCGATATATTCGCATCTGGCTGTGATGTACAACCGACTTGCAAATATGGGCCATGAAAGCGATAGTAATTGAGCCCGACCGCACGGTGTGGCCCGGCGTCGACTCGGCCGTGCTGCGCCCGGGCGAGCCTGTTTTCGTAGCCGATCCCGCCGATGCGTGGCGGTGCCGTGTCGTGCCTGCGGTGCGCATATCGCGCCTCGGAATGCACATAAGCCCCGCCAATGTCCACCGCCACATCGACGCCATAACGGTATTCCACCTCATGACTCCCGCCACACCATGCGCAGGCATGGCCCCCGGGCTTATCGACCGCACATTCTCGCCCGGAGACTGGATGCCGCTCGACAGCGACGGCTACTCATCTACATTCAGCCTCCGCGTAGCCCGCGGACCGATCGGCGGGGATGCCGCCGAAGAAATCGCCGTAGAATTCTCGCCCGACGCGCTGGGTGTGACCCTCGAGATTGCGCGGCTGTCGCAGATGTGCACATTCCGCACTGGCGATGTCATACTCTTTGCCGAAGCGGGCGCCGAGATCGGGCCGCCATGCCTCGATACATTTGTCCGGGCCACTCTGAACGGACACGACACATTGAATATCAGGATAAAATAGACGTGGTAACCATGTTAAAACGCCTTCTGCTCTCTACCTTAACACTACTCATATTATCCGCCACAGCCAAAGCCACCACCCCGCTTGCATCGGAGCGTTGGGCCAAGGTAAGCATCGACACCACAGGCATCTACGAAATATCGTACGAAAAGCTCCGATCGCTCGGCTTCAGCGATCCCTCCAAAGTGGCGGTCTACGGCAGCGGAGGCATCGTGGCGGCCGACCACTCCTTCGAAGGCCCGTTCGGCGAAGGCCTCGCGCCCGCTCCGGCCATGCACACCGCCGACGGACGCATGCTGTTCTTCGCCGAAGCATCGGTACGCGCCACCATGACTTCAGAAAGACGTCTGACAGTGGTACGCAACCACTACGACAGCAAAGCCTTCTACTTCCTCTCCGACCGCCACGGCGCACCCGCCCCCCTGCCCACCTCGGGCCACGAGGCCCCGTCCGACGCCGTCGGCACACACAGCCATATCCAGTATTTCGACCGCCAGTCGTATTCGCCAGGCAAAGGAGGCGCCATAATGCTGTCGCGTCCGCTCATGCAGGGACAGACCGAGACCTACGGCTTCTCGCTGGAGGGCTACGACGCCGCAGCCGGCATCGAACCCTCGCTTTACGCCGAATACGGCATAAAGATAAGCCGCACCGAGAACATCGGCATCGAAACTGGCGCCGGCATAAACTTAGGCTTTGTCTCCACCCCCTCCGTCTACAGAAGTACCTCCGACAGCGAGGCTTACCGACGTGGCACGGTATCGGCCACATTCACGCCCGAAAGCGGCGCTACAGAAGGCACCGTCGTCTTCCGCTCCAAAACCGACCTCACCGGCAGCTTCACCGCCCTCGACTTCGTATATATAATATACCGGCGCTCCAACACCATCGGCGACAACTCAGAACTGATGATGAACTACAGCGAGACGCCCGAAGCCGTAGCACTGCACAATGCCCCTGTCGACGCCGTGGTATGGGATGTGACTCCGGGCCGCACGCCGTCGGCGCCGGTAATTACCCATCACACTAACGGAAGCGCGACATTCGCCCCGACTGACAACAGCCGCCGCTTCGTGGCATTCAGCCCCTCGGGCAATCACCGCACTCCGGGCCAGGCCGTTGCCGTCGACAACCAAAATCTGGGCGACTCGCCTGCCCCCGATATACTTATAATATGCGCGCCGGCCCTTCAGCCGCAGGCCGAAGAGCTTGCCGCCATACACCGCCACTACCAGGATGCCACGGTACTGGTGGCACCTCAGGACCGCGTGTTCGACGAATTTTCCGACGGCATCCGCACGCCAATGGCATTCCGGCGGCTCGCCAAGAAATTCTATGACCGCGACCCGGAACGTTTCCGTCATATAATTCTCTACGGCGGAGGCACATACAACAACCTCACGCTCGACAACAGCGGCTCGATGCTCGTAACATTCCAGGCCGAGACACCCGACGAATCGCGCAACAAGAGCTACAACTATTGCTCCGACCAGTATTTCGCCATGCTCGACGACGGCTTCAGCATATCTCGGGTCAATAACACGCCCATGTCGGTCAACGTGGGACGCATAGCCGTCAAAACACCCGCCGAGGGCGACAATTACAACCTCAAGATACGCCGCTTCTTCGAGCGCGGCCCGCAGCCGGCGGCGTTCCGGCGCGCCCTTATGTACAGCGATGACGGCGACAAATACCAGCATTATTTCCAGAACGAGGAGTCGTGCGAAGCCCTGGCTCCCGCCGACATGTCGATAGGCCGTGTCGACAGCTACTTCTACCCCTACGACAAGGTCGCCCATACCTATCCCGACCTGGTGCGCGAAGCCGGCATGGCACTCACCCGCGGCGTGGGCTACATGAGCTACTGCGGCCACGGTACAACTAAGTCGATGGGCGATGTGATAACGCTCCAGTCGGCCGACACATACCGCTACGACATAGCGCCGTTCGCCATGTTTGCCTCCTGCGAGACATTCCAGTTCGACCGCGGCGAGTTTTCCATCGTAGAGCACATGACCACCGACCCCGACGGCGGCATACTATGCTGCGTGGCGAGCGGACGCTCGGTGGTGCTTCCCTACAACCGGGTGCTCAGCACCAATATGGCCCAGTGCTATGCCGACCTCGCCCCGGGCGATACCTACGGCGACCTGCTGCGTCGGACCCGACAGCGCATACTGGCCAACACCACCACCTCGATTGCCCGCAACACCATGTGCTACAACTTCTGCGGCGACCCCGCTCTGCCGGTGCCGGCGCCACACTACGGCATAGTTCTCGACAGCACCGCCTCGGAGTCGTTCACTCCGCGCGTAGCCAACCGTCTCACCGGCCACATAGCCGATGCCGACGGCAATATCGTCGACGATTTCAACGGCAGCATCGAGCTTAGCCTGCACAAGGCGCCGGTAAGGAAAACCAACCTCACCGACACCGACAGCGTCCTCACCGCCGACGACTGCCATCAAATACTCGCCTCAGTGGCCGCCACAGTGACCGGCGGCCGGTTCACCGCCGACCTCACGGTACCCCACACCGGAATCGCCGCCGACAAGCATCGGCTGAGCATGGCAGCCGTTGCCGATGACCGCCGCTGCGCCTACGGCGTGGACAGCACACTGGCTGTCAACGCGCGCGAAGCCGATCCGGCCGACATCGACCGTACCCCGCCTGTAATTGTGCGCACCTATATCGACACCGACGATTTTGTGCCCGGCGACATCACCGGCTCCGACGTCTGCTTCCATGCCGTCGTCGACCCCTCGCCGTCGGGGCTGCGTACGGCCACCGGGCTCGAACGCAGCATCAAAATAGACCTCGACGGCTCGCAGAGCGTGCCCAACGCTCCGGCACTGTCGCGCCCCGATGCCGACGGACTCGTGCATATCGCCGTACCCTTCGCCGACCTGGCCGAAGGCAGGCATTCCATAGCCATATCCGTGGCCAACAACGCAGGCGCCACAGCCGGGGCGATGATAGATTTCGTGGTGGGCCGCACATCGCTTTCCGCCGTCCTGGGCCATGATGCCGAAAGCGGCGTCGCACGCCGCGACATCACCTTCACACTCGACGGCGCCGACAGCGCCGACACACGCCTGCTGATCACCGACCGCAACGGCCACACCGTATTCTCCCGCAGCGGCTGCACCTTCCCCTGCACGTGGAATCTCACCGCCGCCGACGGAAGCCGCGTGCCCGACGGCAGCTACCGCGCATGGGTGATGCTCTCCGACGGCAACGCCTCGGGAAGCTCGCAGGCCGTACATTTTACCGTCCTGCGCGACCGCCAAGACAATAAATAAGCCTACAGCAAGTTATATATGTAGGGCCGGGCATAAGTGCCGCCCTGTGTAACCGACAATGAAATCAGCTTATATATCTCTAATTCTCCTTGTGATGTCGGCCCTTGCCGCCGGCGCACAGAAGAACGAATTCAACCCCATCGAGACCGGTGTGACATCGCTCAGCATCGCGCCCGACGCGCGCGGCGCATCCATGGGCGACCTCGGCGCCGCCACAGAGCCCGACGCCAACTCCCAGTTCTGGAATCCATCGAAATACGCATTCGCCTACAGCCAGGCCGCCGTGTCGCTCAACTACACGCCGTGGCTGCGCAAACTCGTCAACGACATCTTTCTCGCCGACCTGGCCGGCTACTACAAGATCGGCCGCGACGACAATCAGGCCATCAGCGCCTCGCTGCGCTACTTTTCGCTCGGCGAAGTGACCACATCCGAAGGCGAGGGCATCGCCGGCCAGTCGCTCAACCCCTACGAAATGTCGTTCGACCTGGGCTACTCGCGCAAACTGTCCGAGAAATTCTCCATGGGCGTCGTTTTCCGCTACATCTACTCGGCCCTCGGCTTCTCTGAGTCCTATGCCGGCGACCAGAGCGTGGGCGCCTCGGCATTTGCCGCCGACATTGCCGGTTACTACACCACCTACCCTATCATCGGGCGCAACGAATGCCAGTGGTCGTGGGGCTGGAACATATCGAACATAGGCTCGAAAGTGTCGTACGACGGCGGCGAGAACCCCGCCTTCCTGCCCACCAACCTAAAGTTAGGCACCACTTTCACCTTCCCGCTCGCCGACTACCACAACCTCAGCCTCGGCCTCGACCTCAACAAACTTCTTGTTCCCGCCAAGCCGCGACGCAGCGACTACCCCGACGGCCTCGAAGGCGAGACCGAATACGCCGACAAACTCGAGGACTGGCGAAACATGTCGCCCATCACGGGCATCTTCAAATCGTTCAACGACGCACCGGGCGGTGTATCGGAAGAGCTTCGCGAAATCAACGTTTCGCTCGGCGCCGAATACTCCTACAACAACCAGTTCTTTCTGCGCGCAGGCTACTACTACGAGAACGCCATGAAAGGCAACCGCAAATACTTCAGCCTCGGTGCCGGATTCTCGCTCAATGTGGTGCGCCTGGACGCCTCGTACATGATGGCTACCGCACAGACTTCGCCGCTGGACCAGACACTGCGATTCTCCCTTACTTTCGACATGGACGGTCTACGCGACCTTTTCGGCAAACGCAGATGAACACCCTACCCGACTTCCGTATCGGCAACGGCTTCGACGTGCACCGCCTCGTCGAAGGCCGCCGCTGCATAATCTGCGGTGTCGACATACCATATGAAAAAGGGCTGCTCGGCCACAGCGACGCCGACGTAGCCCTCCACGCCCTCAGCGACGCCCTCCTCGGCGCCGCCGCCCTCGGCGACATAGGCAAATACTTCCCCGACACCGACCCGCGCTGGAAAGGCGCCGACTCTCGCGCGTTGCTGCGCGAGGTTGTGGCCATCCTCGCCCGCGAAGGCTTCGCTCCCGTCAACGTCGACGTGACAATAATGGCTCAGGCGCCAAAGATGCTGCCTCACGTGCCTCAGATGCGCCTCAATATTGCCGGCGATCTCGGCATAGACATCGCCCGCGTCAGCGTCAAAGCCACTACCACCGAAAAACTCGGCTTCACAGGCCGCGGCGAAGGTATCGCCGCCACCGCCACAGCCCTCATAGCAGGGCGCCTATAATACTATATTCACATCTTTTACACATTTCCGGTAAACCATACGGTTTCACCGGATTTTTTGTTACAACCATATGGCAACTTGTAATATATAACATTCTTGTAACAGTTTATTGTACATTTTACATATTGAATATCAGGGTATTATAACCCTTGTCACAAGATTGTCATTGATTTCACATTTGTTAACATTAAAATTCTTGACTTCGCTGAATTATGCGTAATTTTGAATCGTCAAACAAAACGTGACACCTAAAAATAAGAAAAAAATCCTGTTTCAAGAACTACAAAATTTATCACTATGGCAAGCGCAAAATTTCAATCCAATCTGATGAGCCTTCAGTCGAATCTGCTCAACTTCGCCTACATGCTCACCTCCAATCGCGACGACGCTTACGACCTTCTCCAGGACACAACTCTGAAGGCGCTTGACAACGAAGACAAATACGCCGAAAACACCAACTTCAAAGGATGGGTTTTCACCATCATGCGCAATATCTTCATCAACAACTACCGCCGTTCCGTACGCAATGCCACCGTGGTCGACACCACCGACAACCTTTACCACCTCAACCTGAGCCAGGACAGCGGTTTCGAATCGCCCGAAGAAACCTACGGCGCCAACGAAATCACCGCCGCCATCAACGAATTCTCCGACGAATACCGCATACCCTTCTCCATGCACGTGGCAGGCTACAAATACAATGAGATAGCCGAACACATGAACCTTCCCCTCGGCACTGTAAAGAGCCGCATCTTCTTCGCCCGCAAAAAACTGCAGGAACGCTTCTCTTAACAGCACTGTCGGTATGAACAAAATACAGGATTATTTTTTTATATAAAAGACACCTCCCCTTATCCACCATAATTCAAGAATGGCCTAAGCCAACGATTCAAGTAAAAAACATCATACTTACTGCCATATACTACTGCTGATTATCTATCAAATCTTACACACGTACCTAAAAAAACGCTCCGGGAAAAATTCCCGGAGCGTTTTTTAGTGTATGTTTACTTTTACAGTCGGCCGAGCATCTCGGCGGCCGTAAGAGCGGTCTGCGGATGCCTCCAGTCGGGCGCAAGCTCGGCAAGAGGGCCGAGAACGAATTCCCGCCTCGCCATAAGCGGATGCGGAATGGCAAGCACCGCCGATGTATGGCATATGTCGTCGACAGCTATGATATCGATGTCGATTTCGCGGTCGGCATATGCGCCGCGGGCATCGCGGTGCGGCATGGCGGATATGGATTTTTCGATGGACTTCACATCCGCCAGCAGCAAATCGAGTTCGGCCGGCATCCATGGCTCCGCACGGTGCACCGTTATCATCACACCGACATTTATAAAGTTATTGGCCGATACAAAGCCCCATGGCTCGCTCACCACCTCGTGGCTCACACGCAGGTCGCCGGCAAAGGCCGAACGCAAGGCGGCGACAGCCCTGGCTATAAAAGCCCGGCTGTCGCCACTGTTAGAGCCTATATTGAGGTGTATGCGCGATATCATTCGATGGTGGTGCGGGCCACCTCTTTCTCCTCGAAGCCTTCGATGAGGTCGCCTACCTTGATATCGTTGTATCCGGCTATGGATATACCGCAGTCATAGCCCGAGAGCACTTCCTTGACATCGTCCTTGAAGCGCTTGAGGGAGCCAAGCTCGCCGGTATAGCGCACGATACCGTCGCGGATGAGGCGCACCTTGCAGCTGCGTTTGATTTTGCCGTCGCGCACGATGGCACCGGCGATGGTGCCGACCTTCGACACATGGAATGTCTCGAGGACCTCGGCAGTACCGGTAATCTCCTCCTTGATTTCGGGAGCGAGCATGCCGGCCATGGCGTCCTTCACTTCCTCGATGGCCTGGTAGATTACGGAGTAGAGACGTATCTGCACACCGTCGCGCTCGGCGGCGCGGCGGGCCGCAACGCTCGGGCGCACCTGGAAACCGATGATGATGGCATCGGAGGCGGCAGCGAGAGTTACGTCGCTCTCGGAGATTTCGCCGACAGCCTTGTGCAGCACATTGACCTGTATTTCCTCGGTCGACAGCTTGATAAGCGAGTCGGAAAGGGCCTCGATGGAACCGTCGACGTCGCCCTTGACGATGATGTTGAGTTCCTGGAAGTTGCCGATGGCGCGGCGGCGGCCGATATCCTCGAGGGTAAGCATCTTGGTTGTACGCAGACCCTGTTCGCGGGCCAGCTGCTCGCGCTTGCCTGCGATGTCGCGGGCCTCCTGCTCGGTCTCGAGAACGTTGAAGGTATCGCCGGCGGTAGGAGCGCCGTTGAGACCGAGAATAAGGGCCGGAGTAGCGGGACCGGCTTCCTTGATACGCTGGTTACGCTCGTTGAACATGGCTTTCACCTTGCCGAAATGGTTGCCGGCGAGTACCACGTCGCCAACATGGAGCGTACCGTTCTGCACGAGCACGTTGGCCACATAGCCGCGGCCCTTGTCGAGCGACGACTCTATGATCGTACCCACGGCGCGGCGCTTGGGATTGGCCTTGAGTTCGAGCATTTCGGCCTCGAGGAGCACCTTGTCCATAAGTTCCTCCACACCAATGCCTTTCTTGGCCGAAATATCCTGGCTCTGATACTTGCCGCCCCATTCCTCCACGAGGTAGTTCATGGCAGCGAGTTCTTCCTTGATCTTGTCGGGGTTGGCGTGAGGCTTGTCTATCTTGTTGATGGCGAAGACGATGGGCACACCGGCAGCGGAGGCGTGGTTGATAGCCTCGATAGTCTGCGGCATGACGCTGTCATCAGCGGCCACGATGATGATAACGATATCGGTCACCTTAGCACCGCGGGCACGCATGGCCGTAAATGCCTCGTGGCCCGGGGTATCGAGGAAGGTGATGTGGCGTCCGTCGGCGAGCTTGACGCTGTAGGAGCCGATATGCTGGGTTATGCCGCCGGCCTCGCCTGCAATGACGTTGGCCTTGCGAATATAGTCGAGAAGCGAAGTCTTGCCGTGGTCGACGTGACCCATCACGGTAACTACCGGCGGACGGCTCTCCAGGTCTTCCTCGCGGTCTTCTTCCTGGTGGATGGCGTCGGCAACCTCCGCCGACACATACTCGGTGGTGAAACCGAATTCGTCGGCCACAATATTGATGGTCTCGGCATCGAGACGCTGATTGATGCTCACCATTACGCCCAGATTCATACATGTGGCGATGACGTTGTTCACAGGCACGTCCATCATCACGGCGAGATCGTTGGCGGTAACGAATTCCGTTATCTTGAGCACGCGGCTTTCGGCCATTTCGGCCTGCATGTGCTCGCGCTCGCGGTTGGCGTTGGCCTCGCGCTTCTCCTTGCGCCACTTGGCGCCTTTCTTCAGGTTCTTATCTTTTGCGGTGAGGCGTGCGAGCGTCTCTTTTACCTGACGCTGTACGTCCTCTTCGTGTACTTCGGGCTGTACGGGCTGACGGCGGTTGCGTTCGCTCTTGCCGCCGCCCTGCTGTCGTGGCTGGTCGCCTCCCTGACGCTGACGGTCGCCGCGCTGGCGGTCGTCGCCCTGACGTTTGCGGTCGCCTCCCTGGCGCTGTCCTTCGCCGGGAGCGGCGGCCTGGCGGCCTGCCTTCTCGATATCCACCTTCTCCTTGCCGGTTATACGGCGACGCTTCTTGCGGTCGGTATCGCCGCCCTGACCGCCCTGTGCGGCACGGCCGTTGCGCTCGTTGCGGCGCTCCTCCTTGCTCTTCTTTTTGGGACGGGTGTTGAGGTTGATGGCATCGAGGTCGATTTTGCCTACAATATTGAGCGACGGAGCCGGGGCGGTACGCTCGAGGGTGAATACCTCGGGCTCGCTTTTGGACTCTTCGGCCTTGGGTTCTTCCTTAGCGGGAGCGGCAGCCTTGGGGGCCTCCGCCTTGGGTGCCTCGGGGGCTTTGGGTGCGGGAGCGGCAGCCTTGGGCTTCTCTTCTTTGGGAGCGACGGGAGCCTTAGGTGCCTCCGGTGCCTTGGGCGCTTCCTGCACGGGAGCTGCCTTGGGTGCCTCGGCCTTTGGCGCGGCGGGAGCCTCTGCCCTGGGCGCTACAGGGGCCTTCGGAGCCTCGGGCGCTTTGGGCGCTTCCTGCACGGGGGCTGCCTTGGGAGCCTCGGCTTTGGGTGCGGCCGGGGCCTCGGGCTTCTTCACCTCGGGCTGAGCGGCCTTGGGTTCGGCCACACGGTCTTCGGGACGGCGCACCACGGGATTGCCGTGAGCGTCGAGCTCGAGCTTGCCCAGGATGTGGGGTGCACGGGGTGCGGCGGTGAGCTTCACCTCTTCGACAGGAGCGGGCTCCGGAGCGGGTGCGGCCGTGCGGGCACGGCTTTCCTTACGCTTGGTTGCCTCGGCTTCGGAGCGGTGTTTGAGGTCTTTGTCGCTCATGAACGCTCCCATGAGCAAATCTACCACCTGATCCTCGATGCGGGTATTGGGATTGGGATTTTCGTCGATTTCGATATTTTTCTTGCGCAGAAAGTCGATAACGGTCGATACCGACACGTTAAGGTCTCTTGCGACTTTGCTTATTTTCGTTTTCGCCATATATTGTTCGGTCGTTTTTTACTGTGGTTGGGAAAGGTGGATAGAATCTCGTCGGAAGCTGGGCTGGCAGGAGAGAGCGCCCGGCGTTTTAGAGTGTGTTTGAAATTGACTTATGTTAAGATTTAGAGAAGATTTCCGAGAATGTTTTGAGATTGAATGAAGGAATTATGGGGTTCCATAATGACTGAATGAAAGCTCAGAACAGGCCGGAAAGGCCTCTAAAGATTTCATAAAGTTAAATTCAAACACTCTCTTATTCCTCTCCCTCCCCGACGGGAGCCTCGGGCTCTTCGTCTTCGTATTCGCGGCGGAGCACTTCGAGTACTTCGTCGACGGTCGACTCCTCGAGGTCCGATTTGTCGATGAGTGTCTGGCGCGGTGTGTTGAGCACGCTCTTGGCGGTAACACAGCCGATGTTCTTGAGGGCGTCGATAACCCATGCGTCGATTTCGTCGCGGAATTCATCGAGGAAGATATCGTCTTCGTATATCATCTCGGTATCGCGGTATACGTCGATTTCGTAGCCGGTGAGCATGGTGGCCAGTTTGATGTTGTGGCCGTTCTTGCCGATAGCCAGCGACACCTCTTCGGGACGCAGGAACACCTCGGCCTTCTTGGCCTCTTCGTCGAGGCGGATGGTAGAGATGCGTGCGGGCGAGAGGGCGCGCTGTATGAACAGCGAGGGGTTCGAGGTGTAGTTGATCACGTCGATATTCTCGTTGCGGAGTTCGCGCACGATGCCGTGGATACGCGAGCCTTTCACACCCACGCAGGCGCCCACGGGGTCGATGCGGTCATCGTAGCTCTCGACGGCGATTTTGGCGCGCTCGCCCGGTATGCGGGCCACGGCGCGTATGTTGATCAGACCGTCGTGAACCTCGGGAACCTCGAGTTCGAACAGACGGCGCAGGAAGGTGTCGTTGACACGCGACACGGTGATCTTGGGGTTGTTGTTCTTGTTGTCGACACTGGCAATGACAGCGCGCACGGTCTCGCCCTTGCGGAAGAAATCGCCGGGTATCGACTCGCTCTTGGGCAGCAGAAGCTCGTTCTTCTCGTCATCGAGCAGCAGTGTCTCGCGGCTCCAGGTCTGGTAGACCTCGCCGGTCACGAGCTCGCCCTCGAGTTCTTTGAATTTGTTGTAGATAGCCTCCTTCTGCAGGTCGAGGATGCGGCTCTGCAGAGTCTGGCGGAGGTTGAGGATGGCGCGGCGGCCGAATTTCTCGAATATAATCTCGCGGGTATGCTCCTCGCCGACCTCGGCCTCGGGATCGTCGTCGGCACGGGCGTCGCTGAGCGATATCTGCAGGTTGGGATTCTCGACTTCGCCGTCGGGAACCACCTCGAGGTTCTGGAATATCTGCACGTCGCCCTTGTCGGGGTTCAGGATAACGTCGAGGTTTTCATCGGTGCCGAACATTTTAGCGAGAACGTTGCGGAACGACTCTTCCAGCACGCTGATCATTGTGGTCTTGTCGATGTTCTTGAGTTCCTTGAACTCGGCGAACTGCTCGACCATATTGGGAGTTTCCTCTTTCTTTGCCATTATATTGTGTTTTATATATTTATCAGAATTTGAGATCGTAGCGCACATATTTGCACTCCGATGCCGTCAGAGGCACGCGGCGGGTGACGGTGACAGGGCGCTTTGCGCCGGGCTCTTTCTCGCGGCTCTGCACCTCGAGATCGAAAGCTATGTCGCCGCCGTCGGCAGCGGTGGCGCCGGCAAGCACGCCGCGGAGCTTGCGGCCGTCGCGGGTAAGCACCTCCATGTCGTTGCCCACATTTTTGGTGTACTGGCGCAGCACTTTCAGCGGCGAAGTGAGGCCGGCCGAACCCACTTCGAGTTCATAGTCCTCGGCATCGCGGTCGAACACGCCTTCGATCAGGCGGGTGATGCGGGCACAGGTATCGATATCGACATTGCTGTCGGAGTCGATTTCCACGTTGATTTCATTGGCCGGGCTCACGGCGACTTCGACAATATACATGTCGGTACCCTCGAGGGCCTCGGCGACTGTCTTTACGAGTAGTTCCTTATCAATCATATCAGTTTGACGGCATCCTCAAATAAAGAGGAGGAAGCTTGCGGCCTCCTCCTCTGCGAAGATGATATGCAAAATTAATAAAAAATGCCCACACAGCCAAAATCGCCCCCTCCTCCCCCACTCCCCATCCCACAAATTTACACAATATTAAATTTCTTTAACCTTAAATAACATGCATACAAAGCGACTATACAGAAAGAAGGCGGTGCACCAGAACTATTACCTTAACTTTTTTCACTTCTTTCACCTTTTCACCCATTAAAAAAACCGTATCTTTGCCCATTATGGAATTCGAAACATACTCTGTGCCCGGAGGCGACATACGCATTCCGGTGCCCCGCAGCTACTCCGACTGCGCCGAACTGATAAAATCGGACTACTACCGGCACAACGGACGCCGCCATTCGCTGTTCCGCATATGGCTCGGGAGCCTGTCGCGCACCAGCATGGGGTTCTCCTTCTGGTTCCGCCTGTCGCAGTATAAAGGCTGGCTCTACCCCTTTACCAAAGCCATGCTGCACCGCTACAAGCGCTACGGACTCCTCATACCGGCCCGCACACGCATAGGCTACGGATTCTACATACAGCACTGCTGCGGCACCGTGATAGGCGGCTCGGTGGTGATAGGCAACAATGTGAACATAGGCCAGTTCACCACCATAGGGTCGAACGTACCGGGCAAGGCAGCTGTCGTGGGCGACGGCGTGTACATCGGGCCGGGCACAAGCATCGTCGACGAAGTGCGCATAGGCTCGGGGGCCTGCATCGGCGCAGGCGCCGTAGTAACCCGCGACATCGCCCCCGACACCACCGTCGCCGGAGTGCCCGCACGCCCCATCGCCGCACCGCCCCACCCCGAATACATCCGCAACCCCTGGCCGCTTGGATTAGGAGATTAGGAGGGTAGGAGCTTAGGAATTTATGAGGTCAGGAGGTTAAGTGATTAGGAAATTAGGAAAGGAGGAGGTTAAGAAATTAAGGGGGGGGAGGAGGAGGTTTTTGAGGAATAAGCGCGAAGCGCTTAAATAATCACACAGCCTGGGGTTTGGACGCCGAATGGCGGCCATACCCCAGGTCAATAGGTCCCACAACCGACATCCAACCGCGGCAGCGGTTGAATAATGCGGTTGCAATATTTTTCGCAAATAGCCTTGCTTTTAACTTTCGGACGCCCGATGCGGCGGCGTCAGAGGCGGGGGAAGCCGGAGTCGGTGGTGTAGGGTTTATATTCGATCCACTCGTCGATTTCTTCCTTGCGGGTGGGGCGCGGCACGGTATAGGTCTCGCCGCAGCCGTTGATGAGTATGCAGTCGGGTTCGAAGGATATCAGCGACCAGTAGATACCGCCGTCGGGAGTGAAGGTGCAGCGGTCGGGCTGGAATTTGCTGTTGTCGATCTCGAGATCGCCGGCTGCCACCGCGAGGTTGGCGGGGTCGATATGCATGGTGTATTCTCCGGTATTATTGTTTTTCATCATACGGATATTCTGGAAAAACAATGTGCCGTTATTGTTGTTTCGCGTGGCGGCCGCACGGATATACACCATCGAGGGATTGACAAGATAGACAAACATGTGCCGGTTGGTGTTGATTTCGCAATAATAGAAACCGTTTTCCGCACCGTACTTCGCGCCCGAGCGCCACTGCTGCAGACACCGGCCCACATCGTGGCCCGACGTGCACTGAGGCATGGTGTAGGGCGGCACTATGTTTATGTCCTCGACTTTACGGAGTACACGGCCGTCGACTGTGAGAGTATTTTTGTCTCTGCTCATTACAAGCGGTGCCGGAAGGGAGTCGGTCGACACCTTGCCACCGGCGGCGAAGACAGTACGGTGGCGCAGGCCGGCTCCGGGAATCTCGAATACGGCCTGCATGGTGCTGTCGACGCGGAAATAGGCTACGCACACAGAATCGGTGACCACGACCTCGGTACTGTCGTTGGCCCAGACTCCACGGAAGGCCGACAGAGATGTGCCCGCATTGGCCGCCATCCACACGGCAGCGCACACGAGAAAGGCAAAGTATCTTCTCATAATCAGAGGGGATTGGTAGTTATTTCAATATAAAGACACCGTGGCCGCCCGGATGTTACACCATATGCGCACTTTTGGTTATCCGATGAGCTCGAGAAGCTGCCCGGCGGCGTTTTTGGTGTCTACTTTCTTTATCACATGGGTTATGACGTGGTCGGCATCGGTGACGAAAGTGGTGCGTACGGTGCCCATATACTCGCGGCCGCACATTTTCTTCTTCTGCCACACGCCGAAAGCCTGGTTGACGGTTGTCTCGGGGTCGCTCAGAAGCGTGAACGGCAGATCGTATTTGCCGGCGAAGCGCACGTGCGAGGCGGCCGAATCCTTGCTTATGCCTATCAGCGTATATCCGGCGGTCACAAGGTCGCTGTAGCCGTCGCGCAGCGAGCAGGCCTCGGCAGTGCAGCCGGGAGTGCTGTCCTTGGGATAGAAATAGATGATGAGCGGCTTGCCGGCGTAATCGGCGGCATTCACGGCACGGCCTTCGGCATCGTAGCCGAGGAATTCGGGTATTTTTTCGCCTGTTTCTTTCATTCGTCTTCGGTTATGGCCTCGCTCAGACGGATAAGGTCGATTCGCGCGGCCGATTTTTTAACAATTTCGAGCCTGAAAGCTCCTATCATCACGGTATCGCCCTGCTCGGGGATGGTGCCGGTATTGTGGAGCACAAAGCCGGCTATGGTCTGGTAGCTGTCGTCCTCGGGGATATCGAGGTGGAAGCGCTCGTTGATTTCGGCTATCTCGCAGCGGCCGGAGAACTCGTAGATTCCCGGCTCGACCTCGCGCGCGGTGTACTTGGCGGTGTCGTGCTCGTCCTCGATATTGCCGCATATCTCCTCCATTAGGTCCTCGAGGGTGAGCATGCCGGCCGTGCCGCCGAACTCGTCGACCACCACGGCTATCGAGCGTTTTTGCTGCAGCAGACGGCGCATCATGGTGTTGGCCAGCAGGTTTTCCGGAGCGAAGAGCACCGGCTTGATGTGATCCTTCCAGTTCTTGGCGGGGTCGAATAGCTCGCTCACATGGATATAGCCCTCGATGCTGTCGATGTCGTCGCGGTACACAAGTATCTTGGAGCGGCCCGTGCGCGTGAACAGATCCGAAAGCTCCTCGCGGCTCACGGTGTCGATATTCACGGCCACGATTTCGTTGCGGGGCGTCATGCAGTCGCGCACGTGGGTCGAGGAAAAGTCGAGCGCGTTGCGGAATATCTTCACTTCGTTCTCCACGGTCTGCTTCTTCTCCTCGAGGTCGTCGATACTTTCCTCGATGTAGTCGTTGAGATCGCCTATCGATATGAAATGCAGGCGCCGCGAGGAATCGCGCACACCGGCCAGACGCATCAGAGCACGCGACAGCCACGCCGTGAACACCGACACCGGATAGAGCACGATATAGAATATCCACACCGGCAGGGCGAAGATCTTGAGCGAGTTGTTGGGATTGATGCCGAATATCGTCTTGGGTAGGAACTCGCCCGTAAGCAGTATTATGGCAGTGGATATAAGAGTCTGGCAGATGAGTACAAAGAATTCGTTCGTAGATATTTTCTCGAGAAAAGGCTCTATGAACATCGCCGCCCCCATACCGTAGATCACAAGCATCACGTTGTTGCCCACCAGTATGGTGGATATGAAAAGCTCGGAGCGCGAGTAAAACAGGTTGATGATTTTGGATATGAGGCCGCCGCGCTTCACATCGAGCTCCACACGCACGCGGTCGGAGGTCACATATGCCATCTCGCAGCCCGAAAACAGAGCCGAAAACAGCAGAGATACCAGCGTTATTGCAATCCAGATTCCTTGGTCGGAGTCCATCGGTTATATTGATTAGTTAGGTTTGTTTTGTTTCTTTTGCGGCCTGTCCGCGTTGTCGCGGGAGAAAGGGACTACAGTCGGGTCGTTATCCTGCGGGCGGACAGCCGGTGCGGCATCGCCGCCCCGGCGGCTTCCGCGCGGCGCCGGCTCCGTGCGGCCGGCGCTGTCGGAGGCCACACTGTCGGTGCGCTCCCTGCGACCGGGCATGCTGCTGGCCGGGAGGATGGCCGTGGGAGTCTTGACGCTGTACCACAGCATATTCTGGTCCGACTCAAAACCGTAGCCTTCGATAATACGGTCGGAACGCACGATATGGATGAAAGAGTCGGTGTAGATCTTGCGGCTCGTCTGCTCCCAGAAGAGCTGCTGGGTGAGAAAGCTGTCGCGCTCGGTATTCACCATCACCACGTTGCCGTCGAGGCGCCACATGCGTTTGCGCGAGTAATATATGGCCGAGTCGCAGACAACATTCGACTCGGGGTTCATGTCGTGGTCGTACTGCTCGAGCTCTATCCCCTCGGGAAAGCGCCAGAACGGCTCGTCGGCATCCTCGAACATCTGCCACAGCGGCGTCACCACTTTGTAGCGCGTGTAGCCGCTGTCGCTGATGAGGGTGGTGACATCGGCCGTCGACATGGTGGGCGTAAGCTCGCCGCCAAGTGTATTGGGCACATAATGCTGCTTCTCGGGCGTACAGCCCGAAAAAAGCCAGGCGACGGCTCCGAGGAGGGCCGCCGCCGCCGGCAATGCGTGCATTCTGTGGCCGGTAGCCATCAGTCGATCTTGCTTTGACCGAACCACATCTCGTTGAAGTTGATGCCGAGAGTGATATTGAAGTAGTTCTCCTTGATAAGGGGATTGGGGTGTGCCTGACGGCGCTTCCACTCGAAGCCGAGGCTGACGATGGTCTTGAACACCGGCACCGGGAAGCCGAAACCGCAGGTGACGCCGTATTCGCGCAGACGGTTCGACTGCACCATCAGATAGTCGTTGTTGTAGTACAGGCCGGCGCGGTAGCGTATGCGCTTGAAGTAGCCGCCGCGGAGGTTGGGCGTAAACTGCATGCCCAGGGCATACTTGCTGCGGTCGGCGAAGGCGTTGGAGGCATTGTCGCCGCTGAATCCGCGGTATTTTGCCTTGCTCCAGGGCTGATATGTGTAGTCGAACTCAAGCAGAAGGCGGCGGTCGAAATTATAAGCCACACCGGCGCCCCATGTCTCGGGCAGCGAGTAGTTGTCGCGGAGCTTGTACTCCTCGGTCACCTCGGGCTGCGAGGCGTCCTGGGTGTCGTAGTATATCATTCGGGCATGGCCCAGGAGAGTCTTCTCGGGGCTGTATGTGAGGCCGAACGACAGCACGTCGGAACCGCGGAGCGGAAGGTTGTACTGCGCGCCGAAATTCAGATGGTAGTCGCGCACCTCGAGCTGCTTCTGGTAGAGGGTGCTGTAGCCGGCATCGGCCACGGCATAGGTATCGTTGAGGAGGGTGCCGAAGAGATACGACACATTGGCACCCACCGAGAAGCCTTTGAACGGCCGGCCGGCCACGCCGACATACAGCTCGTTGAGGCTGCCCGAGCCCTGGCGCGAGTCGATACCGTTTTCGATTTCGCTGCCGAAAGAGTAGCCCACCGACGAAAACGGCACCAGACCGATCGACATGCCCATGTAGCGTCCCAGCGGGAACTGCATGGTCACATAGTCGAGGCCGCCGCCGAAGTTATTGTCCTTGCGCACGGTACCGTCGACAGTCTCGGTCTGCCATAGGGCCTTCACATCGATACCCATGTCGAAAAGGAACGTAAGGGTATCGATAGCGGCGTAGGAGGCCGGGTTCATGGCGTTGATCTGTCGGCCGGAGTTCATGGCGTAGCCCACGCCGCCCATGGCGCGCTGTGCCGAGGTGGCATGGTCGCTGAGTATGCCGTAGCCGAAGCCCGAGTATGGTGTCATGGTGCCGTTCTGAGCGCTCGCCGCCGCTGCGGCCAGCACAAGAGCGAAAGCTGCTATGATTTTAGCTATTCTCATTGTAGTTTATGATACTGTTTAGACCGCGGAGCACAAGGTGCGGGTCGTGGATATGCTTGAAAGTAACAAGATTGTGTCGTACCAGATAGTCGGCGCCGCCGCCGGTGAGGACGATCGCGCAGCCGGCCGGCGCCTTGGCCCGGTAGAACTCGAGCTCGGCGAGCATGCCGTAGACGGCGCCATTGAGCAGGGCTGTGGCCGTGGAGTGGCCCCACAGGCTGTCGGGAACCAGGTCGGCCGACACTGCCGGAAGTGCCGACGTATGCTCGTGGAGAGAGCGCAGGCGCAGAGGCACGCCCGGTGCTATGTTGCCTCCGCGGTACACCATGCCGGCGCCGGTGGCCTCGAGGAGGTCGAAGGTGGCGGCGGTGCCAAGGTCGGCGACAAGGGCGCTGTGCGGCCCCGTGAGCTCTATGGCTCCCGCAAGCGCCGCTATGCGGTCGGCGCCAAGTGTGGCGGGCGTATCGTAGCTGTTGACGAAAGGAAGAGCGATGGAGCTTTTCACATCGTAGACAGGGCACGACAAAGTCGAAAGGATATCGAGGTCGGCACTGCGGGCACCGCTCACCACACTGCTGTAGGCCACTGCAGAGAATGCCGTGGCGCCGAGCACGTCCAGAGCCTCGGCCATACATGCGTCAGCGGGCAGCGTCGCAACCTTCAGCAGGTGTCCGTCGCCGTCCCATATCGCGGCCTTGAGGGCTGTATTGCCGCGGTCTATAGTCAGCCTCGTTATCATTTCGGGGCAAAATTAATATAAAATCGGCACTCCACCCAAATGAGGCCGTCTTTTATAATAAATTAACCGTTATTTAAGGAGGATAGGAAAAAGGAGGTTATGAGGTCAGGAAGACGTAAGAGAAAGAAGATATCTGTAAAGGAAAAAGACAAACAGAAGGTTTTAGCTCCTCATTTCCTGATTTCCTAACCTCCTAACCTCCTGATCTCCTAACCTCCTAATTTCCTAACTTGAACGCAAGGGCGTAGGCGCGCATCTGCTTCACCATGGCCACGAGGCCGTTGCTGCGGGTGGGCGACAGGTGCTCGGCCAGGCCTATGCGCTGTATGAAGCTGAGGTCATCGGCGAGGATTTCGTCGGGCGTATGGCCCGAAAGCACGTCGATGAGCATCGATATTATGCCCTTCACTATGATGGCGTCGGAATCGGCGCGATACACCACCTTGCCGTCGGGCGTTTTCTCGGCGTCGAGCCACACACGGCTCTGACAGCCTTCGATGAGGCGGTCGGGGGTCTTGAGCGAATCGGGGATCGGCTCCAGGGCATTGCCGAGGTCTATAATATAGGCATAGCGGTCCATCCAGTCATCGATATCGGCGAACTGGTCGACCAGTTCATCTTCTTTTTCCTTTATGGTCATTGCAGTTTCTCTTTATATACCACATTGAGCACCGTATTGCCCACAGCGCCAAGAGTGCGGCGGTCGATATTGCTCATATCGTCGCCGAGAGTATGCCACGACGGATGGAACGATGTCGTCTCGGGGTGCTGCGACTCTATGATGTCGGTAGTGGGAATGCCGGCGCGGGTGAGCACTATATGGTCGTCGATAACGGGCGAGCCCTTCTCGCGCACAAAAACATCGGAATATCCCAATCGGTCGGCCTCGCTCCACACCTTAATTGTAGGGACACGGGCTTCAGACTGCGAAAATATCTCGTAATGGAACTGCGCTCCGGCAGCTCCGACCATATCAAGAAGAATGCCATAGACAGGACGATTGCGCATGCTGTAGGGAGTCATGTGCTTCACCCAGTACTGCGAACCCAGACACCATGAGTCGGCCTCGCCGGCAAAGCCCTCTGACTGGCCGTAGTCCTCGGCATCGACAAAAAGAATATCAACGCCTACCTGAGGCGCTTTAAGGGCTAGATTACGGGCTATCTCCAAGAGCACGCCAACACCACTGGCGCCATCGTTAGCACCGGGGATAGGTTTGGTGCGATCCTCAGCTGTCGACTCCTTGTCGGCCCACGGGCGTGTATCCCAGTGCGCCACAAGCAGCACACGCTTGGGCGAAGCCATGTTGAAACCTGCGAAAATATTGGAAATCGGCAGCACGTCGCCGTTATAGGCTGTAACCTCGGCATCCTGCACTACCAGGGTATCGGGATTGAACGAGCCCAAAGTCTGCAACAGCCACTGTCGGCATGCTTTATGACCGTCCGATCCGGGAACACGCGGCCCGAAAGACACCTGACGCGCCACGTAGCTGTAGGCGCTGTCGGCGTTGAACGAGCCGAGGAGTTCGGATTTTTGGCTGACTGCAGAATCATTTTTGCTGGCGTTGACATTGTTGCCGCAAGCACTACAGCAGCATAGAACGACACCAAGCAGAAAAATATGGTTTATTTTCATGGCCTTTGTGTCTATTATTTGACGGCAAAGTTACAAAAACTTTTCAAAACACCAAAATGGAGGGAAGAGGGGACTCTTTTGAGGGGCGAGGGGGCGGGGCAATGGACGTGCCGGAGGCACGGCATCGTGGATAACCCCGGGCAGCGCCCGGGGAGCGGGACCACACTCACCAGCCAGTCCCGGAGGGACGTCTTGTGGGGCCAGCAGATACATCACAAACCGCCCCGCCGGGGCTATATGCCTCTGCTTTCGGCCTCCCCGGGCGCTGCCCGGGGTTATCCACAACGCCGTGCCTCCGGCGCGTCTCTCGCCCATCACAGGCCGCACACCAAAGAGCCCCTCGCTCCTCGCACCAAAAGAGCTCCTCGCCCCTTGCCCCTAAAAAAGCCCTCGCCCCTCAAAAGAGCTCCTCGCACCTCGTACCTAAACTTTTTTTGGGGAGTGTAAGGAATTTAGCTAACTTTGCAGATTGAAAGCGGCTAAGACTGCCGAACCATATCATTACAACACCTCAAATGAACGTATCATATAAATGGCTCAAGGAGTACGTAGACTTCGATCTCACCCCCGAAGAACTCAGTGCTGCCCTGACCTCGATAGGCCTCGAAACAGGAGGCATTGAAACGGTAGAATCCATTCGCGGAGGCCTTGCCGGCATCGTTATCGGAAAAGTGCTCACCTGCGAGCCGCACCCCGACAGCGACCATCTGCACATCACCACCGTAGAACTCGGCCAGGGCCCTGTGCAGATAGTATGCGGCGCACCAAATGTAGCCGCCGGCCAGACTGTGGTCGTAGCCACCGTGGGCACCACTCTCTACGCCCCCGACGGCAGCGAATTCAAAATCAAGAAATCGAAGATACGCGGCGTTGAATCGTTCGGCATGATATGCGCCGAAGACGAAATAGGCCTCGGCAACTCCCACGACGGCATTATAGTGCTGCCGGCCGATGCCGAGGCCTTCATCGGACATCCTGCCGCAGAATACTACCACATCGAAAACGACTATGTGCTCGAAGTCGACCTCACGCCCAACCGCATCGACGCCGCTTCGCACTACGGCGTAGCCCGCGACCTTGCCGCATGGCTCAGCTGCCACAAGACGGCCACCGAGGCCCGCCGTCCCTCCACCGACGCCTTCAGCATCGACGACCCCGCCGGCAAAGCCGTGACAGTGACCGTAGAGGCTCCTGAAGCATGCGTGCGCTACTGCGGCCTCACCATCCGCGGCGTCAAGGTGTGCGAAAGCCCCGAATGGCTCCGGAACCGCCTCGCCGCCATCGGCATGCACCCCATCAACAATGTGGTCGACGTGACCAACTACATTCTCCACGCCATCGGCCAGCCACTCCATGCTTTCGACGCCGCCACCCTCAAAGGCGACAGCATAGTGGTGCGCAAGGCCAAGGCCGGCACGAAATTCACCACCCTCGACGGCGTAGAACGCACTCTTGCCGACACCGACCTGATGATATGCGACAGCGAAAGCGAGAAGTGCATCGCGGGCGTGTTCGGAGGCCTCGACTCGGGTGTGACCGAGAACACCGTCGACGTTTTCCTCGAAAGCGCCTGCTTCAACGCCACCTGCGTGCGCCGCTCGGCGCGCCGCATGGGCATCAGCACCGACTCATCGTTCCGCTTCGAGCGCGGCGTCGACCCCAACGGCTGCCTCTACGCACTGCGTCTCGCCGCCATCCTCATACAGCAGACCGGCGGCGGCACAACCACCGGCGACATAGTCGACTGGTATCCCGCACCGGTGGCCCCCTATGCCGTCGACATGGAATTCGGCGACTTCGCACGCCTCATCGGCCGCGAGATACCCCGCGACACCGTCCTGGGCATACTGCGCTCCCTCGAGATCGAGACAAAAGAAAACGGCGACGCCCTGAAGCTTGCCGTGCCCACATACCGCGTCGACGTGCAGCGCCCCTGCGACGTAATCGAGGACGTGCTCCGCATCTACGGCTACAACAACATAGCCATGAGCGACGAGCTGCATGCCTGCCTCTCGTTCAAGACTCCCGTCGATGCCGCCGATGATCTCCGCCGCGTAGTGGCCGAGCAACTCACCGGCGCCGGATGGAATGAAATACTCAATAACTCCCTCACCGCCGAGGCCTACTACCGCGATCTGACCGACTTCCCCGCATCGGCCTGCGTGCACCTGCTCAACCCTCTGAGCCAGGATCTGAACGTGATGCGCCAGACCCTCCTCTTCGGCGGTCTCGAATCGATAGCACACAACATCAACCGCCGCTGCCCCGACCTGGCATTCTACGAATTCGGCAACGTATACTTCCTCAACCCCGAGAAACAGTCGACAGCCGAAGCGCCTCTGGCACCCTACCGCGAGGGCGCCCGCATGGGCATGTGGATGACAGGCGCCACCCGCGCCGCCAACTGGCTGCGCCAGAGCGAAGAAGCCACGTTCTTCGACCTCAAGGCCGCCGTGGCAAACGTACTCGCCCGCTGCGGCATCTGCCCCGAATTCAAGACCGAAGAGACGGCCGAAAACGGCATTTTCGCCGCCGCGCTGGCCATTACCAACGAGAAGGGCCTCGTGCTGGGCCATGCCGGCATCGTAGCCGCCGGTCCCTGCCGCGCCGCCGACATCAAGGTGCCGGTGATGTATGCCGAACTCGACTGGGACGCCGTATGCCGCCTGGCCGCCCGCCACAACGCCCTCTACACTCCCCTGCCCAAGACGCAGGCCGTGAAGCGCGACCTCTCGCTGCTCATCGACTCGACCGTGACCATGGCCGAAATCGAAGCAGCCGTGCGCGAAGCCGAGCGCAAGCTCCTGCAGGGTGTCGAGCTATTCGACGTATACGAGGGCGACAAACTGCCCGCAGGCAAAAAGTCGTATGCCATATCCATACTTCTGCAGGACCCCGAAAAGACCCTCCAGGACAAACATATCGACAAGATAATGAACAAAGTGATCGACACTCTGCGCCGACGCTTCAACGCCGAACTACGATAACAATTCAAAATATATAATCTCCACAACTCTACAATGGGAAGAGCATTTGAATACCGTAAAGCCCGCAAGCTCAAACGCTGGGGCAACATGTCGCGCACTTTCACGCGCATAGGCAAGGAAATAACCATCGCTGCCAAAGCCGGCGGCCCCGATCCCGACACCAACCCGCGTCTGCGCGCGCTCATGCAGAACGCCAAGGCAGCCAATATGCCCAAAGACACCGTAGAGCGCGCCATCAAGAAAGCCACCGAAAAAGATGCCGGCGACTATAAGGAAATATCCTACGAAGGCTACGGCCCCTTCGGCATCGCCATCTTCGTGGAAGCCGCCACCGACAACAACACCCGCACCGTGGCAAACGTACGCTCCTACTTCAACAAACACGGAGGCTCACTCGGCACCCAGGGCTCGCTCACTTTCCTGTTCGAGCACAAATGCGTGTTCCGCATCAAGCCCCGCGAAGGTGTGAGCCTCGATGATCTCGAACTCGAACTCATCGACTACGGCGTCGACGAACTCGGCCACGACGAGGACGAGGACGGAAACGAACAGGTGGTACTCTACGGCGCTTTCGAAGAATACTCCAACATACAGAAGTATCTCGAAGAAAACGGCTACGAAATCATCAGCTCCGAATTCGAACGCATCCCCAACGACCTCAAGGACGTCACCCCCGAGCAGCGCGAAAGCATCAACAAGCTTCTCGAGAAACTCGAAGACGACGAAGACGTGCAGAACGTATTCCACAACATGCGCGAAGAAGAAGGCGAATAATCGATACCGGCTATGTTCAAGAAATTTCTCTGCATCCTTGCCGGATGCCTCATGCTGTCGTCGACAGCCTACGCACAGTTCAATGTAGGCCGTGCTCTCAAGAGCGCCAAAGGCGCCGTCGAAGCCCTCACGCTCACCGACCAACAGATGGCACAGTATGTAAAGGAGTATATCACCTGGATGGACGAGCACAACCACGTCACACCCGCCGATAACCCCTACACCAAGCGCCTCGATTCCATTACCGAAGGTCTTACCTCGGTCGAGGGCATACCTCTGAACTTCAAGGTCTACGACGTTATCGACGTCAACGCCTTCGCCTGCCCCGACGGCAGCGTGCGCGTGTTCTCATCGCTCATGGACATAATGACCGATGACGAACTCCTCGGCGTTATCGGCCATGAGATAGGCCACGTGGCCAAAAAGCACTCCAAAAGCTCCATGAAGCAGGCTCTGCTCACCTCGGCGCTCAAGGATGCCGTGGCATCGACCAACAACAAGGTAGCCGCCCTCACCGACTCGCAGCTCGGCTCGCTCAGCGAAGCCCTCGCAAGCGCCAAATACTCGCGCAAGCACGAGGACGAAGCCGACGACTACGGCTACGAATTCCTCATGGCCCACGGCAAGAACCCGCGCGCCATGGCACTGGCATTCAAGAAGCTCCAGCAGCTCGAAGCCGAAGCCGGCGCAACCAAGACAAACAAACTCAATCAGCTCTTCTCCACCCATCCCGAACTCGACAAACGAATCAAGAGAATGGAACAGCGGGCTGAGAAAGACGGAATCTGATACATTCACTCTCAAATAAAGATGAAGAGTCAGGATAATGGACAACCTCAAAATCCATTTCCCTGACTCTTCATTTTAAACATTCACCGATCTATATCGTTCTGATAATACTATGAAGATACACAATTTTGCCGAAAAACCGTCGCTGGTGAGCCAGTACCTTGCCGAAATGCGCGACATCAACATACAGTCCGACCGCCTGCGCTTCCGCCGCAACCTCGAGCGTCTCGGCGAGATATTCGCCTACGAGATCAGCAAGGACCTCAGCTACAAAACCGAGCGCATCACCACGCCGCTCGGCGTCGAAGCCTCCTGCGACATCCTGGCCGAGAAAGTGGTGCTCGGCACCATATTCCGCGCCGGCGTACCATTCCACCAGGGCTTTCTGCGCTATCTCGACAATGCCGAGAACGCTTTCGTGTCGGCATACCGCAAATACAAGGAGAAAGAAAACTTCGATATCCTCATCGAATACCTCGCCTCGCCACGCCTCGACGGCAAGACCCTGATACTCTGCGACCCCATGCTCGCCACCGGTGCTTCGATGGAACTGAGCTACAAGGCACTTCTCACCAAGGGAACGCCCGCAAAGGTGCATCTGGCATCGGTCATAGCCTCGCAGCAGGCCGTAGACTATCTGCAGAGCGTCATGCCGGCCGAAGCCGAGCTGTGGGTAGGCGTTATCGACGAAAAGATCAACGCCCACAGCTACATCGTGCCCGGCCTGGGCGATGCAGGCGATTTAGCCTACGGCACAAAAGAATGATTTTAAACAATTTGATGATCTCCGGCGTTGTACATACAAAGTCGGAGATTTGATGCCTGCTGGCGTCGCGGGATCGTAATCCCATCATAGTCGGACGGCTGAAAGTGCTGCCGGCGACCCTCTCTCCAAGTCTCGCGACCGCTATCTATTCCAAAATTCAAACAAGTAATACGGGATAAGCACACCGGCTCACCGCCGCACTGCTTATCCCCTATTAATTATACTTTCGCAAGCTCAAGTTGAAGTGAATAAAGTGAAAAGTGAAATTCAGGCTTCGCCTGAGTGAATATAATACTTCCTTATACATAACTATTATCTTCACCATTCACCCTTCACGTTGAGCAAGTTGAAAACTTGCGAAAACATTAATTATTGCACGCGGAAAAGTGAGAAATTGACCGAACCGTAGGTGCGGTGGTCGAAAAAGCCCGGCAATGCCGAAAAATCGTGGTTGCGCGAGTGCTCCACTATCACCAGGGTACCCGGCTTAACGGCCTTGGAGGCAAGTATGCGGCCCGGAATCTCGGCGAAACCCGGCATATCGTAGGGAGGATCGGCGAAAACGATGTCGAAGCTTCGCGACACGCCGTCGAGATAGCGCAGCACATCGCCGCGCACCAGACTGAGGTTGTCGGCACCAAGCTCTTTGGCCACTTTGGCGATGAAGCGCTGCTGTGTCGAGGCCTTTTCCACGGCAGTGGCCGTGCGGCATTCGCGGCTCAAAAATTCGAAGGTCACAGCCCCCGTACCGGCGAAAAGGTCGAGCGTGTCGGCACCCTCTATGTCCACAAGGTTTTCGATGACGTTGAATATGTTCTCGCGGGCAAAGTCGGTGGTAGGCCTTGCAGTGATATTTGTGGGGACGTCGAAGCGCCGGCGTCCGTATTTTCCTCGTATTATTCGCATAGCGGTATCAGAATCAATGGGAACGGCGCCTTCAGCACATCGTGGCCGCCACGGAAGGCTGCCGAAGGGAAGATAAAGGGCAGTACATTGGCCGCCAGCCGACCAAGCTCGGGCGCAAGCGCCAGGCGCGCACTGGTATCACCGCATAGATATATGCTGTCGGCAGCGGTGTCGATGCCAGCCTCGCGCGCACCGGCCATTATCCAGTAGGCGGCGTCAGCCACCGCCGGAGCGGGCTTGGTGCTGCACATGAGCAGCGAACCGTCGCGGCCGAAAGCCATCATGTCGACTGTAGGATTCACGCCACCGCCGAGGTGGGCGTAGAGCTTGGCGGCATTGCCGCCGGCGTTCTTGACACCGAAGAAACGCAACAGAGGGCTTATGCGGCATCCAACACGCGGATTGCGGAATGTACGGGCCAGGAAATTGGCCACGGTGGTAAGGCACGGCCATACCACCGTGGCCTGTAGCGCCGGAATATCGTCGGTATGCAGCTCTTCGCCCTCGTCGGCTATGCAGCAATAGGAAGCGGCCTCAAGCGCCGCTTCGCGGCCGAGCGATGACGGCACTACGATATAGTCGGAAGTATCGACGAGAACGTCGACCGACGCGAAATCGGCCGTAAGAAGAGGCACGGCATATACGGCCTCCTCAACGGCCTGCAGAAGGCCGGAGGACGTCGGATCGAAAGGCACGGTGAAAGCCACGGTCTGCACATCGTCGACAGTGCTGAGGGCCAGTGCGCGTATCGAGCTCCCCTCTATCAGCACCAAAAGGCGCCAGAGCGTCGGATTGGTTATTTCCGGTTGTTCCATAGATTGCAAAATTAGCAATTTATTTCGCCTCCACCAAAATGCCGTTTCATTTGTTATTCTATCAGAAAGATATTAAACCCTACAACAATGAAAGCGAAATTCTTACTCATAGCTATCGCCGCCGTAGCCATGGCGGCATGCGCAGACCTCGGATTCGGTGTCGACGTCGACTCCGGTGGCGTCGATCCATATTTCTACGGAGGAGGCTACTATGGCTATCCCTGGGGCAACGTAGGCCTCAACTGGGACTATCCCCTCTATGCTCCCCCTGTGGCACCGCCGCCACGGCCGCCAATGCTTGGCGGCCCGGGCCCGGCGCTGCCTCCGCAGATCAACAACCGCCCGCAGGTGCGTCCGCCCATGAACGGTGTGCCCGCCACCGGTCCCTCGGGACAGATGCGCCCCGGCAACGGCGGCATGCCATCGGTCACAGTCCCGGCCACCCCGGCCCTCTCCCCCGGCAACAACAACGCCCAGCGCGGCCGGTGAGGTTCAGGAGATTAGGAGGAGAGGAGGTTAGGAGGCTAAGAGATTAGGAAATTAAGAATTTAGGAAGATAAGAAGACAGGAGGTTAGGAAGTTAGGAGATTTTTTGGCTTCCTAATCTCATTCTTTCCTAAGCTCCTAATCTCGTTTTATGGGCGGACAAGCACTTTTTCGGCCGTGGTGCCGCGGCGGACAATGTAGAAGCCCGGTGTGAGACCTTCGAGACTGTCGCCAACTTTCAAGCCGTTCAGGTTATAGACCTCCATGTGAGTATCGTCTTCCACTACGACGCCATCTATGCCCGAAAGATCACCTTTGATATTATAGAAATCCCTCCAGAAATAGGCGTTGCGGTAGAGCTCAAGCGACCCGGCCGGCACATGGAGCGTGCAGGTCGATTTATTGACCGATTTCAGTACATTGCCGTTTGCCACCATCGGAGGCGTGGTACTGTTGCAATAGATATCGCTCACGCCGGAGACATCGGTAAAGGCATAGTCGGCAAGGCGCTCAACATCGGGGCCGAACTCGATGGAGGATATAAGCCGGTTGGCAAATGGCATATAATCTATTGGTATGCCTCCGAACCCACGATAGTATGTGATTTCACTGGCATTACAATAAATCTTAGCAGCAATACCTTTATCAGAGCCAAGGGCAAACGACGCGCATTCGATAGACCGGACGCCACGTCCGAGTCGGATCTCGGCAAGTTTGTAGCAGTCGGCAAAGCAGTCGCTGAGCAGCGTTTCCACATTGTCCGGAATACTCAGAGTCTCAATGTCTATTGCCTTGAACATATATTTCGGGATCTCCTGCACTGTCTCGCCTATATTGAGGTTCTTGAATTTCGGGCAATCCGAGAATACCGGATTGGCATGATGACCCGTAGTGGTATTTACTGTCACCGGATAATAATTTACCGTCTCCAGATTTGCGCAGCCTTTGAACGATCCGGGTTCAATATCGCGTACTGCAGACGGAATGGTGACCGACCGCAGCAAACCGTTGCCGGCAAAAGCCCTTGACCTGATACCGATAACAGTACATTTGTCGCCATAAATATCAGCTATTTCCGGAATTACCACATCGACAATGCCCTTGGCCTGTATACCTATTACGGACGCCGTGTTGGTGATAGTTTCATATTCGTACAATAACATATATGAATTATCTTCCGCGAAATCATAAGCCTCCACTTTTTCAAACAGACTCCACGGTACAGTCGCCTTAATCTTATCCATTGCCCCGGCTTTTACATACAGCGTCGGCTTCGAATAGTCGGAGAATACATTTTCATTTGCCGCTACGGGCTCGTCGGCTCCGTAATGGACCTGTTCAAGTGCGCTACAGTCGCAAAAGGCATGTCGCCCGATTGCAGTGACTGAACCGGGAATGGTTACCGACGTCAGACCGCTACAGCTAAGAAAAGCTTCCCAACCGATTGTTGTGACTGAAGCGGGGATTGTCACCCATGTCAGACTGCGGCAGCCGAAGAACATCATGTCGGGGATTGATGTCATTGAATTAGGGATGGTTACCGACTTAAGGCCGCTACACTCGCGAAATATGCCGCGACCGAGTTCTGTAAGTGATTCGGAAATCGCTACCGACTTAAGACCGGTACATCCCTCAAAAGCATAAGCAATAATAGTTGTCACTGAATTGGGGATGGTTATCGACGTAAGACCGGTACAGCGTGCAAAAGCGCTGTGGCCGATTGTTGTCACCGAATTGGGGATCGTTACCGAAGTAAGACCGGTACAGCCCTCAAACACGCTCTTGTTGAGCATTGTCAATGAACTGGGAATATCGACCGAAGTAAGTCCGGAGCATCCCTCAAAAGCGGACGAGCCAAGTGTTGTCACTGAATTGGGTATTGTTACCGACCCAAGACTGCTACAGTCTTGAAAGGCAAATCGGCCGATTGTTGTCACCGAAGCGGGGATCGTTACCGACCCAAGACTGCTACAATTGCAAAAAGCAAATTCACCGATTGTTGTGACTGAATTGGGGATCGTTACCGAAGTAAGAGAGCCGCAATAATAAAACGCCGAGTGCCCAATGGAAATCACCGAGCCGGGGATCTCTACCGATGTGAGTTTTTTATTGTTTTCAAAAGCGTTTTCGCCGATTGCCGTGACTTTATACATCCGGCCTTCATGCTCTATATTTTCCGGAATCGCAACATCGACATTCTCCACGTCTGCTATAACCGAAATTCCGGTAACCGTAGCTGTAGAAGCATCCGCATCGAAGGAGTACTTTAATTCATATGAAGACTTCATCGCTTCAATCTTCGCAAACTTACTCCATGGTATCGTGCTCTTGATTTTATTCATCGCCTCCTCATTGACATAAAGCGTCGGCTTCGAATAGTCGGAGAATACACCTTCGGATGTCGCAATCGGCTCGTCCGCTCCATAATATACTTTTTCAAGGCTCTCGCAGTACGCAAAGGCATTCCAGCCTATTTTTGTAACTGAATTGGGAATTTTTACTGACGTCAGACTACTACAACAGTAAAAAGCGTCCTCACCGATTGCAGTAACCGAATCGGGAATCCTTACTGATGCCAGACTGCTACAGTACTCAAAGGCTCCCACATCTATTTCTTTGACTGAATTTGGAATTTCTACTGACGTCAGACTACTACAAGAGTTAAAAGCGCTCCAACCGATTGCCGTGACTGAACCGGGAATCGTTACTGATGTCAGACTGCTGCAGTAGAAAAAGACGCAGTCATCAATTTTTGTAACTGAATTGGGGATCGTTACTGACGTCAGACTTCTGCAGCCATAAAAAGCATGTGTACCGATTGCTGTGACTGAATCGGGAATCCTTACTGACGTCAGACTACACCCACTAAAGGCATCGCCGGCTATTGTTGTGACTGAATTCGGAATTACATAATTGGAATCGGTTTTACCCATAGGATAACAATAAAGCACAGACTTGTCTTTATTGAAAAGGACTCCATTAATCGAACAATAATTCTGGTTGTTTGAGTTGACATTAATAGCCACTAATTTTGCACAGCTTCCAAAAGCTCTTTCACCGATTGATGTTACTGAACCGGGAATAATTACCGAAGTCAGGTTATTACATCCCTCGAAGGCACCTTCGCCGATTGTTGTTACTGAATTGGGAATTCTTACAGAACTTAGCCCACTGAAGCAAAAGATTCCATTTTCGAGTTCAGTAACTGAATCGGGAATGGATATAGAATTTAGGCCGGAACAGGAAGCAAAAGCGACCTTACCGATATATTTAACTGAATCAGGAATGGTTACATGACCCAGGCTACTGCACTCGAAAAATGCTTCATCACCTATTGTTGTGACTGAATTGGGAATTGTAACTGATGTCAGACTGCTGCACCCCCTAAAGGCAGACCGGCCGATTGTTGTGACTGAATTTCCTATTGTTATTGACGTTAGACCGCTACAGTACTTAAAGGCAGACGCACCGATCGTTGTGACTGAATTGGGGATAGTTACTGATGCCAGACTGCTACGGTTGGAAAAGACACTCTCGCCGATTGCCGTGACTTTATACATCCGTCCTTCGTGCTCTATATTTTCTGGAATTTCAACATTATCGACATCTTTTGGGCAAGCATACACAACGCATTGACCATTATCGATAATATCATAAGTCAGAGTCACATCTTTATAAGTGTGATTGAATCGCGCCCAGGTTGCCACAGCCGACAGCAGGCAGATGAGTAGAATAAGCGCTTTTTTCATTTGCAGTTAGCCGTTTGGTTATCATATTATTTTGCAAAAGCAAAAATATACAAACGGACCTGTGGCAAAAAATATAATTTGGTTCAAGTTGGTTCACGCCATCCATTTTTCCGTCCAACCGGATAAGAGAGTAGGAGGTTAGGAAATCAGGAGATTAGGAGGGTAGGTGATTAGGTGATTAGGAAATCAGGAAATTAGGAAGTTAGGAGACTAAGAAATTAGGGAGTCGTGAGTTAGGATTTTTTAGCTTCCTAATCTCATATTCTCCTAATTCCCTAATTTCTTAGTCTCCTAACTTCCTAATCTCCTAATTTCCTACACGCCTAATATCCCAGCAGGCCGAGGGCGTCGCGGCCGAGGGCGCTCTTCTTTTCGATGTGCTCCCTGACCATACACACGAAGGGATCGGAGTTGAAATCGCCGCGCACGTTGATAAAATCTTCGTCGGCATCCTCGTCGGGGCTGTCGATGCCGAAGCCTGTGCGCGAAGTGAGCGAGTATTCCTTGGCGGCATCGTCGAGGAGCATACGGTCGAGCTGCACCACGCTTTCGAGCCAGCGGTTGACGATGGCGGCGGCATCGTCCATGGTCATATCGTCGACATCGTGTCCGCACCACTCCTTCAGGTGCGAGGCAACCCAGGTCCACTCCATGTCGTAGTAGTCGGCGTGGAGCTTCTTCCATCGGGCCTCAAGGGCGTCGAGGGTATCGATGGTGCCGTCGGCGATGGCGTTGCATATGTCGTCGACCTCGCTTTTTGGCGCGAAGAGACCGCAGATGTCCACCCATCGGCCTTCGCCGGCGGCATGGGTGGGGCGCAGACGGCGGCGCAGCTCTTCGTCGCTGTCGATGGGCTCCTTGCCGATGCGGTGTATCACCGAATTGCCCATGAACTTATCGATGGCCATGCGGTAGAAACCGCGGCCCTTGCGCAGGGCGCTTGCCTCGATGGTCATAGTCTGGAAGGTGAAGCGGCTGGCGGTGAGACCGGCGGTGCGCTCGAGGTCGTCGAGCAGCTTTATGCCACCCATCATCTTGCCCACGGTATAGGGGCTGAGAAGATTGAAATTGATGCTGTCGAGGTGCTCGGGGTCGCGGCGCTTGTCGCGGCGGGGCCACTTCTGGGCGTCGCGTATGGTGCCCACGCTGCGCAGATTGACGCCCGGCACCAGGAACGAATCGCCATGGCTCTCGATAAGGTAGGAGAACGGCAGGCGCGAGGTGTCGGGGTGGTTCACATGGCGGCCCATCACCAGCGAGAAAGCGCCTATCTTGGCCGGCCACAGGATATAGGAGTCGCTGGTGGTCTTGGAACCGCGCTCCACCACGCCCTGGTGGATGGGACCGAGCTTGTACATGTGGTTGCTCTGGTTCGAGCCCGAGCCGGCATTGAGGAAGGAGAACATGCCCGCTATCAGCAGGCTCGATTTATGCATGGTCACGGTGTAGGGACCGCCGAAGATAGCGGCAGCCTCGCCATTTTCGCAGGCACAGTTGGCAAAGAACAGCGAGTCGTGGGCCGAGAAAAGGTGCGACAGCTGTGAGGCCTGCCCCACGAAGCAGTGGGTTATCACGGCGCCGTCGTCGACCTTGGCCCCCGAGGCGAATATAAAGCCCTCGGCTATGACATCGCGCCCCACAAACACGGGGTCGGCCTTGACCGACGATATGGTGCCGTCGGTGAGGCGCGCAACACCCTTGATGCGGGCATATTCGCCTATGTTCACATTGTTGATGGCACCGGTGTTGACAATCTCGCAGCCCCGGCCTATGGTGCCGCGGCACCCGAAGCCGGCGTCGGCTCTGACCTTGACAATGGTCACAAGCCGGCGCACCATCTCGCTGCGGTGGCGGTACATGGCGGCCAGATAGGCCGTCTGGGCCGACATTGTGGGGTAGATGGGCACCTCGCGGCCTCCGGTCTCGTTGAGCACCGACACCTCGGTGCCGATACCGAAAGTAGAGTCGAGAGTGCCTACGAGCAGACCGATATTGTCGATATACACGCCGTCGGCGATGTCGTAGTTGGCTATGTAGTTCGACACCTTGCCTATGTACACGCCGTCGCCCACGCTCACATTGTGGAGAGTGGCGTCGGAGATTCCCGAGCGGCGCTCCAGACCGCCCGGGCGGTGGAACACGCCCTCGAAACGGCCGAGCGACACTTCGCCCGAAAATTGTACATTTCTGATTGCCGACGGGTCGAAGCCGTCGGCCACGCTTACCTTGCTCCAGTCGCCGGCGGAGCATCCGCGGCTTTCGAGTACTCGTATTTCGCCCTCGGTGAGGGCTCTGCGGGGAGTAGACATACTTGAATAGAGGATTATGGTTAATTTGTCGCAAAATTAGCCCAAAATCCCCATTCGTGCAATATCTGTCACCGGAAAGTGTAGGTGATGCGGGCCGTGGAGCGTTCGGGCGCCTTGTCGTCGTTGCGGGTGAAACGGCGGCGCTTCACCTCGGCCATGCAGGCCTGCACCAGGGCGCGGTCGGCGGCGGCAGGCGATTTACCGCCGGTAAGCTCTACCGACAGCACATTGCCGTCGGGGCCGACGATGGCCGTAAGTATGATGCTGCCCGTCACCTCCGATGGCACGCGGGCATAGCGCGGCATGGTCCATCCGCCGCCGACAGTGCCGCTGCCGGTGCCGTTGGCGTCGGAGCGGCCGCCTTCGGGCGAACCGCTGTCGCCGCGCTCGCGGCCTTTCGACGATGTGTTGTCGGGAGTTTCCGATGTGTTTTTAAATGCATCGCCAACGCCTTTGCGGGCCTTTCGGCGCGCTTCCTCCTCGACGAGGGCTGTCTTGTCTGGGCCGGTCTCGGGGGGCACCGGCTTTTCGGGGCGCTTGACTTCGGACGGCCGTTTCGACACAACGTCGGGCACGGGAGCCGCCGCTTTGCCGGCGTCGGCCTTGTCCTGACCCGAGGCAACATCGGCGCGCGAGTCGCGTTTCACCGGCTCGGGAGCATATGCCGGCGAGGGATCCGACGGCCCGTACGATATGTCGAGCAGATCGACGAATTCCTCGTCGATTTCGGCGATCTCTGCCGCCGGGCGCGCCGTGCGGTCGGGCACAGGCGGCTCGCTCAGATGCAGCAGGCACAGAAGCACCACCAGAATGACTGCGGCTATGACAGTGGCCGCCGCTGCCTGTCGGCGCGGTGTCATGGCTGTGGCTGTTTTTCAGCGGGCGAGGCCGGTTTTGTGGCCAGCACCATCTTGATAGCGTTTTCGGCACCGATATTGAGCACCTCGACCACCTTGCCGTAGGGCACGCCCGCGTCGGCATACACGGCCACGGCCCCGAGCGAGTCGGCAGGTGCAATAGCCTGTATGAAGATGGCGAGCGAGTCGGCAGGCACCGCCACAGGGTCGGCGCCTTCGGCCGAGACATAGTAAGCGCCCTCAGCATCGATAAACATGCGGGCCGAGGGCTTCAGAGGCGTCTGCTGCGAGCTTTCTGGCAGATCGACCTCGAGGGCCGTGGGGAACACGAAAGCCGAAGTGACCATGAAAAACACCAGCAGCAGGAATACCACATCGGTCATAGAGGCCATCGAGAAGGTGGCCAGCATGTCCTGTTGTCGTTTGAGAGCCATATCAGGCGGGTTCGTTAAGGAGGTCCATAAAGTCCATGGTGCGGGCTTCCAGACGGTTCATAATCTTATTGATGCGCGCCACCAGGTAGTTGTAGGCGAACAGCGCCACGATACCCACGATAAGACCGGCCACCGTCGTCACCAGCGCCGAGTAGATGCCGTCGGCAAACGAATCGATGGTAGCCGAGCTGCCGGCCTGAGCTATGGCGTAGAAAGCCTGCACCATGCCCACCACGGTACCCAAGAAGCCTATCATCGGAGCACCGGCGGCTGTGGTGGCCAGCCAGGGCAGACCGCGGCTGAGAGTGGCTATCTCGAGGTTGCCGGTATTTTCGATGGCCACGAGCACATCGTTCATCGGGCGGCCGATGCGCGATATTCCCTTGGCGATGAGAGCGGCCTCGGGGGTCGGGGTGCGCTTGCACAGGTTGAGGGCGCTTTCGAGTTCGCCGCTGTGTATATAGGCCTTTATACGGTTCATGAAGTTGTCGTCTTCCTTGGAGGCACGCGATATCACGATATAGCGCTCGGTGAAGACATATACGCACAGCAGCAGCAGCGCCGCCAGCGGCACCATGGTCCAGCCCCCTTCGAGGCAAAGTTTCCAGAGAGACACGGAGATTCGGAATTATGAATTAAGAATGATGAATTATGTTTTTTGATTACGGATTATGGATTATGATCTCTTACATAATCCATAATTTATGAAAGTTGTGCTTTGTAGCGGGCTACGGTTTCGGCAAGGCCGAGATAGAGGGCGTCGCAGATAAGCGCGTGGCCTATCGACACTTCGCTCAGGGATGGGATGCGCTTATGGAAATAAGCCAGATTTTCCAGGCTCAGGTCGTGGCCGGCGTTAACACCCAGGCCGAGCTTGCGGGCGGCTTCGGCAGCCTCCACGTAGGGCGCCACGGCCTTTTCGGGGTCGGTGGGATAGAGGTCGGCGTAGGGCTTGGTATACAGCTCCACACGGTCGGCGCCGGTAGCGGCGGCGGCTTTGACGGTATCAACATCGGGATCGATGAAGATAGACGTACGTATGCCGGCTTCGTTGAAGGTATCGACCAGCGAGGTCAGCAGTTCGGCGTGCGCTGCCACATTCCAGCCGGCCGACGAGGTGAGCGCATCCGGAGCATCGGGCACCAGAGTGACCTGGGTGGGGCGCACGGCCAGCACAAGATCGATGAAGCGCTTGTCGGGATAGCCCTCCATGTTGAACTCTGTGTGCAGCAGCGGCCGCAGCTTATACACATCGTCGCGCTTGATATGGCGCTCGTCGGGACGCGGATGAACCGTGATGCCGTCGGCTCCGAAACTTTCTATGTCAAGAGCCACGGCGCAGACATCGGGATTGTTTTCGCCGCGCGCATTGCGCAACGTGGCTATTTTGTTTATATTAACGCTTAAATTAGTCATCAATCTATGAAATTCGCGGAAATGTTTGTAAATTTGTGGTAGTACTTTTGCCCTACAAAAGGGAATATACATGCAAAAGTACTCAGAAATAACAAAACGACGAAAGATTTGGCTTCAAATAAGATAAAATTCCCGGAAAACGAGTATCTCTTCCCGCCCGTGGCCGACAGCTCGAGGCTGCTCGTGGGCTGCCGGCGCGAGGACTACAGCGCCTCGCTCATAGCCCGTGCCGTGGAAGACTGCAACGCCCATCTGCTCAACCTCAACGTCACTTCGCTCGGTAATACCGGCGATTCGGGCGACGATGAAGCAATGGCCGCGGCCGATCCCAAATTTCCCGTAGTATTCGACATCCGTGTGAACCACCGCGACACCGCAGGCATCATGCGCTCGCTCGAACGCTACGGCTACACCGTCATCGACACCCAGAACGCCCGCGGTGCCGACGACGATACACTCCGCGACCGCATCGACTACTTCTTCAAGTATATCCAGTCATGAGAATAGCAATCTACGGCAGCCGCCGGCAGCAGGACGCCGCTCCCACGGTAGCTCGTTTCCTCGACATTCTCGCCGCCCGCGGCGTCGAGGTGGTGATGCACCGCAAGCTCTACCGGCACCTGCTCGAGCTCATTCCCGAAGCACTGCAGCACACAGGCACCGTCACCGACTCCCCACACTTCAACGCCGACATGGCCGTAAGCCTCGGGGGCGACGGCACATTCCTGCGCACAGCCATGTGGGTGGCCGACAAGCAGATACCCATCGTAGGCGTGAACACCGGCCATTTGGGTTACCTCACATCGCTCACCATCGGGCAGCTCCCCTCGCTGCTCGACCTCGTAGGCTCCGACCACTTCCGCATCGAACGCCGCAGCCTCATACGCCTCGACTCGCCCTTCCTCGGCGAGCACTTCTACCCCTACGCCCTCAACGAAGTGTCCATCATCCGCGAGGACACCGCCTCGATGATCACCGCCAGCGTGAGCGTCGACGGCATCGACCTGGGCGACTACCGCGCCGACGGCCTTATAGTGTGCACATCTACCGGCAGCACCGCCTACAATCTGTCGGTAGGCGGCCCCATAGTGCAGCCTACGGTCGACGTCCATGTCATAGCCCCTGTGGCGGCCCACTCACTGGCCATGCGCCCGCTGGTGGTCGACGGAAATGCCGAAATAAGCATCGTGCCCTCGGGCCGCGCAAACCATGTGCGCCTGGCCCTCGACGGACGCTCGGCCGACATCGAGATGGGCACACGCATCTGCCTCAGCAAAGCACCCTTCAAAGTAATGGTCATGCAGCCTGCCGACCATACATTCGCCGACGCTCTACGGGAAAAACTGCACTGGGGCACCGTATGAGCGGGCGCGAACCCACCGTAGGCACCTGCCGCTACCGCCACGAGGAATATGGCGATATAAGCATAAAAGTGAACGCTTCGGCCCGGCGAATAGTGGCCCGGCGCGTGGGCGCCGAACTGCGCATCACCATACCCAAAAACCTTCCCGAATCGAAGTACCTCCGGTTTCTCGAGGAAAACCGGCAGTGGATTCTGGAGCACAAACCGGCTCCGACGTACAGCGTCGGGCAGCGCATCGACTGCCCCGAAGTCGATTTCAGCATAGTGGAAGCGTGGGAGAACGACCGCTCCGACATCTTCCTCACCATGGTCGAAAAGACCCCGCAGCGCCATAAATTCAAAAACTACTACATACACCTGAGCGCCCGGGCCGTCGAGAACATCGCGCGGGCCGAGGTGCAGGAATACATCTACAAAATACTCATCGCCGCCGCCAGAGACGCCACCGGCCGCTTCGTGGTGCCCATGGCGCGCGAGCTCGCAAGGCGAGTAGGCCGCAGTCCTCTCGGGTGGGCCGTAAAAGAATCTAAAACACGGCTCGGCTCATGCTCCTCGGCCGGACTCATCACCCTCAGTCCGCGCCTCATATTCCTGCCGCACGAACTTCGTGAATTCGTCATATACCACGAACTGGCCCATCTATCCGAAATGAACCACTCGGCCGCCTTCCACGAAATCTGCAACAGCTACTGCGGCGGCCGCGAAGCCGACCTCTCGCGCCGCCTCCGCACCTTCCGCTTCCCCCTCCTCTAAACTCACCTCTCCGCGGGTATAAGGCGCATAAAACCTCCGCAGGAGGTTGATTATGGATAGCCCGGCATGCCACCGCGCATGCCGGGTCAATTGCCATCATCATAAAAGCCTCCGCACGGAGGCTGATTACCCACCCGCATTCGCACCATTAATCGGCCTCCGCCGGAGTCTTATGCGACGGGCGTTTGCCGGCGGAGGCGTATCGGCGGCGGTGGGCCAGGACGCCTTTCATATTTTTCTGCGCCCACTCCGTGAGCTGCATTATCAGGGGGATGAGCGACTTGCCCGTGTCGGTGAGGCGGTATTCGACCTTCGGGGGCACCTGGGCATACACCTTGCGGCCCACAAGGCCATCTGCCTCGAGAGTCTTAAGCGTGGTCGAAAGCACGCGGGTCGAGATGTCGGGAATCATACGGCCAAGCTCATTGAAGCGCACCACACCGTTGCCGTCGATCACAAGGAGCACCAGCAGCGACCACTTGTCGCCGAAGCGGGCCACGACATTACGTATGGGGCATATCTCTATTATCGAATTCGATTCTTCTTTCTTCATATAGGCAATACTTTACTTTGCAAAGTTACAACCCAAAATGCGCATATGCAAACAAAAGAAATTATTACAGAAAAATGCCGCCGATAAATACCTGGCACTCTGCAAAAGTAATAAAAAGGTTACTATGGGACGAAAAAGTAAGTTCTTGACACAAGCAAAGTTAGATTGTACCTTTGCACTGTAAAAAAACGCATATCCAGTCAAAAAACAGCACCTACAAATGACTAATAACTGCCAAAACATAGAAGCTATGGATAAATTCATACGCTTCATAAATACCGGAGACATTGAATTAGGCCAATCTGTAATTTCACCCGACGTAGTGTTCCACGCCCCGACGTCTCCTGAGCCCATGCATGGTTTTCAAAGTTATATAAGCGTTCTCGACATGATGCGCGGCGCTATGCCCGATGTCAGCTGGCATGCTGAGGAATTTATATCTGAAGGCGACAAAGTGCTTGTAAGATTCACAATGACAGGAACTCAGACGAATCCCTTTATGGGCTTACCTGCAAGCGGCAGGAAAGTACATGTCACCGCCATGAACATCTATGAGTTTAAGGAGGGCAAGATAATCCGTGAACACGGACTTCCCGATTTATTCACTATGCTGATCCAATTGGGTGCCATCCCTGTCCCGGGGAACGAATAAATAATCATAACAATATCACAATAATATATTCCGCATGAAACAGACTCAGACACTCGCGGCAGGCGCCAACTTCAGCGCAGCCAACTTCGGAAAACTCTCCGACATCAAAGACTACGTGCTCGAACTCGGTCCGGAAATCAAAATTCCCGGAAAGGTATTCGGCGGTCAGGCTGTAGGTGCCACCGGCGGCGAATTCTCTTTCCAGGTATTCGCTCCAGGCCAGGAAACCGGCTTCCTCCACACCCACAAAAACCACGAGGAACTCTACTTCTTCCTCGCCGGCAAAGGCGAATTTCAGGTCGACGGCGAAGTATTCCCCATTGAGGAAGGTTCGGTAGTGCGCGTGGCCCCCGACGGTCGCCGCAGCGTGCGCAACAACGGCACAGAGCCTCTGGTGATGCTCTGTGTGCAGTACCGCGGCAACACATTCACCTCCGACGACGCCACCGACGGCAACATCCTCGCCGAAGCCGTCAAATGGTGAAAAACCGGCCACGCTACCACGTAGTGGTATAAGAAGTTAGACCCGGGTTAAGGCATGCTGACAGGCGGCCGCAACCCTGGTTTCTGTATATCCCTCCTTCAAAAATACGACTCGGTAGGAGTCGAACAAAACCGCCCATCGTCTCGCAACCCGCTCACCGCGGGTTTGGCCGGAAAGGGGCATCCGACACGCAGGGTCTCGCTCCGCTCCACCCTGCGCTATTGTCCCGCCACCCGCTCGCCGCGGGTGCTTCATCCACACGCACGACGTAGAAAACCTCCGCAGGAGGTTGATTAAGGATAGCCCGGCATGCCACTGCGCATGCCGGGTCAATTGTCACAATTATAATAAAAGCCTCCGCACGGAGGCTGATTACCCACCCGCATTCGCACCGTTAATCGGCCTCCGGCGGAGGCCTTGATATCGTTGAACATTTTTGACCCGGCATGCACGAGGCATGCCGGGCTATTCGAAACCGGCCTCCGACGGAGGCCTCCGCGACGCTCTATTGTCAGGGCACCCGCTCACCGCGAGTGCTTCAGCCGGAGGCCTATACGACGAGCGTCGCCGTCACTATTATCTTCACCATTCACTCTTCACCTATAAATGCAACAAGAGCCGCTGCCCGCAGGGGCAACGGCTCTCATTGCATTTATAGGACAGGCGCCTATCAGGCGACCTTTTTCTTGGCTACCGCTTTGCGACGGCTGTCGGTGAGGTAAGCCACGGGGCAGGCCACATAGATGGTGGCGAGAGTACCGATGATTACACCGAAGAGCATCGCGAATGTGAAGCTGCGGATAGCGTCACCACCGAGGATGAAGATACACAGAAGTACCAGCAGGGTCGAAGCCGAGGTCATGATGGTACGGCTGAGGGTGGTGTTGATGGAGTTGTTGATAGTGGTGAAGAAATCCTGCTTGGGATAGAGACCGATGTTTTCGCGCACACGGTCGAACACCACCACGGTATCGTTGATCTGGTAACCGATAACCGTCAGTATCGCCGCTATAAACGTCTGGTCAACCTCCATTGCGAAGGGCAGGATGCCGTAGAATATCGAGTAGAAACCGATGATGGCGAAAGCGGTGAAGGCAACGGCTGCAAGCGCGCCCAGCGAGAAGGCCACGTTGCGGAAACGCAGAAGGATGTAGAGGAACATAGCCAGCAGCGAGATAGTCACTGCGAGGTATGCCTTGGTCTTCATATCGTTTGCAATCGACGGACCGACGAGCTGGGAGCTCACGATGCCCTGGCTGGCGTCGGTGGTGGAGAATTCGGCGGCGCTCATGCCTTCGCGGAGGTAAGGCTTGAGGGCTTCGAAGAGTTTGTCGGTGATTTCGTTCTCTACGCCGGCTTCTTCGGAGTTAATCTTGTAGTTGGTGCTTACACGAACCTGGTTCGAGCTTTCGATGGTGATAACCGAGGTGGAAGCATCGGGGAACTGTGCTGCGAGCACTTCCTGAAGTTCCTGAGTGTCGACAGGACGCTCGAACTTGACGATGTAGTTGCGGCCGCCCGAGAAGTCGATACCGCGGTTGAGACCGCGTGCGAAGAGCGAAACAGCCACAATAACGATGATGATGCCTACAACGGTGAAGCTGATCTTACGCTGGCCGAGGAAGTTGATGTGAGCGTTGACAAACATCTTCTTCGAAAGACCGGTGCTGAAAGTGAGGTTGTTGAAGACCTTGGTCTTGGAGAACCAGAGGAAGAACAGACGGCTCAGATATACAGCGGTGAAGAAGGAGCAGATAAGACCGATGATAAGGGTTGTGGCGAAGCCTTTGATAGGACCTGTACCGACAACGAGCAGGATCACACCGGTGATGATCGATGTGAGGTTCGAGTCGAAGATAGCCGAGAAAGCATTGCTGTAACCGTCGGCGAGGGCGTTGCGCACGTTCTTGCCGGCGCGGAGCTCTTCCTTGGTACGCTCGAAGATGAGCACGTTGGCGTCGACAGCCATACCGAGCGACAGCACGATACCGGCGATACCGCTCATGGTGAGCACGGCCTGGAAGGATGCCAGAATACCGATGGTGAAGAAGAGGTTGCAGATGAGGCAGACATTGGCGATGAGGCCGGGCATGACACCATAGAAGGCGATCATGAATATCATCAGGAGCACCAGAGCCACAACGAAGGAGATGAAGCCGGCGTTGATGGCCTGCTGACCCAGCGAAGGACCGACAACCATGTCGGAGATGATGTGCACCTTGGCGTCCATGCGGCCGCTCTTGAGCACGTTGGCGAGGTCTCGGGCCTCGTCGAGGTCGAAGTCGCCGGTAATCGACGAGGAGCCGCCCTCGATCTTGTCGTTTACGTTAGGAGCGGAGTAAACCATGTCATCGAGCACGATGGCCACCTGCTTGCCGATGTTCTGGCCGGTGATGATGGCCCACTGACGGGCGCCGGTGGCGTTCATGCGCATGGAAACCTCGTTGCCGCGCAGAGGATCGTAGTTGGTGGAGGCGTCGCTCACGGCCTGGCCGTCGAGGCGGGCTTTGCCGCCGCTGGTGCGCAGAGCGTAGAGAGCGGTACCGTAGTTGATCTCCTTGCCGTTCTCATCCACACGTACGGTGGGCTTCACGGCCCAACGGAGCTTGAGGTCGTTGGGGAGAAGAGCCTTTGCCTGGGGAGTGGCGAGCACCGCGTTGATGGCATCGATGGTCTTGGCGTCTTGGGCATAGCCTACGGTAGCGCCGTAACCGGCACCCTGCTGCAGCATGGCGATGTAGGGAGCCACGTTCACGGTGGTGTCGTTGGCAAGAGCGTTGGCCAGAGCGCCGAGTGCGTTTGCGATCTCTTCGGCGCGGTAAGTTTCGTAGAACTCGAGGTTGGCCGAGCGCTGGAGCAGGTCGCGCACACGCTCATGGTCTTTCACACCGGGGAGCTCGAGGAGTATCTGGCCATCCTTGCCCTTGAGAACCTGGATGTTGGGCGATACCACGCCGAACTGGTCGATACGGTTGCGGAGCACGTTTGTGGCGGAGTTGTCGACACGGTCCTTTACCTGCGACTTGAGGGCTGCGGTGGCAGCGTCGTCGCTCATGCCGGGCTTAACCACGTCCTGGAAGAGAACGGAGAAGTCGGCCATAGGCTTGGACTGGCGGTAGCTCTTCACGAAAGAGCTTACGAAGTCATCGGTCTGGTGGGAAGCCACCAGCTTGTTGGCTTCGGCGAGAGCAGCCTCGAACACCGAGTCGGTGTCGCCGCTCTTCATGCCGCGCATCATGTCGGGCATGTCGACCTGGAGGATAACGTTCATACCGCCCTTGAGGTCGAGACCGAGGCCTACGCCCCATTTGCGTACCTGATTGAGAGTGTAAGCGCCCATGTACACTTTGCGGTCGCCGAGCGAATCCATGTAGTGCTTGTAGGCCCTGTTGTAGGCTGCGTCGTCATTGTCACCCGACTGCTCTATGGCATAAGCGGCCGCCTGATTCTCGTATTTGCTCGAAATGAACGTGAACGAGAGGTAGAAGAGGCACACCAATACCAAGAAAACGGCGATGACACCGGCTACGATGCTGCCCAGATTTCCTTTGCTTTGCATGTGAAATTTATGGTTTATTGATTAATTGAATTTACAAGGTGTCGTTTTCGGCTCGCAAATATAGTGATAATTCTGCATACAAAAGTCATTTTTAGAGCTTTTTGTAGCGTCAGACACTATGTTTGAGCTTATTTTTCGGTCACCGACGGCTTTTGGCAGCGCTTGGGATTGGCCGGAAACCACCCTTTCCGCACTCTTTCGCGCTGGTCGAAGATTTCCTTCACCGTCCAGAACGACGAGAACGCCGTCACCCCGGCAAGTGTCGAAAGTATGCCGCTGTCAACAGCCACCGATACCACGCACATGGCCAGTCCGAGCAGCAGGAACCACCACCAGCAGCGCACCCCGAAGTAGTACTCGCATTTTATCACCACAGGGTGGAAAGCGCCTATTATCAAAAAAGTGGCCAGACCCACAACGAGGCCCTCGATGTGCCACTGGGCAAGTATTTCTGTCATATTTTCAGCTTGTTTGAAAAGTACAAAATTAGCCAAAGAAAGCAGCATGGCAAAACACGGAAGCGGGCACCGGCAATCCGTTAACACAAGTTAACGTTGTGTCGACGGCTTGGAAACGTTTGTTAACGCTACGTCATTTTCACCGTTCAATTTGTTAATAATGAAAGCGAAAGGTTGTACCTTTGCACCCGACTACACCAAGACACATTTAGATGCCCAATATACTCACACACATAATCGAGCGGCAGACAGAGCATTACGGCCGCGACCGTGTGGCAGTCACCACCATCGACACTGCATCGCGCTCGCTGCTTCCGTGCACATGGGGCGAGCTTTCCGACCGTGTGACACACGCCGCCTGCGCTCTCGAGATCCTCGGCATCAGGCCGCAGGATACTGTGGCCATACTGGCACCCAATTGCGCCGAAACGCTTATCACCGACTTCGCATGCTACCGCAACCGCGCCGTGCCGGTATCCATCTATGCCACCAGCAGCGCCGAGCAGGTAAAATATATAGTGAACGACGCCCGCGCGCAGGCCATCTTCGCAGGCACGCAGGCACACTACGCCATAGCCCGCGCCATAGCGGCCGAGTGCCCCACCCTTCGCCATATAGTGGCGTTCGCCCCCGATATACAGTTCGACGCCGACGACAGCACATCGATGCACTTCGATGCCTTCGAGCGTCTCGGCGCCGCCGCTTCGGCCGACTGTGTGGCCGAGGTCGCCCTCCGTGCCGCCCAGGCCGGCCCCGACGACATCGCCACACTCATATACACCTCGGGCACCACCGGCGAGCCCAAGGGCGCCATCCTGCCCCACAGCTGCTTCGACGCAGCCATCGACATCCACAAAGTGCGCCTCGACACACTTTCCGACAACGATACCTCGGTGTGCTTCCTGCCGCTGAGCCATATATTCGAGAAAGCCTGGACATACTTCTGTCTCAGCATGGGAATACGCGTGGACATAAACCCCAATCCCAAGGAGATACAGGCCGCCGTAGCCATAGCGCGCCCCACGAGTATGTGCAGCGTGCCGCGCTTCTGGGAGAAGGTATACACCGCCGTGCAGGAAAAGATAAGCGCCACCCGCGGCTTCACAAAGATAATGTTCGAGCGCGCTCTGGCCACAGGCGCCAAACGCAATCTCGAATATGTACGCACCGGCCGCAAGGTGCCCTGGCTGCTCGAACAGCGCTACCGCTTCTACGACCGCATGGTATTCTCGCGCCTGCGCGCGGCCATAGGCGTCGACAAGGGCCGTTTCTTCCCCACGGCGGGCGCTCCGCTGTCGTCGGCGATAGTGGAATTTCTGCACGCCTGCGGCATCAACATCATCATCGGCTACGGTCTGTCGGAAACCACCGCCACGGTATCGTGCTACCCCACTGTCGGCTATGAGATAGGTACCGTAGGCACACCCCTGGCCGACATAGAGGTGAAGATAGGCGAGAACAACGAGATTCTCGTAAAAGGCCCCACGGTGATGCGCGGATACTTCGGCCGTCCCGACACCGACAACTCCGTATTCACCCCCGACGGATGGTTCCGCACCGGCGACGCCGGCCGTTTCGACGAAAGCGGCTCTCTCATCCTCACCGAGCGCATCAAGGACCTCTTCAAGACCTCCAACGGCAAGTATATAGCCCCGCAGGCCATCGAGAGCCGTCTGGGCGAGGACCGCTATATCGAACAGGTGGCCGTAATCGGCGACCAGCGCAAATATGTCACCGCATTCATCGTGCCGGCCTTCGAGGCCCTCAAGGAGTACGCCCGTCAGAAAGGCATCAGCTACTCGTCGATTGACGATCTGGTGAACAACAGCGAGATACGCCGTTTCATCGCCGAGCGCATCGAAAAGCTCCAGAAAGGCTTGGCCGGGTTCGAAAAAATTAAGAAATTCACTCTCCTCCCCCGCGAATTCACCATCGAGGCCGGAGAACTCACCAATACACTGAAGATACGCCGCCCCGTTATCAACTCGGCCTACGCCGACGAGATCGAAGCGATGTACTGCTGAAATAAAAGGTGAAAAAGTGAAAAGTGAAAAAAGTGAAGATAATGGCCCCGCGCCACAACATTCATCTTCACCTTTCACCCTTCACCTTTCACCACAGACGCAATTGAACGATGAAACAGAATTCCATCATAGCACAGGGGGCGCAGCCCGAACGCGCCATTCTCGTAGGCCTCATCACTCCCACCCAGGACGAAGCCAAGTCCGAAGAGTACCTCGACGAACTCGCCTTCCTGGCCGACACCGCCGGTGCCGAAGCCGTGAAGCGCTTCACACAGCGCCTCGACTACCCTAACCCGCGGACGTTCGTCGGCAAGGGCAAACTCGAGGAAATCAAGAAGTATATTGAGGACGACGGCGACATCGCCATGGCCATCTTCGACGACGATCTGTCGACCAAGCAGGTGCTCAACATAGAGCGCGAACTCGGGGTCAAGATCCTCGACCGCACCAATCTGATTCTCGATATTTTTGCCAAACGCGCCCAGACTGCCAATGCCAAGACACAGGTCGAGCTGGCACAATACCAGTATCTGCTGCCGCGCCTCACCCGAATGTGGACACACCTCGAGCGTCAGCGGGGCGGTATAGGCATGCGTGGCCCGGGCGAGACTCAGATCGAGACCGACCGCCGTATAATCCTCACCAAGATATCGCTGCTCAAGGAAGAACTCAAGGCCATCGACCGTCAGAAAGCCGTACAGCGCAAGAACCGCGGCAAACTCACCCGCGTGGCCCTGGTCGGCTACACCAACGTGGGCAAGTCGACTATCATGAATCTGCTGAGTAAGAGCGATGTATTTGCCGAGAACAAGCTTTTCGCCACTCTCGACACAACTGTCCGCAAGGTAGTTATCGACAATCTGCCTTTCCTCCTCACCGACACCGTAGGCTTTATTCGCAAACTGCCCACACACCTGGTCGACTCGTTCAAGTCGACACTCGACGAAGTGCGCGAGGCCGATATCCTGGTCCATGTGGTCGATATATCGCATCCGAATTTCGAAGAGCAGATAGAGGTGGTCGACAAGACACTGCGCGAGGTATGCAACGGCGCCGACAAGCCCATGCTGCTCGTATTCAATAAAATCGACGCATTCACCTGCACACCCAAGGCCGATGACGACCTCACTCCCCGTCAGCGCTGCAACCGCACTCTCGACGAGCTCAAGGCATCGTGGATGGCAAAGATGAATGATAACTGCGTGTTCATATCGGCAAAAAAAGGCATCAACATCGACGAGCTCAAGGACCGCCTCTACACCATGGCCCGCGAGATCCACCTCACCCGCTTCCCCTACAACGACCTTCTTTACGAGACTTATGAGTAAGGGTCTATGGAGTAATAAGTTTAATGAGTTAAGATAATAGTCCGTAGTGAGAAGGGCTATGGAGTATTAAGTTGAAAAAGTTAAGAGAAATGCGCCGGTGCGAGATTGCCGCCGGCGCATTTCTTTTTAACTTTTTAAACTTATTACTTTTTCAACTCTCCGGACACCCGCTAAAGATCCGTGGCGAAAGGAGCGACAGGCAGCCCTGCGGGACTGTAGAGATTGCCGCCGGGATAGTCAGCCCAGTCGTAGCGAGCCACAGTTGGCTTGGCGATAAGAGGCGAGCTGAGCACCACGGTATTGTCGCCCTGCATACGGGCATTGGCATAGGCAAATTTGCCGTCCTTGTCGCCGATAATGAAGCCGGTGACGGCAACGGATGTCGGTTTCACGGCACCGTCGAAGATCAGAACCATCTTATTGCCGTCGGCCTTGGTCGATTTCAGCACAGGAGCCTTATATTCGATGTCCTTCTTGCCGTAATCGCGGTTGAGAGCTATGACGCTCAGACGCCGTGCCACCTCCTGCTTGTCGGAAGGATGTATGTCGGCCGGATTGCCAAGATCGATAGCCACGGCCATACCGGTGTTTGGCAGTTCGAGGGCCTTGGCCTGGCTGTTGCGCAGCAGAGCCCACTCCGATTCGGGCTGTACATTTTTCTGTGCCAGATATCCGGCGAGCTGCACAAAATAGAACGGCATGTCGGGATTGCCGAAAGTAGTGCGCCAGCTGCCGATAAGCGATTTGAACAGAGGCTCGTACTGCGCGGCACGGCCCACATTGCTGCAGCCCTGATACCAGATGGCGCCCTTGACGGGCAGCACTTTCAGCGGATGGAGCATGGCGTTGTAGAGCACTGTCGGATAGTTGGGACCCTGCGGCGACACAGGCCGTGCGGGCATGTCGGCGAGAGGTATTGCCGCCGTGATATCCCATTCGCCGTCGAGAGGATAGCGCACGCCGTCGACAGTGGCTGCGAGCGTGCCGCCCTTGATGCCGCCTTCGCCCATGAAATCGACCATCCGCACTGTCACGGTATTCTTACCGCCCTTCACCAGTTCGCCGGGAACGGTATAGACACGCTGTTCGCTCGGCGCCTCATAGCCGCCCACACGGACACCGTTGAAATATGTATCGTCGAGATCGTCGACAACACCCACCTCGAGGGTCAGCGGCTTGCCTGCGGCTGCTGCGGGCAGCACGAGCTCGCGCTCTATCCACACAGCGCCATCGAACGACGGAAGCACCGTCTGCTCCCACATGCCCGGGACGGGCATTTTTGAGGGAATATTTTTCATGACAGACGCACCTTTTTTCATCTGACTGTCAAGTAGCTTCGACCATTCGCCCATTTTTGTGCCATATACAGCGCCTATACGGGCCGCATCGAAATCATTGTCTTTGAGCAGAGCGAGCTGAGGTCCGAAACCGTCGACAGACTCAAGAGGCGCGAAAGGCGTCCAGGCCTCGGCCACGGTACCGCCCCAGCTGGTATCGATCACGCCCACGGGCACTCCAAGCTTGTCGTGAAGCTGTTCGGCAAAAAGATATGCTATCGCCGATATATCCATGGTGGCGGGATTGGCTTCCACCCATCCGCCGTTTGCCACATCGGCATCGTCGAGAGGTGTATAGCTTGTACGGTGCTCCAGACGCAGAAGCCGTATGTCGGGATGCTGCGAGGTGGCCACCACGCGGTCGGCGTCGACCAGAGTGGAACCCCAGTTGTTGCGGTTCACCTGATACTCCATGTTCGACTGGCCGGAGCACACCCACACCTCGCCCGAAAGGAGATTGCAGAGCACCGTCGGCTCGCCGTCGCCATCGGATATGATCATGGTGAAAGGACCTCCGGCAGCCGGAGTCGGCACCGCAATGCTAAAGGCACCCGAAGCATCGGCCTTGACATTCAGCGGTTTGTCAAGCCAGTCGGTTTTTACGGTTACACGGGCGCCCGGGGTTGTTTTACCGGGCAGAGTAAGGGTTGAATTCTGTTGCATCACCATATTGTCGGTGATGAAATGAGGGAGAGTCACTTTTGCCGTAGCAGATGCGGCGGCAAGCACGCTCATAGCGAGCAGGCAGACTTTTTTCATATAATAGATTAAAAGATTTATAGAAGTCGGAATGTCATGCGGTGGAGAGGGCACGGACCGTACTCGGCAATGGCGGCGCGATGTGCGGCGGTAGGATAAGCCTTGTTCTCGTCCCAGTGGTACTGAGGATACTGCCTGTGCGCCTCGAGCATATAGAGGTCGCGCGATGTTTTGGCCAGCACCGAGGCGGCCGCGATATTGGCGAAACGGCCGTCACCTTTCACGAAACATGTGTGCGGTATGTCGGCAAAGGGTTTGAAACGGTTGCCGTCGACGGCTATGGCTCCGGGGCGGACCTTGAGCTGGGCCAGAGCACGGTGCATGGCTTCGATAGAGGCGTTGAGAATATTGATGCTGTCGATTTCGGCGGCATCCACGCTCGCCACAGCCCATGCCACAGCCTCGGCCATTATGACCTCGCGCAGCTCCATGCGGCGCCGCTCGCTCATTTGCTTGGAGTCGTTGAGCCACGGATGCGAGAAATCGTCGGGGAGAATGACGGCGGCGGCGAAAACGGGGCCGGCAAGACAGCCGCGGCCGGCTTCGTCGCAACCGGCCTCGAGTATGCCCGGAACCGAACATGGAGGCAGGGGCGCGTGCTTAGGCAAGAAAGTCATGGTTTATCACATTTTCTACAAGGTACAGACCCTCGATATCGGAGCGGTTTATCTCGATATCGTCGTAGTCGGGATTCTCGCTGTGCAGTATCACTTTGTCCGGGTCGGGATGACGGCGCACGTACTTCACCACACGGAAGTCCGCCAGCACCACGACATAGATCTGTCCCCACGAAATAGTACCTTCGGGTCGCACGGGCCGGATTGATATATAGCAACCCGGATTGAGCCGCGGCTGCATCGAATTGCCGCTCACCCGCACTATAGGAAGTTCGGGATTGATGCCCGGAAGGTTGACGCGACCTATTATGCGCTCGTCGGTAAACATGCGGCTAAGGGGTGTCGTGCCGGCTGTGACATCGATATTATACACCGGCGCACCCTCGGCCCGACGCACTGCCTCGGCACCAGCGCTGCGCGGGAAAGGCACATCGGCGCCTGATACGAGCCAGGCCTTCGACACTCCAAAGTTCACCACTATACGGTTGATAAACGCCTCGTTGGGCGAGGCCTTACCCTTGACAACACGCGACACTGCCGCAGGGTCGACACCCATGCGTTCGGCAAACTGCGCCTGCGTCATACGCATCAGTTTCACAAGATACTTTATGCGGTCTACGATATCGGCCGCAGGCCCGGGAAGCGCCAGGCCGTCGGGAGTGTGGTCCATAGTCAGTCACTTTTGCGCAAAAATACAATTAAAATTGCATTCCCGCAAACATTTACCACCTTTTCCCGCAAAAAATCCAAGAGTATATTTACTTTTGACTTATGTTAAGATTTAGAGAGGATTTCAGAGTATGTTTGGATATTGAGTGAAGGAGTTATGGGGTTCCATAACGACTGAACGAAATCTTCAAACAGACCTGAAAGACCTCTAAAGATTTCATAAAGTTAAAAGTAAACATACTCTAAGGTTTCAGTTTTTCTGGAACTCGGTGGGCGACATGCCGGTTAGATGCTTGAAGTATTTGCCGAACGAGGACTGATTGGAGAAGTTGAGAGCGTAGGCCACCTGCTGTATGTTCTTGCCCGAGAAACGAAGCAGATTCTTGGCCTCGCTGATAACAAAATAATCGATCCATCGTGCGGCCGAACGTCCCGTAGCCTCCTTCACCAGCAGCGACAGGTACTTTGGCGATATACACAGACGCGAAGCATAGAAATTGACCGAGCGTTCTTTGGTATAGTAGAGATGCACAAGCTTCATGAATTCGTGTACATAGTTATTGCGATGCACACCAGGTCGCTCTGGGTCGGCAAGTTCGAGACGCTTGTAGAGGAAAGCTACTGTCTGATAGAAATATGCGGCTATGATATTCGACACGATATGCCTGTTAAGCTGACTGTTGAAGTTATCGCTCATCACCGTATGGATAAGCTTGAAATAGCGCAGCAGTATCGACAGTTCGCGGTCGCGCAGCAGAAGCACATGCGACGGACGCGAGATAAAAGCCTCGCCCGAGATAGCCGAAAACGAGATATTTATATCCTGTATAAACTGTGGCGACATCGCCAGGACATATGCATCGATCTCCGCCCAGTCGCTGCTATCGATTTTCAGCAAAGTACCGTGTGGCGCAACCACGAGCGATGGTTCCGTCACGGAAAAGCGCTCGGAATTGAACTCCACCTCTACCGAGCCTTTGGTAAGGAAAAAGCACAGTATGCCCTCCACATTGCTGCGGGTAAGGTCGAGTTCCCGAAAGTGACGGCTCACTTCGGAATCAAGATGAAATATCAGACAATCGTTTTCAAGATGGCTGTAATCGGCTGATTTGCCTGCAAGTCGCTGTATGCTGTTTGTAAGATGTGATTCCATTTTAGGCATTTTGTACGGCAAAGTTACAAAAAACATCACTCATAGAGCCACTCATGCGACAATCCGGACATTTTGTACGCCATTTACACCACACATATGCCGTCCTACGAGGGTGCGGACGCTATGATTAGTTCAAAAAAATACGTACATTTGCATTCGTAAAATATTAGAAGCTGTATAAAAACATGGAGAAAAAGAAAGGCTCCCGTCTGGGGCAGCTGATGAAATACATCATACCGCTGATAATCAGCATCGGTCTGTGCTACCTTCTGTTCACCGGCATAGACTTTAAGGAGATGATGCACATCATCCGCACCCAGTGCGATTTTCGCTGGGTGGCAGCCGGTTTGGTTCTGGCGGTACTATCCCACATAATACGTGCATTCCGTTGGGGCATACAGCTCAGAGCCCTCGGAATCGATGCGCCCAAACATGCTCTGATATACAGCATATTCGGCACCTATGCCGTCAATCTTGTCTTTCCGCGTTTGGGCGAGGTATGGCGCACCGGATATATATCGCAGCGTCAGCGCGCGCCCTTCACCACCGTATTCGGCTCCATGGTGGCCGACCGCCTGGCCGACACCATTACCGTGCTCCTGCTGGCTCTGCTTGCATTCCTGATATCGTCGAAAGCCATTCTGAGCTATCTGCACCAGAACGGCGAACAGCTCGACGCCATCGCCCGCCTGCTCGAATCACCATGGTTATGGCTCTCGGCAGTAGCCGTAATTGCTGCCGTATGGATTTTTATGGCCCGGAAAAGTTCCAACACAAAAATCATCAAAATACAGAATGCTGTCCGTGAACTCTGGCAGGGATTTGTGGTAATTATCAAAATGCCACACAAAGGCCGATGGCTATTGTTGACCGTAGCTCTATGGGGGTGCTACTTCCTGCAGAACTATATCGTATTTTATGCCTTCCCCTTCACGACGGAGATTATACAGCAGCATGGTATCCAGGCGGCTCTTGTTGTCTGGGTCCTTGCTTCGATCTCCATGGGCGTACCATCCAACGGCGGCATCGGCCCCTGGCAGTGGGCTACAATTTTCGGCCTGAGCATCTACGGTCTGGGCGCAACCCAGGGAGGCGCATTCGCCAACCTGGTCCTTGGGGCAAACACCCTCCTCATCATCGGCCTTGGCATCTTCACCTTCATAGCCATCGCCCTCGACAAAAAACGCGTCCGCCCATGACCCCCACACAAGCAAAAGAGATCATCGGAGGAAAATGCCTCGGAGCCCCAGGCCTGAGTAGGTCGGCTATATACACAGCAGCGCCTCTACGAGGCGCATCCGTCTTTTCCATCGATAGACCCCGGGCTATAGCCCGGGGCTGCACACAGCATGGCCTCTTCGAGGCCTCACTCGCCCCAATATATCTCTCCAGCCTAAAATTGATAGAAAAATGCCTCGGAGAGGCATATCCGTATACAGCCCCGGGCCTTGGCCTGGGGACAAAAACCGCCCACCTACACGCGCCTCGTAGAGGCGCTGCTATATAAACAGCGTATTATGAGTAGAGTACATTCATTTCACCATATAGTATTCGCAACAGCGAGACGGCAACCTTCTCTCAACGCAAAAAACAGGGAAGCGCTGTTCCGCTTTATCTGGAGCGAACTAAAAAACCGAAAATGTACTCTGATCCGAGTTAACGGAATGTCGGATCATATACATATGCTTATTGATCTCCACCCGTCGGTAGCCCTTGCCGACTTAGTAAGAGAACTCAAGTCGAAAAGCAGTTTTTGGCTAAAACGATGTGGGATGTTCCCTAAATTCGACAGTTGGAATCCTGAATATTTTGCAGAATCCAAAGGAATAGCCGAAATAGAAACAGTAAAGAACTACATAATAAATCAGCAAGAGCATCATCGTGCAAGAAATTTCCTCGAAGAAATACGCTCCCTGCACGAAAATGCCGGTCTTGAATGGAGGTCTCAGGATTATGAATAGATCGGCCTTATACACAGCAGCGCCTCTACGAGGCGCATCCGTCTCTTCCATCTATAGACCCCGGGCTATAGCCCGGGGCTGCACACAGCATGGCCTCTTCGAGGCCTCACTCGCCCCAATATATCTCTCCAGCCTAAAATTGATAGAAAAATGCCTCGGAGAGGCATATCTGTATACAGCCCCGGGTCTCGGCCTGGGGACAAAAACCGGCCACATACACACGCCTCGTAGAGGCGCTGCTGTGTTTGCCGGGAAAGTAGCTTCGACATAACAAATCATAAAATATATAATAAAAGATATGGCAAAAGTAGTTATCATCGGCTGCGGAGGCGTGGGCACTGTTGTGGCCCACAAGTGCGCCCAGCACCCCGAGGTATTCACCGACATAGTCATTGCATCGCGTACCCGCTCCAAATGCGACGCCGTGGCCAGGGCTATCGGCAAACCCAACATCAGCACCGACAGCGTCGACGCCGACCATGTGGACCAGGTAGTGGCCCTGCTGGAGCGCCACAAGCCCGAACTGGTTATCAACGTCGCTCTTCCCTATCAGGACCTCACCATTATGGAAGCATGCCTGCAGTGCGGAGTCAACTACCTCGATACAGCCAATTACGAACCCAAGGACGTAGCCCACTTCGAGTATTCGTGGCAGTGGGCCTATCGCGAGCGCTTCGAGAAAGCCGGCCTCACAGCCATCCTCGGCTGCGGCTTCGACCCGGGCGTAAGCGGTGTCTTCACAGCCTATGCCGCCAAGCACTGGTTCAGCGCCATGGAGACCCTCGACATCGTCGACTGCAACGCCGGCGACCACGGCAAGGCTTTCGCCACCAACTTCAACCCCGAGATCAACATCCGCGAGATAACACAGAACGGCCGCTACTGGGAAGAAGGCCGGTGGGTGGTGACCAAGCCCCTCGAATTCCACAAGACACTCAGCTATCCCAATATCGGCCCGCGCGAGAGCTATCTGCTCTACCACGAGGAGCTCGAAAGCCTGGTGCAGAACTTCCCCACCATCAAGCGCGCACGCTTCTGGATGACATTCGGCCAGGAATACCTCACACACCTGCGTGTGATACAGAACATCGGCATGGCCCGCATCGACGAAGTGGACTACAATGGCACCAAGATAGTGCCTCTTCAGTTCCTCAAGGCAGTTCTCCCCAATCCCCAGGACCTCGGCGAGAACTATCACGGCGAAACATCGATCGGCTGCCGCATATCGGGCAAGAGCAAGGAAGGTAAGCCCATGACCTACTACATCTACAACAACTGCTCGCACGAGGAGGCCTACAAGGAAACCGGCATGCAGGCCGTGAGCTACACCACCGGCGTACCCGCCATGGTTGGCGCCATGATGTTCCTCACAGGCAAGTGGAACCTCAAGGGCGTGCGCAACGTCGAGGAATTCGATCCCGATCCCTTCCTGGCCGCTCTCGCCGAGAACGGACTCCCCTGGCACGAAGTCATCGACGGAGACCTGGAGTTAAGCTGACAGGCTGATAGGCTGACGGGCTTTTGTTAATTCAGATATTTTGAAATGCTGTCTGCGACTATCATCACATACAACGAAGAGCGCAACATCGAGCGTTGTCTTAATTCGCTCATCGGCGTGGTCGATGAGATAGTGGTTGTCGACTCGCACTCCACCGACGCCACCGTCGACATCTGCCGGCGCTATGGCTGCAAGGTGACCGAGCGCGAGTTCACCGGCTACGGCTCGCAGCGCCAGTATGCCGCCGGCCTGGCAAGCGCGCCCTATGTGCTGTCGATAGATGCCGACGAAGTACTCTCCGACGAGCTCCGGCAAAGCATCATCACTCTCAAGACCGAAGGTTTCCGGCACCGCATGTACTGCTTCCGGGTAGTCAGCTACGTCTGCGGACAGCCCGTGGCGCACAGCGGTATGCATCCGGCCATCGAAACGCGTCTGTTCGACAAGCGATATGCCTCGTGGGACCTGCTCGACGTCGGCGAACGCCTCACATATGCCGGAAGCATCAATCCGCAGCTGCTGGGGGGCGACATGCTCCATTTCCGCTGCTCCGACATAGGCGAGCTCCGGTTCAAGGAGCTGCGCCATGCCGAGCTGCGGGGACGCCTCATGGCAGCTGCCGGCATCAGTGCGCCGGCACCGTTCCGCTGGTTGCGGGCGGCATGCGCTTTCGTCCGATGCCATCTGCACGACGGCGCCATACTCGACGGCGCCACCGGACACGACATCGCCAAAACGCGCTTCAAGGCCACCCTGCACGCCTATCGCACCTCACGCAAAATCATCAAGGGAGGAAAATAGAAGATTAGGAAATTATGAGGTTAGGAGGGTAGGAAATTAAGAAGAGATGATATTAAGAGAGGAGGAAATCAGGAGATTTTTCTTCTATTTCCGCTCCTACCCTCACAACCTCCTTCCACCCCCGACTTCCTAAATTCTTAGATTCCTAACATCCTAATTTCTAACCTTCTAACCTCCTCTCCTCCTAACTTCCTCTCCTCCTAACTTCCTAACTTCCTAATCTCCTAAATGAACATCGTCCATCTGGTATCCAACAAAGCCTGGGGAGGCGGCGAGCGCTACGTGCTCGACCTTTGCCGGCGCAGCGCGGCCGCAGGCCACAGCGTGGCCGTGGTGACGCGCCGCAGCGAGGCCGTCGACAAGCCGTTTACCGCCGCCGGTTTCACCCCGGGGCATCTGCCCCTGCGCGGAGCCGTCGACTTTTTCAGTCCGATGGCCCTGGCCCGCGTGCTCAACCGAATGGACGCCCCAATCGTACTTCACGCCCACAACTTCAAGGACGCATATACGGCTGTCCGCGCCCGCAGGCTCATGCGCGAGCCCGGCAAAGTGCGTGTGGTTGTGACGCGCCATCTGGTCAAGGAAGCGAAGAAAAGCGCCATGGAGCGCGACCTCTACCGCCATATCGACGACATCATCTTCGTATCGGAGGCCGCCCGAAAGGCATTTCTCGACGGACATCCCGGCTGCGACCAACGTAAGCTCCATGTGGTGCACAACTCCATCATGCCGCCCGAGCCGGCACCCGAAGAGAACTCCGGCAACGCCGTGCGCCTGCTCTACGTAGGGCGCATCGCTCCCGAAAAAGGCATCGACGTACTCATCGAAGCCATGGCCCGGCTCACCGATCTGGACATAAGGCTGACCATCGACGGTGTCGGCAATGCCAAGACAGTGATGCCCCTGATGGCCCGCTGCCGCAGCCTCGATATCGCCGACCGCGTGATGTGGCCGGGACACAGCGACAACATATACGCCGACATAGCACGTGCCGATATCGGCGTACTGCCGTCGGTGCAGCCCGAATCGTTCGGCCTCACCGTGCTCGAGTTCATGAGTCAGGGAGTACCCGTAGTGGCCTCGAATGCCGGCGGACCGGCCGAAATCATCACCGACGGCACCGACGGCCTCCTTGTGCGCCCCGGCGATGCCGACTCGCTGGCCGCCGCAGTGAGGCTCCTTGCCGCCGACCCGACACGGCGACGCAGCATGGGCGAGGCAGCACGCCATACATTCGTGGAGCGGTTCGGCTACGACCGCTTCTACAGCGACATTGAAGCCATATATGAAGGCACTTATCGACATAAACAATAGTATACCCGGCGCCGATGCCATAGCCGCCGGCCTGCGCGACCACGGCCCGGACCCCGACAACCGGGTGATATACCGCGGCCGCAACACTGTCGCCGTCACCGCCGGCGACAAGCCTCTTTGCGTGAAATCGTTTGGCGTTCCGGGCTTCATCAAAGGCCTCATCTACGGCCTGCTGCGCACGCCCAAAGCAAAACGCGCCTACGACAACGCCGTGCGCCTGCGCAGTCTCGGCTTCGACACACCCGAGCCGGTAGCGGCCGTATGCATGATTTCGGGCGGCCGTTTAGGCGCCTCCTACTACGTATGCCGCTATCTCGAAGGCTGGAGCGACCTCCGCGGCGCCGAAAACCGGCCCGACTTCGAGGCACTGGCACACCATCTGGCTCTGCTGATGAACCGTCTGCACACCGCAGGCGTTCTGATGAAAGATTTCACTCAGGGCAACGTGCTCTTCCGCCCCGACGGCAATGGCGGCTACAGCTTCGCTCTCATCGACATAAACCGCATGGAGTTCGACGTCCACGACCGCCGGCGCCTCATGGCCAACTTCGGCGCCGTCCTCGACACCGCCGAGGGACTTGCCGTGCTCGCCCGCGAATACGCCGCCCTTTGCCCCGACCCGGCAACCGTGGAGCGCGAAGCCAACGAAATATACCGCCGCCGCCAGGCGCGTCTGTGGCGTAAACGCCATATCAAGGAATTCCTAAGAGGCAAAAAATGAACGAACGACCCAAAATATCGGCTGTCGTGCAGACCTACAACGCCGAGAAGCACCTCGACCGCTGTCTGGCGGCCCTCGAGCCTTTCGACGAAATCCTTGTCGTGGACATGGAGAGCACCGACGCCACCGTCGACATCGCCAGAGCCCACGGCGCAAGGGTGATAGTGAAAGAGCGCGGCGAGCACCGCCTCGTCGAGGCCTACCGCGACTTCGCCATCAAGGCCGCCGCCAACGACTGGGTGCTCGTGGTCGACGCCGACGAAATAGTGCCGCCTGCTCTTGCCGACTATCTCTACGCCGAAATAGCACGCGACCCGTCGCCCCGCGCCATAATGATACCCATCCGCAACTACTTCATGGGACGGTGGATGCGCGCCTACTATCCCGACTATATCCTGCGATTCTTCAACCGCGACGGCGCCGACTGGCCCTACGAGATACACTCGCGCCCCAGCCACCGCGGGCCCAAGGTGTATATCCCGGCACGGCGCACCGACCTGGCATTCATACATCTGGCCAACGAGACAGTCGGGCAGACCTTCACCAAAATGAACAGCTACACCGACCGCGAAAAAAGCCGTCGGCGCCAGAAATACAAGCCCCTCAAACTCTTCTACGAACCCGCATTCCGCTTCTTCAAAAGCTATGTGCTCAAAGGCGGAATACGCGACGGCCTCCCCGGCTTCATCCATGCCGTCCACGACGCCATCTACCGCTTCTCCACCCTGGCAAAAATCGAAGAAGAACGCCAGGCCGCCCTCCCCGACAAAGACATCGATAAGGACTGCGCGTCGGTGGTGGGTGAAAAAAGTAATAAGTGAAAGGAGTTAAGAGAATAGTTTCTATAATTACAAATTACAAGTTAGTAGTTAGGAGTTCCCTCTTCACAACTTGTAACTCCTAACTTCTAATTCCTAACTTCCCAACCTCCTAACCTCCTAATCTCCTAATTTCCTATCATGATACGGATTTTCTGCAAAAATATAGAAAGATATATCGACATCGAAGGAGGGTCGACTCTGCTCGAAGTCGCACACCGCCTCGAAGGCGAACTCGGATTCAGCCCCATCTGCGCCCGCGTCAACAACAAGACCGAGTCGCTCGCCTACGAAATATACACGCCTAAACTGGTCGAGTTCCAGAGCCGCACACAAGGCTCGGGACCCCGCGTATACACCCGCTCGCTGTGCATGCTGCTGTTCCGCGCCGTCACCGCCGTTCTGCCCGGTACACGCCTCACCATCGAGCACTCCATAGCCCACGGCTACTACTGTCTGCTGCACGGTGCGGGGGCCGTTACCGACGAAATCGTGACCGCACTCAAAGCCGAAATGCGCCGCCTCGTTGCTCTCGACCTGCCTTTCGAGCGCTTCGACACACTCACCGCCGACGCCGTCGACATATTCAGCCGCGAAGGCCTCGACAGCACCGCACTGCTGCTGCGCACCGCGCGCCCACTCTACACCACCTACTACACTCTCGACGGCCTTAGCGACAGCTACTATGGCGCTCTGGCACCGTCTACAGGCCATGTGGCCGTCTTCGATCTCCACCGCTACAAAGAAGGCTTCCTGCTGATGCCCTTCGACCCAGAAAACCCCGACAAAGCCGCACGCCCCATACGCCAGGAAAAGATGTACGGTGCTTTCACCGACTATCTGCGCTTCAACCGCATCGTGGGCGTGAGCACCGTAGGCGAACTCAACACCTACGTCAACAGCCGCCGTGCCGCCGACCTCATAAACGTGTCGGAAGCCCTGCACGAAAAAGCCCTCGCCCACATCAGCGACGACATAACCCGCCGCTACCGCCAGGGAGGCGCCCGCATAGTGCTCATAGCCGGACCGTCGTCATCGGGCAAAACCACTACCACCAAGCGCCTGGCCATACAACTGATGACAAATCTGCTCAAGCCGCAGATGATATCGCTCGACAACTACTTCGTCAACCGCGAGGACACTCCCCGCGACGCCACCGGCGACTACGACTACGAATCGCTCTACGCCCTCGACCTCGAGCAGTTCAACAGCGACTTCAACCGCATCCTCACCGGAGAGGAAGTGGAACTGCCCACCTACAACTTCGAACTTGGCCGCCGCCAGTATCTCGGCGACCGCATAAAGCTCGAAGACAACTCGATACTCCTCATCGAAGGCATACACGGCCTCAACCCCGAACTCACCGCCAATATCCCCGAGGCGATGAAATACCGTGTATACGTGTCGGCTCTGACCACCCTGTCGCTCGACGAGCACAACTGGGTGCCCACCACCGACAACCGCCTGCTGCGCCGCATTATCCGCGACCACAAATACCGCGGCACATCGGCCGAGCAGACCATACGCCGCTGGCCGAGCGTACGCCGCGGCGAAGAAAAGTGGATATTCCCCTATCAGGAAAACGCCGACGCGATGTTCAACTCGTCGCTGCTCTTCGAGCTCGGCGTTATCAAGGACTACGCCGAGGCCGTGCTCCGCGGCGTGCCCTCCGACGTACCCGAGTACGCCGAAGCCTACCGCCTCCGCAAATTCCTGAGCTATTTCGTGCCTATCGACCCCGCACTGGTGCCTTCGACAAGCCTTCTGCGCGAATTCCTCGGCGGCAGCTCGTTTAAATACTGACCCAATGAGACCTCTCCTTTTCACACTGCTGCTGTGCGCCGCGGGAGCCGCGGCCGCGCACACCGCCGACAAAGCCCTTGCCGACAAGGCCGACCGCGCTTTCGTCAACAGCGAATGGGCCGGCGCATCGGCCCTCTACATGCTTCTGTCCGATAAAATTCCCGACGCCGCCCTGCCCTACGCCCGCATTATCGTGGCGCAGGAGATGTGCGCCGACACAGCCGGCAGCATCGCCACCATGGAACGCGCGCTGGCCAACACCGTACCCGTCGACTCGGTGCTCGAGCCGGCGCGGGAGGCGGCATTCTCGCTGAGCCGGCCCGACCTGTATGAGAATCTGCTGCTGCGGCTGCAGCGCTCGCTGCCATATCTGCACCGCGTGATCGACATACGCCTGCTGCGCTACTACACCCTGCGGCGCGATCCGGCGAAAATGGCCGATTACAGCCGACGTATGCTCGCCGGAAATCCCGCCGACACCGACGCCATAGCCACCATAGCCGATGCGGCCGTGATGGAAGGCGACACCGATGCCGCCATTGCCGCATGGGAGCGCATACTCGCCATCGACCCGGCTAACTACAATGCTCTGGCGGCGCTCGCCAACACACTGGCGTCCACCGACCCCGTGCGCGCGGCCGCTTATGCGGAGAGGGCGCTGGCCATACGGCCCAACAACGCCCTCTCCTTCTTACTGCGCAGTCTGAAGTGACAGCCGGCCCGCACGCCGCATGTCCACCGCCATGGCGGCGCGGCCGTCGGCCGATGCCGTGAATGTCTTTTTATCGCCCGGCATTGCCAGAACGTAGCGGCCGCCGGGTTCAAGACCCGAAAATCCGATTTCATAACGTCCTTTTCCGTCGATGCTCCATGCGAGCGCCGTCCGGCCCGTGTTTTTCTCGAGCGAAAGCACCATAGCGCTGCCGCCGAGAGGCTTCACGCCGAGCACTATGCCGCGGTCGCTGTTGCCGGGGAACACGCGCAGGCTGCCGTCGGCATAGTCCACGCCGAAGGCGCCGTCAGAGGAAGCCGTAAAGCGGTCGGTCGAGAGTGTGTTGCGCCCCTTGGCCAGGGTCACACTGTAGTCGGTGCCGCGGTGGGTGTAGCGGAACGATGTGCCCTCGAGTTCGGGAAGCATATGCGGTTCCAGGCCCATGCGGTTCCATTTGGGCCGTATGCCGTAGATATCGCTGTAGAGAGCTGTCACCGAGGTGCATATGCCGGCCAGAATATCGCTGCCCACACCGGTCTGCGAACGGCGCTCATAGCGCTGCGACGACAGACCGTCCTTGCGGTACTGGGCCAGGATGTTGCGTATATATTTCAGCGCCAGTTCGGGCTTGTAGCCTGCATAGGAGCGTACTCCGAGATAGCCCCATGTGGGGAAGATGTCGCCGTTCTCATAGCGCGGGAAAGGCCAGTTGCCGCCCTCCACTTCCTCGCGGGTGTACGAATCGAAGCATAGCGGCCAATGGAATAGCCCCTCGGAAGCCGTGCGGCGCTCTATCTCGTCGAGTACGCGGGCCTTGCGGGCCGGATCGTCGCAGATGCCGAAGGCTATGGCCGCGAAATTGACGGGCGTCACCATATTGTCGCCGTGCACACTGCCGTCGTCATCGAGCCAGTACACATACTGTCCCTTTTCCTCCGACCAGAAACCACCCTGCTCTACCGGACGGTTGAATGCCTCCTTAAGCCTGTCGGCGGCGCGGTCGTACATCTGTGCACGTGCGGTATCGCCAAGCACAGTCTCGCATGCTGCCCACTGACGGAGCGCCTCGTAGAGCTGAGCGTTGACAAAGGCATTCTCGTAGCTTGCCCACACGATGTCGAGCCAGTCGCTGGCGGTGCCTTCGCGGTGGTTGCGGTTCATCATCTCGCACAGGCCGTTGCCGTTCTCATCGCGCGCCAGGAGCCAGTCGAGGGCGCGCTCGCAGGTCTCTTTCTGTCCGGCAAGCCATTCGGTAGAGCCAAGAAGATCGAAAAGCTCGGTCACGTTTATCACATATCCCGTCTGCGAGTCGACGGTGTATCCCCAGCGGGCCTCGTAGTAGCCTGTCTGATAGTTATATGTACCGGGCATTTGGTCTTCGTCGGCATTATGCCATCGCGACAGCACACGGCCCTGCGGGGTCACGGCGTGCAGCGCCTCCTGATGCAGGCTTTCGGCAAGATTGCGGGTATAGTTTGTATCGGCCAGAGCCAGACCTATCTGCGCGAAAAACGGCTCGTGCAGGCATTTCCAGTTGGTAGTCCATCCGTTGGCGCCTACGATACCGTTGTCGACCACGCCGTAGCGGCCGGTAGTGTTCATAAGCTCGCGCACCGACTCGGCGTCGATGCCGCGCAGATTGCCGCGCGAATAGGCCTCGGGGTAGTCGACGTAGCTCAGGCGCACCGTCACGGTATCGCCTCCCTCAACTATATAAGGTGCGAAAACATCCTCGCGGGCGCCGACGCAGCGACTCAGATCGTAGCGCATCTGCAGCGGTCCGGATGCCGGTATATGCTTTATGGTGAACACACCGTTCTTGCCGTGGCTGAATTTCTGGTGCATTACACCTCCGGTCGACGTTTCGATGCGCAAAGCACCCGGCCGCTCGGGATTCCACAGGGTTATGCCGCCAGTATGCACGCCATAGGTATCGTCCTCGCTTCTGAGGTACTTGCACCACACCATGCCGCCGTTGTCGAGAATACCGCCTTTCCATGTGTCCATGGCGGCGAAATCCCACTGCGGCACTAAGCGGTCCTCCACGCGGGCCAGTGCCGTGCCGGTATTGCTTGCTATGGTCCATACTATGGCGTCGCCGCAGGGCTCGAAGCGCCACGATTCGGTATAGGCCAGAGCACCGTCGCCGTACACTATCGAGTCGACGGTGAGAACATCGCCCCGGCGGCTTACACGCGGAGCGGATTTTACAGCGCCTGAGGTATACGCGCCGCCGCGGGTGCGGACGCCTGTGCGGACGCCGCTTCCGGCGAGCACCTCCACGCCGTCGACAGTGAGACTGCCCACACGGCAGCCGCCGTCGAGGTCGAGAGTGAGGCCTATATGGCCCGAGTGGTCGGAGACATGCAGATTGTCGGTGGCGAAAGCTGCCGGAGCCATCGCCGCAAAAGCGCATAGTATGAGATAATGAGGTCGTGTCTTCATGATATCTAAAAGGATTCCAAATATGTGTATACAAAAATAGCAACAGCGCCTTTTAAACGCTGTTGCCATTTTTGCCAAATATGTCGCGCCGCTATTTTGCGGCACTGTCTTTGGCGGCTTCAGATGCTTCGTATGCTTCTTCGGCTACCTTGAGAAGTGCCTGCGACTGCGGGTCCTTCTGCCAGTGGAAAGGCACGAAATCGCTCTTGGGATTGATCCACGACGGTTTGCGGAATGCCAGAATGATGAAAGGCAGTATCACGAACAGAGCCACGCCGCCGAAAAGCACGGCGAACCACACGGTCTTCGAGCCCATGGCAATCTGATCGGGCGGGAAGAAGCTGAGCACGAATGCGAGCAGCGAACCCAGGAAGCCTACGCCGGCCACAACCCAGAGCAGGAAATTGCCCTTGGAGCCGATGCGGAATGCACGCTTGGCATTCTTCATGGAATAGCGGAGATAGATAACCGCCGCGAACATGAGCAGATATGCTATAAGATAGAGCACCACGGTGAGCTGAGAAAGAATCTGGTAGAAACTCTCGACCGAAGGCATTACCACGAACAGCGACGAAAGCAGTGTCACGGCCACGCCCTGGATGATAAGGATATTTTTCTGCACACCCGACTTATTGGCCTTCTGGAAGAACGGAGGAAGATATCCGGCCTGCCCGACGGCGAAAACACCTTTCGACGGACCGGCAACCCACGTAAGCACACCGGCAAGAACGCCGAATGCCAGAGCCACGGCTATAACGGGTGTAAACCAGTTCATGTGGAAGGCCTTGAAGTAATTGTCGAAACCAACGAGCAGACTCTGTACCAGATTGATGTCCTTGGCAGGTATGATGACGCCGAGCGAATAGGTGCCGAGCACAAAAATCAGCACGGTGACGAGGGCGCCGCCGAATACCGCCTTAGGATAGTTTACTGTCGGATTCTTGATGTCGCGCACATGCACGCCCGACATTTCCATACCGGCATAGAACAGGAAGATCGAAGCGGCCAGAACCACATTGTCGAAATTAGTGAGATCGGGGAAGAAATCGCCGTGGAAGTCCATCTGCGACTGTCCGCCCGTTGCCAGAAAGGCCACTCCGCACACAACAAGAATGCCGGCCGGGATGATGGTGCCCACCATACCGCCGATTTTCGATATTTTGCCCACCCATCCGAGGCCTTTGAGCGAGATAAGGGTGGCGATCCAATAGATGGCGAGCACCACGATAATGGTGTAGTACTTATTGGCGGCCAGATGCGAATCGGCCACATGGTCCATGCCTATGAAGGCCAGCGACACGGCGCCGAAAGTGAGCACGGTCGGGAACCAGATGGTACTCTCGACCCACTGAAGCCATATGCCGAGAAAACCGAGTTTGCTGCCGAAAGCCTCGCCGATCCAGCGGAACATACCGCCTTGCTGATAGGGGAAGAGCGATGCAAGTTCGGCGGCCACGAGCGATACAGGAATCAGGAATACAAGTGCTGCGAACAGATAGTAGAACGCCGAACTCATGCCGTAGACAGCCTCGGCGGGGAGTCCGCGAAGAGAAACAACGGCCACGATGTTCATTATCATCAGGGTACCAACACCTAATTTGGCGGCCGACTTTACCGTCGCCGCGGTGGTGGAAGCGGGTTTTGTAGCCATATGAGTAGTTTTTTAGAGGTTATCATTCTGCGATGGTGACACGGTCGCCGTTCATGACGCCGAGTCCGAGAATACGGGCGAATTCCTTGACGGCCGCCTGTGCCTTTACCGAATTTCCGGCCGGGTCGAGAGGAGGAGCGAACGCGGCTATGCCGAGGAGGCCCGGCATCACGCCGAGCACACCGCCTCCGACACCGCTCTTGGCGGGTACGCCCGAGGTATAGAGCCAGTCGCCGGAATTCTGGTAGAAGCCGACAGTGGCTATGAGAGTGGTGATTTTCGGCGCTATCTCCGGGGCGAAGACGCGGGCATGCGTCAGCGGATTGACGCCTCCCGCGGCTATGGTGGCCGCCATGACGGCAAGCTGGCTGCATGTGATGCCGAGCGAGCACTGGCGCGTATACAGATCGAGGCTCATGGCCGGATCGTCGTAGATGCGGTTATAGTTTTTCAGCAGCCATGTGATGGCACGGTTGTTGAAATTGGTGTCGCTTTCGCTTTTGTAGAGCTCGTCGATAAGCTCGGGCGCCGAGCCGCACAGGGCGGTGATATTGTCGGTAATGGCCTTCCATTTGGCATCGGAGTCGCCTTTGGGGTCGATCATGGAGCATGCCGATATTGCGCCGGCGTTGACCAGCGGAGTCGACGGATGGTCGTTCTCCAGCAGGATTGCGAAAATAGAGTTGAAGGGCAGGCCGGTGGCGTCGGCACCGATCTTTTCGAGCACCCCTGCGGGTGTATGCTGTATCATGGCCAGAATGGCCGTCGGAACTTTCGACACCGATTCGATGCCGAATTTGTAGGCGGTGTCGCCGAAATCATATCCGGTGCCGTCGGGGAGCATCACGCTGAGTCCGAACAGCCCTGAGTCGATATTGGCCAGATAGGGGATATAGTTTGCATTGGCACCGCCGGTGATCTTCGACGCTTTGGCGTAGGCCTGTTCGGCGGCATCCTTGATCTGTTGCCTGGTAATAGTGATATCCATAGTTGATACGTATTAAGTAGAAAGCCGGCCGGAGGACGCCCCTTGTAATCGGCGGCCACCGGCCGGCAGATATGTTTCACACAGGCGGCGATGCGCCCGCGGAAGTATCGTTACTTACCGGTATGGTTGAAGGTCTTGGCGACCAGAGGTATATTCTTCTCCATGGAGATACGTGTGGGAGTAGGATACTCGAGGGCGTTGAGCTCGTTGACGGCGAAGCGGATGTCGTTGAGGAGCTGGTCGGCCATGTCGCGGCTGAATCCCTGCTTGCAGAGCACCCGCATTACCACAATGTTCTGGATGTCGGCGGGCAGAGTGTATGCGGGCACCATCCAGCCCTTCTGGGCGAGCTTGTCCTGGAGGTCGAAGAGGGTCCACTTGGCATCTTTCTGTACCTCGGGTTTCATGAGCCATGTAAAGATGGGGTTAGGCACATCGGGCGAGTAGGGCTGGAACTCGGGCATGGCGCTGACCTGCGAGTGCAGATACTTGGCCACCGACAGAGAGTTGTACTGAACGTTCTTGTAGCCTTCGAATCCGAGACGGATGAACTGATAGTACTGACCGAGAATCTGGGCGGCCGGACGCGAGAAGTTGAGGCCCACCTGGCTGATTTCGGCGCCGAGATAGTTGACGCTGAACGACATTACATCGGGCAGATACTGTTTGTCTTTCCATACCACCCATCCCAGACCGGGATATACGAGGCCGAACTTGTGGCCCGAAGTACTGATGGAGAGAACCCATTTCAGACGGAAGTCCCATTTCTTCTCCGGGAAGAGGAACGGCAGGATGAAGCCGCCGGTGGCAGCGTCGACGTGGATAGGAATATTGTAGCCGGTCTTGGCGTTGTAGGCGTCGAGGGCCTTGTCGAGGGCTTCGACATCGTCGTTAAGGCCGGTCCAGGTAACGCCCTGGATAGGAACGATACAGATAGTGTTCTCGTCGCACATCTTAAGAGCCTCCTCGGGGTCGAGAGTGGTCTTTTCGAGTGTCAGAGGCACGGTACGCATCTCGATCTGCCAAAGCTGGGCGAATTTCTCCCATACTACCTGGTAGCCGGTCGAGATCACGAAGTTAGGTTTGTCGTAGGGCTTGCCTTCTTTCTGACGGCGTTCGCGCCACCTGATCCATGCGGCAATACCGCCGAGCATACATGCTTCCGACGAACCGATTGCCAGGGCTCCCGTTTTCCATGTCTTGGTTTCGGGGGTGTTCCAAAGATTGGCGATGATGTTGATACATTTGCCGTTCATCACGGCGATACGGGGATATTCGGTTTCGTCGATGTAGTTGATGTTGATGGCTTCGTTCATCAGACGGGTAGCGTATTCGTCCATGTAGGTGGTGACGAACGTAGCGAGGTTGAGTCGCGGCTGAGTCTGGGCAAAGGTTTCGTCCTTTACCATCTGATATGCTATCTCGGGGGTTGTGGAACCTGCAGGGATGCGGTCAACGGGGGCAGCCTGAAGCATGGCGTCGGAACCGAACACATCGGTTTTGGCATCTCCGTTGCGGAAGTTGGGGTCGAGTTTCTGGTCGAGCATAAACAAAATTATTAAAGAGAGAATATAAAGTGTTTTATGTAGTAATATTTAAAGATACCGTCGATAAGCGGGTGTCCGGTGCGGATAGTAAGGGGCAGCCACCTGTCTTCTTTCATCTATTGTCTAACACCGGGCATCCTTAAAAAGTTTCCGCTGCTGTCTGTTATTTTTTTATTACCTCTTCCAGAAACCAAATAAGCCCGCTTTATGTTAAGATATAGTCTTCACAGATAATAACAATAAGTAACATATGGATTGGATCGTTCACGTATTGCGCGACAACCCGTCGCTCGCCGTATTCCTCACTCTTGGCATCGGCTTTTTTATCGGTCAGCTTAAATACAAGTCTTTCTCGCTCGGCACCGTTACCTCGGTGCTCCTTGTGGGCGTAGTGGTGGGTCAGCTCGACATACCTGTGCCCGGCCCGCTGAAAGATGTCTTTTTCCTGCTGTTCCTGTTCTCGATCGGCTACAGCGTGGGCCCGCAATTCTTCAGCGCCCTCAAAGGCGACGGAATAAAACAGGTGCTTTTCGCCGTTGTGGTGTGTGTGCTGTGTCTGCTCTCCACATGGGGCGTGGCACTGTGCATGGGCTACAATGTGGGCGAAGCCGTGGGACTTCTGTCCGGCTCGCAGACCATGTCGGCGGTAATCGGCGTAGGTACCGACACCATCAATTCGCTCGCGGCCACTGCTGCCGACAAGCAGCAGTGGATAGGCATGATACCCGTTTGCTATGCCGTGACCTATGTTTTCGGCACCATCGGCTCGGCATATATCCTTGCCAACCTGGGCCCGCTGCTGCTTGGCGGACTCAAGAAAGTGAAGGCCGAGACCGTGGAACTGGAAAAGAAGATGAACTACGGCACCGCAAACTCCGATCCCAACTATATCAAGGCACTCCGCCCCGTAGTATTCAGAGCCTATAATGTTACCGACAGTTTCTTCTCCACCCCGCGGACCGTCGCCGAAGCCGAGGATTATTTCCGCGAGAAAGGAAAACCGATCCATGTGGAGCGTCTGCGTTCCGACGGCAAAATAGTGGATATCACTCCCGGCCAGGAGCAGAAGATAGCCATCGGCGACGATATAGTGCTGAGCGGACGCCGCGAATTCATCATCGGCGACGAAAGCTGGATCGGACCCGAGGTTGTCGACGCCGAGCTCATCGATTTCATGGCCGAGGACATCGACATAACCATCGCTTCCAAAGCCGTCGACGGCATGAGTGTCGACGAGCTTCGCCGCCAGAAGTTCATGTACGGCATATCGATCAAGCGTATCAGCCGCGGCGGTGTCAACGTGCCCGTGCTGGCTCAGGTGAAGATAAAAAGGGGCGACGTGATATCTGTGGTCGGCCTCGAGCGCGAGGTAAATGCCGCCGCCAAAGAACTCGGCTACGCCGACCGCCGCACCACCAAGACCGACCTCGTGTTCGTGGGCATAGGTATATTCCTGGGCGGCCTCATCGGCTCGCTGGCCATCCATCTTGGCAAAATACCCGTGAGCCTCAGTGTGAGCGGCGGCGTGCTCATCGCCGGCCTCGTGCTCGGATGGCTGCGGTCGAAGCACCCGACCTTCGGACGTCTGCCCCGCTCTGCCGTATGGCTCATGGACAATCTCGGCCTTAATATGTTTATCGCCGTAGTGGGCATTGCCTCGGGTCCGTCGTTCGTATCGGGCCTTAAGGAAGTGGGCTTCGAGCTCTTCCTCATGGGTATAGTAGCCACTTCAATCCCCCTTATACTGGGCATGATAATAGGGCGGCATATCTTTAAATTCCCGGCAGCCATCAATCTGGGGTGCTGCGCCGGCAGCCGCACTACCACCGCATCGCTCGGTGCCGTGCAGGACGCCATTGGCAGCTCCATCCCGGCCATGGGATATACCGTTACCTACGCCATCGGCAACACCCTGCTCATACTATGGGGCGTAGTGCTGGTTCTGCTCATGAGCTAAAACAGCCAAGCATCTGTAAAATAGCGGCATATCCTGCAGTATGTGCCGCTATTTTATGTCTGGGAAGATGCAGCCGACAATTTACCCAAACTTAAATCGGCCGATTAATCGCCACATACACGGATTTTTGCGTATCTTTGCAAGTTAAAGCAAGATAATGACACAAAATATATGAATCCACTCGAACTCAGCGAACAGGAAGCCATACGCCGCAACAGTCTGGCCGAACTGCGCCGCCTCGGCATTGAGCCTTATCCCGCGGCAGAATTTACCGTCACCGGCCACAGCAACGAGATAAAAGAAAACTTCGAAGACGACGCACCGCGCCGCGAAGTAGCCGTAGCCGGACGCATCATGAGCCGCCGCATCATGGGCAAGGCATCGTTTATCGAGCTACAGGACGCCTTCGGACGTATTCAGGTATATATATCGCGCGACGAGATATGCCCCGGCGACGATAAGGAACTCTACAACACCGTATTCAAAAAACTTCTCGACATCGGCGACTTCGTGGGCATCCGCGGCTACGTGTTCCGCACACAGACCGGCGAGATTTCGGTCCACGCCCAGGAACTTACCGTGCTCAGCAAGAGCCTGCGTCCGCTGCCCATCGTGAAAGTGAAGGACGGCGTGACCTACGACGCCTTCGACGACCCAGAGCTGCGCTACCGCCGCCGCTACGTCGATCTGGTGGTAAACGACCATGTCAAAGAAATATTCCTAAAGCGCACAAAGGTATACAACTCCATGCGCGAATACTTCAATACTGCCGGCTATATCGAGGTCGAGACACCTATTCTCCAGAGCATTCCAGGCGGTGCATCGGCACGACCATTCATCACCCACCACAATGCGCTCAATATACCCCTCTACCTGCGTATTGCCGACGAGCTATATCTCAAACGTCTCATAGTAGGTGGATTCGAAGGTGTATATGAGTTCTCCAAAAACTTCCGTAACGAGGGCATGGACCGCACCCACAACCCCGAGTTCACCTGCATGGAGATTTATGTAGCCTATAAGGACTACAACTGGATGATGAGATTCACCGAGCGCATGCTCGAGAAAATATGCATGGACGTCAACGGCACCACCGAAATAAAAGTCGGAGACAACATCATATCTTTCAAGGCACCATTCCCGCGCGTGACCATGGCTCAGGCCATCAAAGAGCACACCGGCGTCGACATCACCGGCATGGACGAAGACCAGCTGCGCAAGACAGCCCGCGAACTCGGCATAGAAGTGGACGATACCATGGGCAAGGGCAAGCTCATCGACGAGATTTTCGGCGAAAAGTGCGAAGGGCTCTATATCCAGCCTACCTTTATCACCGACTACCCCATAGAGATGTCGCCACTGACCAAGCGCCATCGCGAGAACCCCGAACTGACCGAACGCTTCGAGCTGATGGTCAACGGTAAGGAGCTTGCCAACGCATACTCCGAACTCAACGACCCCATCGACCAGTACGAGCGCTTCGTGGAACAGATGCGACTCGGCGAGAAGGGCGACGACGAGGCCATGATCATCGACGGCGACTTCATCCGCGCCCTCGAGTACGGCATGCCTCCGACATCGGGCATGGGCATAGGCATGGACCGACTCGTAATGCTCATGACTGGCCAGACAGCCATCCAGGAAGTACTGCTCTTCCCGCAGATGCGCCCCGAAAAGGTCGAGAAGCGCGACAGCGCCGAGGCTTTCGCCGCCGTCGGCGTGCCCGAAGAGTGGGTGCCGGTGATCCAGAAAGCCGGCATACTCACCGTTGCGGCCCTCGGCCAGGCAAATCCGGCCAAGGCTCACCAGGACTTCTGCGGCCTCAACAAAAAGCACAAGCTCGGACTTAAGAATCCCACGCCCGACACCGTGGCAGAGTGGGTGGCCGCAGCAAACGATTACAAGGCATAAGCGGTTATAATATAAGGGCATGTCCGCGCGGCATGCCCTTATACAACTATTCAGCCAATGGACAACAACACTTTCCCGGGTAAGATAGCCGTAATGGGCGGCGGCAGCTGGGCCACGGCCCTGGCCAAACTGCTCATGGCCAACTGCCCCGAAATAATGTGGTACATGCGCCGCGACGACCGCATCGAGGAGTTCCGGCAGCTGGGCCACAATCCGGCCTACCTCACCGACGTCCACTTCGATACCGACCGCATACACTTCTCCAGCGACATCAACCAGGTATGCACCGAGGCCGATACCCTGCTCATGGTCATGCCCTCGCCATACTTCAGCGACCACATAGCCAAAATAAACGTCGATCTGAGCGGCAAGACCGTAGTATCGGCCATAAAAGGAATAGTGCCGCAGTCGAACGAACTGATATCCGACTTCATGGTGCGCCGCTTCGGCGTCGACCCTTCGCGCATGATCGTTGTCAGCGGTCCGTGCCATGCCGAGGAAGTAGCCCTTGACCGTCCTTCGTATCTCACCGTAGGATGCCGCGACCTGGCTAATGCCGAGGCCTTCGCCGCCCTGCTCCGCGGCCGCCGCAACGGCGCCATATGCTCCGCCGACGTCGACGGCATAGAATATGCCTCGGTACTCAAGAACGTATATGCCATTGCCGCCGGCATAGTGCACGGCACCAAGACCGGCGACAACTTCAATGCCGTGCTGGTGTCGAACGCCATCCGCGAAATGGACCGCTTCCTGCAGGCCGCATGCCCCGCCGAGCGCAATATATGCGACTCGGTATATCTCGGCGACCTCCTCGTAACGGCCTACTCGCGCTTCTCGCGCAACCATAACTTCGGCTCGATGATAGGCTGCGGCTACTCGGTACGCAGCGCGCGCATGGAAATGAACCAGACCGCCGAAGGATACTACGGCGCACGGTGCATACACGAAATCAACGACAGCCTGTGCGTCGATATGCCGATACTCGAAAACGTATACAACATCCTGTACCATGACCTGCCGGTGCACCGCGCACTCGTGGCCATGGCTCATACATTCAACTGATGGACAAACTCCTGGGACTGAACCCCGAACAGCTCGGACAGGTGGCCGCATCCGTGGGACTGCGACCCTTTGCCGCACGGCAGATGGCCGCGTGGCTCTACCAGAAACGCGTCACCGACATCGACGCCATGACCGATCTGCCCAAAAAAGCCCGCGAAGAACTTAAAAAGACATATACCGTGGGGCGCGAGGCTCCCAAATTCGAAGCCCGGAGCACCGACGGAACAGCCAAATACCTCTTCGAAGGCGTCGGTGGCCGAGACATCGAGGCCGTATTCATCCCCGACCGCGACCGCGCCACCCTCTGCGTGTCGAGCCAGGCCGGATGCCGCATGGGATGCAAATTCTGCATGACAGGCCAGGGAGGCTTTCAGGGAAACCTCGACACCGGAGCCATCATCAACCAGATACTGTCGGTGCCCGACAGCGAGCGCCTCACCAATATCGTGTTCATGGGCATGGGCGAGCCCACCGACAATCTCGACGCCGTCATCGGAGCCATCGACATCCTCACATCCAAGTGGGGCATGGCCTGGAGCCCGCGGCGCATCACCGTGTCGACCATAGGCAATACCCGCGGGCTGCAGACACTGCTCGACCGCACGCAGGTGCACATAGCCCTGAGCGTGCACACACCGTTTGCAGGAGAGCGCGAAGCTATTATGCCTGTTGAGAAGGCTTTCCCCCTGCGCGACATCATGCCGCTGCTAAAGGCCCACGACTTCGCCCACCAGCGCCGCCTGTCGATGGAATACACCATGTTCGCCGGACTTAACGACGACGAGCGCCACGCCGACGCCCTCGCCCGCATGCTCCGCGGCACCGATGCCCGCGTGAACCTGATACGCTTCCACCGCACGCCCGGTTTCGAGGGGCGTCCCAGCGACACCGCCACCATGGAGGCCTTCCGCGACCGCCTCAACGCCGCCGGCATCACAGCCACCATACGCGCCAGCCGCGGCGAGGACATCATGGCCGCCTGCGGCATGCTTGCGGGCAGCAAGAAGGCAGGAGATCAGGAAACTAAGATATCAGGAAGTTAGGAGTTCAAGATAGTAAATACTATTCTCTTAACTTTTTAGACTTAAAACTTATTTAACCCGACTTCAACAATGAATAAAATACGAGTGGGTATCACCCACGGAGACACCAACGGCATAGGCTACGAAGTTATCCTCAAGACTCTCGAGGACAACCGTCTGTCCGACCTGTGTACGATCGTGGTCTACGGCTCGGCCAAGGCGGCATCGTTCTACCGCAAGGCCATGGAGCTGCCTCAGGTACAGTTCAACCGCATCGACAGCGCCGCCGATGCACGCGACGGCGCATACAACATAGTCAACGTCGTCGGCGAAGACCTCAAGATAGAGCCCGGCACAGCGTCGGAAGCAGCAGGAGCGGCAGCACTGGCCGCCCTCGAGGCCGCCGTGGCCGATCTGCGCGCCGGCAATATCGACGTGCTGGTGACAGCGCCTATCGACAAGCACTCGATCCAGAGCCCCACATTCCACTTCCCGGGCCATACCGAGTATCTGCAGGCCGCTCTCACCCCCGAGGGCGAGCCCGAAGCCAAGGCCCTGATGATACTCTGCACCGAATATCTGCGCGTGGCCCTTGTCACGGCCCATCTGCCCATAGCCGAAGTTCCGGGCGCTCTGACCAAAGAACTCATAGTCGACAAGATAAAGGACTTCGACCACTCGCTGCGCCGCGACTTCGGCATCCAGAATCCGCGCATAGCCGTGCTGTCGCTCAATCCCCATGCCGGCGAGCGCGGACTCCTCGGCAAAGAGGAAATCGACACCATAGCCCCCGCCATTGCCGAGACTCAGGCAGAAAAGATACTCGCATTCGGCCCCTATGCCGCCGACGGCTTCTTCGGCAGCGAGAACTATCGCGCCTTCGACGGTGTGCTCGCCATGTACCACGACCAGGGTCTGGCGCCCTTCAAGACCATTGCCATGGACCGGGGTGTCAACTTCACCGCCGGGCTCCCCTATGTGCGCACATCGCCCGACCACGGCACCGGCTACGACATAGCCGCCAAAGGCCACGCATCGCCCGAGTCCATGCGCAGCGCCATATACATGGCTCTCGACATATTCCGCAACCGCGCACGCCACGAAGAAGCATACCGCCGTCCCCTGCGCACGCCGGCCCACGACAAAGGCTCCAAAGAAACAAAAAAAGGCGCAGAATAAACAGCTCTGAGCAAGACATGAAAAAAAACGCATCGGCCAGACAACCGATGCGTTTTTTATGCAATATCAGGAAAGTTACTTCACGGCGACTTTGGCTGTTACGCCGGCAGCTTTGACCACATATATGCCTGCGGCCACGGGAATGCTGACAGTGTTGTGGCAGTGAGCCACGGCCACGGTGCGGCCATCGACTGCGTATACGGCGACTTCACCGTCGGCGAGGCCGCTCACGGCTATGGCGCCGTCGCGGGCTGTGATGCTGACAGCACCGGCATCGATACCGCCGATACCCGAAACCCAGACAGAAGCCTCGTTGGAGCGACGCGACTCGCCCTTGTCGTAGACGGCGGTGACATAGTAGCTGTGGGTGCGGTCGGCGCTCACACCGCGGTCGGTGTATGTGGCGTCGGTGATAAGTTCGCTGTTCACCTTGTTGCCGTTGCGGTACACATTGTAGCCGCTCAGAACCACCGGTGCGGGAGTACCGTCGGCAGGAATGAAGGTAACATCGTCGATGAAGAGGAAGAACTTGTTGGTCGAGCGGCTGCGGATAGCGAAATACTTGGCGCCGTCGGGGAGCATGAAGCGGTACTGAGTCCATGCGTTGGGCACATCGATTGCAGAACCTACGGATTTGAAATCGTCGGTGTTGGTCGAATTGTCGGAGTACAGAACCTCGAATGCCTCAAGATACGCCGGGTCGAAGCTCTTGGCATAGAATCTCAGAGCCTGCGGGCCGCCATAGAGCCGGGGCGAGATAGCCCAGTCGTCGCTCTGCACGGGCGAGTTGCCGCGCTGCACATACTCCGAGCAGATAAACTTGAAGCCCTGATGAGCATCCCACATTTCGGGTGTCTTGTTGTTGGCAAAGCCCGTCCACTGGCGGTCGGCCACAGCCCACGATGCCATGCCGGTAATGGGGAAGTTGGTTACTTCGATACCGCCTACAGGCGCCTTGTCCATATCCACTATCTTCCAGCCGGCAACAGCGCTGCTCCAGCTTTCGGCATTTTCAAAGCCTTCGGTGAAAGCTTCGGCCGGAGCCGTGCTTTCGTCGGGACGCGTCCACGACAGAACGATGTCGGCACCGCTTACCGATGCACTCAGATCGGTAACGGCCGGCACGGCAGGCGATACAATACCTACCGTTACCTCGGTGGTCTCGTTATCGGCCTCAAGAAGATCGGAAGTGCTGAATATAACAGCCTTATATGTGGCGGCATCGCCGTCGATGGCATTGAGAACCTGAGTAAAGGTGACCGCACGCGATGTTGTCGCATCGAGACGGCCGCAGTCCTTGAAATCGACTGTCTCACCATCGCGCTGCAGCTCGACGGTATACGAACTTACGGGCTGTTCGCCTGTATTTGCCACGGTCACTTCGATTTCGAATTCCTTACCGGCGTCGGCTACAAGCGGCGCTACGATGCGCGAGGCCGTAAGGTTGCTCTCCACATGGCTTGCCACGCGGAGATTATCGAGAGTATAGAATGCCAGAGCGGCATCGGTGGGCACTATGCGGAGCACCACCGACTTACCTTCGTAGTCGGCAAGCGATACCACCACCTTGTTCCACTGGTTGTACGGGCCGGTTTCGGCCACGACATTGCTCTGCACCTTGACGAAACCACGTCCGTCGCCCTCGTCGGCCTCCACCACTATGGCGTTGGTGGGCACGCCGCTCGACATCTGGTAGTTATATGTATAATATGTGAAAGCGGGATTGTACACGCCCTCGAGCGATATCTTGCCGGTGACAAGGGCAGTATAGACGCCGTAGGCTTCGAAATAGGCAAAACCGCCGTCCTCGTCGGACGGAGCGATACCCCAGTCGGAGGTGCTGACAAACTGCCAGGGCTCGCTGCCCTTGATGTAGTTGTAGCCGAAAATCGACGAAACCGAACGGCCGGCGAACGACTCGGCCCACGGTGTCTCGTAGGGCTTGCCCACGGGTTTGTAGGCTGTGCCTGTGAGCTTGTCGGACTCACCGCCGGCAGTGACGGCATAGACGCCGAACTGCACGAAGGCCTGCTCACCTTCCTCGACGGCCTGTACGGTTATCGAAGTACCGGTGACATTGTCGGCAACAGTATTGTAATTGCGGTCAATCACGCGGTAGGTCACGGCGTCGGGCTTGAATTCGTTGCCGTCGACATCGGTGGTCACGGCTTCCCAGCTGATGGTCACTTTACCGGTATTGCCTTCCTCTATCATGACGGCAGATGCTGGCGCCACAGGTTTGTGAGCGCCGATAAGAACCTCGCCTTCGGTGACGGTGCCGCGGCCCATTGCATTGACAGCGGCAACACCGTAGGTGTGTGTGCCGGTGGTAAGGGTTTCGTCGCGGTCGGTATATTCCATCGGCACGCTGTTGCCCAGATTATCGGTAAGAATGGCAATCACTTTGCCGTCGCGCAGAATCTCGACAGAAGTAATGGCCTTGTCGCCCTCGAGGGCCTCACCGGCGATATCGGTGGCCGGTGTGGTGAACGAAACAGTAGCCTCGCAGGTGCCGTCGACCGGAGAGGTGACTTTAAAATCGCTTACAGCAGCAGGAGCGCCGTCAGCCTTGCCCTCGCCGATAGACAGAGCGCTGACACAGATAGCCGACGACCGCTCTTCGGTCTTGGCATGGATGCCGATATAGACCGGACCTGTAACGTTGGCGGCGATATCGCCTGTAAAGGCAGTGTAAGAGCTGTTTTTCAGTTTGGTGTCGGGGATTATGACGTTTGTCATGGCCTCGGCCGTAGGCTCGGTACCCCAGCATACCTCGAATGTCTCTTCGTAGTAGGATGTGGTCTTGACCGAAATCGAGAACGGATATACCGAACCGGCGACAACATTTACGGCCGGCGATATGGCCCAGTCGTTGAATCCGGCGGAGTTATATGCGCGCAGAGCTTTCTCGTAGGAGTAATATGCCCATTTGGAGGCGGCGTCGCCATTGCCGATAAGAGTCCAGCCGGCCAGCGATGCTGCCGACGTGAAGGTTCCTTCGTAAGGCGGATCGATAGGCCCAAGCGCGAGCACAGCGCTCTTGACAGGGGCAGAGGTAAGACCGTTGACAGTAGCGGTGAGCGTGTAGTAGTACTCGGTGCGTTTTTCGGGCATCTCGATAACATCGGTCAGCGAGTAGCCCGGACCGTTGTCGAGCAACACTTTGCCGTCGGGATAGCGCACGACGGTGTATGTGGCTTTGCTGTACTCAACATTACCGCCATTGACACCGGTCGACGATGGCGAGCGCCATGCCAGTTTCACATTGGCGCCGTCGAGGCTTAGAGTGAAGCTCGAGGGAGCCTGCGGTTCGTCGGGACCTACAAACTTCTTGGCATTCTTCTCGGGCGATTCGCCGGCGGAGTTAGACACTGTCACCACAAAATTATAGCTGTCGGGCTCGGTCATTTCTACTTCGGCCGCTACCGACTTGCCCGGGAGTTCAGTGCCGGTGGTTATCACCTTGCCGTTGGCCCTGATGGTATAGGTAAGGCTTTCGTCATCGGGAAGACGGGTCTGTTCGCCCGAGGGGCCGAAAGTATAGCGGGGCATAGTGAAGCGGATGGTGCCGCTGAGGTTAGCACCGCTGAACGACGGATTGACCGACGATACGGCCGCCGGCACATTGTCGGCATAGGCATGGTTGTCGGGGATATACATGCCGCAGATCTGCTCTTCGTTCTCCATGGTGTAGAGCTTGTGGGCTGTTGCGGTCTTGATGTCGACGCTGTAGAGGCCGAAATCGGTATCGGTGGTCACCGACCAGTACATGGTATCGGTAGCCGGGTCGATAATGGCGTCGCCCAAATATGTCGAAGGGACACCGGTGCTGCCGACCAGAGTCATGACACCGGTCTTGGTGTCGACGGTGTAGAGGTCGCCGTTGCGCTCTATGGCATAGAGCGTGCCGTCCGACGAAAAGGCACAGCCGCTCCAGGGGCGTTCGATAGCGCAGATGATTTTCTTGGGAAGATAACGGTCGTAATCCCACTTCACGAAGTTATAGCCGTTGCGCTCGGGGTTTATGAAGCAGCCGAAGGCCTCGTCGCGGTCTTTGTTGTAGGCCATGGTTGTGGCCACATACTCTATTTTGCCGCTATAGGCATCGTACTCGCTCCAGTCGGCCAGCTTATAGGAATAGGTCTTGATTTCCTCCAGACCCATCATCTCGCGGTAGGTGTTGCAGTAGTAGAGATCTTTGGCAGCAAGACCGCCGCCGGTGGCATAGATGATCTTCGACATCTGTACGGGATCCCAGCTGTCGACACCATAGCTCCACATGCCGATGACGTTATCGGGATAAACAACTGAGCCACAGATACGCAGACCTTCGGAGGTATCGGACTGCGACTGCGGCAATTTAAAGACAGGGGTATACGGCACTGCGGCAGAGGCCGAGAATTCGGCCGGCGCCTTGGCAGTATCCCTCAGGCCCAGCATTTGGCCGAGCGTTCCGGGAGCGCCCTGAGCCGGTGCGGCAGATACGCCTACGGCAAAAGCGGCTCCCAGAAGAGCGGAAATGATACGTTTCATTGCAGAATTTTAAGAAAATGATAGTTCCTGAATGGTGCAAAATTACAAATAAATGCAAATTTATGCAATAAAATGTCTGCAATATCTAACAAAAGTTACTCAAACGAGAATATACACCACCCCAGACAGCGGGTCTCGTACCATAGTTCGCAGCGATATGTACCCTTCGACCAGGAGCCGACGGTGCTGTTGCCCCAGCCGCCGAGACGCATTGTCTGCCCCGGGCCTTCCTCCACATTTTTTTCTTTGAAATAGGTGCAGCCGGCAGCCGAGTTGGAACCCTGTTGCAATTTTCCGGTCAAATTGTCGTATATTTTTATCTTCAGCTTCTTAGTTCCGGATTTCAGACCGGTATATTTGATCCACGGGCCGGCATACTGTACATCGGATGCATAGATAGCCTTGTTGTGGGGCGTGATAACATCCAGACCGTTGGTCACATTGTCGACATGAAATTCCTCGATTACCAGCGGGAATGCATTTCCGACAGTATTTTGTAATTTCTGCAGTTCGAGTTCGGCAGTCTCTCGGGCTTTGTCGAGCTGTGCGTTCTGCCCGCGCAGTTCTTCGACCTTCAAGCCGTATTCCCTCTCGGCATCGGCGATACGGTTCCTGTAGTACTCCACATCGCCGACAGCCTCACCATAAAGCACCACCAGCCCGACCACAGCCCCCAGAAGAAGCACGATTACAAGCCAGTAGCCCCATACCCGGCGCTTAGGGTGCTGTTCAGTATTCCGCGCCGGCGACCGGCCGGGGCGCGAGGGCTCGCCGCTGCGCTCGAGATAGTCGATGTCGATATTATGTTTATCGGTATCTGTGATATCCATTATTCAAAAGAAGCGTCGCGTTTTTTATTGGACTGACGGTAGTCTTTGGGCGTCATGCCGAAGCGCTTGTCGAATTCCTTGTAGAAATGCGAGCGGTTGGAGAAGCCGGTGCGGTATATTATTTCCTGCACGGTGAACGATGTGGTCAGCAGCAGTTTGGCCGCATAGGTTATGCGGTGATTCTTGATAAAATCGTTCGGGGTGGGCTGGTTAAGCTCCTTGAATTTGCGGTAGAGATTGCGCAGGCTCATCTGCAGGCCGGCGGCAAGCTGGTCGGGCGACAGATCGGTGTCGTCGATGTGGTTGTCGATATATTCGACCACGCGGGTGAGGAAATCCTTGTCATCGCGGTCGAGCAGATGTCCGTCGGTGTATTCGAAGGCGCTTGCCGACGAATTGTAGTACTCGCGCAGAGTGTTGCGGCTCTCGAGCAGACGCGCCACAACGGCCCTCAGATACGACACGCTGAACGGCTTGCCGATGAATACGTCGGCGCCCGATACTATGCCTTCCACTTTCTCCTCGTTGCTGGTCTTGGCCGAGAGAATGATGAGCGGCAGATGCATGGTGTGGCGGTTGGTCTTTATCTGGCGCGCGAAAGTAAGGCCGTCGGTGCCGGGCATCATCACGTCGGTGATTATCACGTCGGGACTCTCCTTCTTGAGCAGTTCCATGCCTTCCTCGGCCGACTTGGCAGTACGTACCTTGTAGTCGGACAGACTGTCTGACAGAAGCGAGAGTATCTCCACATTGTCGTCGATGACAAGCACGGTACTCTTGCTTCTGTCGGGTTCAGCGGGTTCCTCGACAACGAATGCCGGCCCGGAATCGCCATCGGACGCAGGAACAGGAGGCGGCACGGGCCTGGCGGCCTCATTGTCGTGGATAGCCGGAGCCTCGTCCTTGGTATTGGTCTCGAGCATGGGCAACGACACCACAAAGCGCGCATAGCTGCCGACCTCGCTTTCGATGGCAATGTGCCCGTGAAGCATCTTGACCATGCTGTGGCATATGGCCAGGCCGAGACCGTTGCGCGAGGTAAGACCTTTTACGGCCTTTTCCTCGACATTATCGAGCACGCTGTAGCGGTTGAATATACGCTCGCGGTCTTTCTCGGCTATACCTTTGCCGGTATTGTACACCGCCACAATCAGGTTTTCGTCTTCGACACGCGTCTCGACTTCTATACGGCCACCTTCAGGAGTGTATTTGAACGCATTGGAAATAAGATTGTTGAGAATCTTGCGAAGAGAACTGAAATCGGTATTCCAGCTCACATCGGGCTGTATGTCGGCTACGAAATCGATATTGTTGCGCTCGGCCAGATCGGAGAAAGTAGCAACGGTATCGGTGCAGAGTTCGCTGATATTTACCGGACGTATTTTCAGTATCTTATGACCGGTTTCAATACGACGGAAATCGATCAGTTCCTGTATAAGGGTATTGAGACGCTCGACATTGGTGCGCACAAGGCCGATGTACTTTCTGATATAATCGTCGGTGCCTTCGTACGACATTATGCGCTCGCAGGGTCCGTAGATAAGGGTTAGCGGAGTGCAGAATTCATGTGTGATGTTGGTGAAGAAGCGTAGCTTCTCCTCGTATACCTCTTCGCGGTGCTGATGCTCGAGAATCGACATCTCCTCGGCCCGCTTGCGGCGCTGGCGCCACACATAGAAGAATACAATGCCGCCGACCGACGCCAGCAGCAACAGCACATATATCACCTTGGCGATATCGGTGAGATACCACGGTGCCTTAAGGTCGATTTCGAGATGATAAGGTTCACTTTCGACTCCGGTGACACGGTTCACATACTTCACGCGCAGATTGTACTTGCCGAAGCTCATCTTGTTGAAGGCAATGGTTCCGTTTGAACCGTTGTTGATCCATTCGCGGCCGTCGAGGGTATAGAAATAGTTGTAGTCGAGCGGATGCAGGAAATCGGGTGCGGCGAAAGTTACGGAGAAATGATTCTGGTCGGGAGCAAGCTCTAAACGGGCGTCGTCGCCGCCGTACCGGATGTAGCCGTTGGGGTTGACATTCTCTCCTAAAATATATAGGGTCTGCAGCGATATGGCCGGGCTATAGGGCTGCGCGAGTGTGAAGCCCGGAGTCTTCGACACGGTGACAATACCGTCGATACCGCCGAAAATGAGCATCGCCCCGCTGTTGTAGGATGCGCCGTCGCTGAATTCGGTCACTTTCACACCGTCCTGACGTGCGAACACCTGGGTTTTCTCGGTGAGCGGATCGAAGCGGGAGAGGCCGTTGTTGGTCGATATCCACAGTTTTCCCTCGCTGTCGGGCAGCATGTCGTGGATGGTATTGTTGATAAAACCGTTCTCGAGACCGAAGAACAGCTTCTCGCCGCCATCGGACACTTTAAGAAGGCCGTGTCCTGTGCCGAGCCAGCTGGCCGAATCCTGATTGACGACCGAGAATACATCGAGTACCGAATTATTGTCGTATTTGCCGGTGAGCGCCACACGCACCAGCGAGTCGCCCTCGAGCACAAAGCCACCGAGGCCGCGGTTGGCGAAGAGCAGACGTCCCTGGCTGTCGGCATCCATGTCGAAGAAATAATTCGAAGTGCGGTTGCCGCCGTCGACCCTGTAAATTTTCACGACCTCAATGGCAGGGCTGTCGGCCGGCCCCGATATACGGCAGCGCACTATACCGTTGCCGGCGGTAGCCACCCAAAGCGTGGAGTCGTTTTCCTCATGTATGCCATAGATAAACCGTAGAGCGGGATCGGCGACACAATGGCCTATACGGCGGTTTTTATAGCTGTAGTAGTTGACACCCCCATCGGTAGCCACCCAAAGCACCGGGCGCGAGCTGCCGGCAACGGCAAAAATAGAATTGCTGCTCAGGCCGCTGTTGGCTGTGGTGAAAAGCTCCATTGCACCCGAGGCGCTCTGCCTGCCGGTGAAATCGCTCACACTCAGCAGACCGCCTCCCTTGGTGCCGAGCCACAGGGTATCGTCGCGATCGAGATACACGGCACGTACCGGATGGTTTATTTTTTTATCGAAGAAAGCGAAGTCATACGACCGTATCATATACTGACTGTCGTAGCAGGTATAGAGGCCCTGACAGTCGGAACCTATCCATACGACAGGCTGATGGGCCGATTTTTCCAGACAGAACACACCCGCCTTGAGGCCCAGATCGGCAATACGGTAGTCGCCGGTCTGTGTCTTGCGGGCACGTATCACACCGTCCGATTCGAATGCCACATATATATCGCCGTGCGAGTCGCGCAATACGTCCGACACAGCGCCGCGCCGCTTTATCTCCCCGTCGATATCGAGCAGCTCGGTGACATCGCCGCCCCACGACACATGTCGCAGACGGCCGTCGGTGCCCGCCACAAGCACACCGGTATCATCGTCGTGAGCCACAGCCACTCCGTCGGCCGAAAGCAGCCGTCCGCCTTTGAGACGCGGATGGCCGGCATCGAGCGATAATTCGTAGGCTACCACTCCATCGGCTCCGTACACTGTGAGAATGTCGGATACCACTGTAATAAAAACAGTATTGTCGTACGACAGACCGTCGGAAAGTATCTCGATAAAGTCGCTGTCGGATCCTCCCGGCAGATAATAGAGACGGCTGTCGGTGCCGAGAACAAACAGATCGCCGCGGTCGTTGAAGCAGATACGTTCCTGACCGTTGAACTGTCTGTACGACGACAACTGCATGGTTGCGGTGTTGAACCGGTCGAGACCGTGGTTGGTATGTATCCACATATACGACTCGGGGGCCGACATTATATTTTCTATAAGATTTCCCGAAAGCGATACACCCGGATACAACTCGGTGAACGGCTTGGTAGAGGAGCCGTCGGTGATGCATATGCCGTCGAGAGTGCCGAGCCATAGGAAACCTTCCGAATCCTGGGCCATGGCATGCACTGCGCTGCTTGAAAGACCGTCGCTATTGGATGTCTGGCGTATGTTGTATGCCGCCATCTCAAGGCAGCAGAGCATACAAATTGTCAGAATGACGGTACGAAATGTATACAATCGGTTCATTTACGGGTAGATTCAGGTTGGGTTTGCAAAAGTAACAATTAAAATCGATATACACTGATTATGAACTGTTAAACATCGACGCTTTGTCAAAATTGTTATCATTTCTGCCAAATATGTAAACGCCGCAAATGTGAACATCTGTGGCGCAAACAAGTTACAGTGCTTAGTTTTTTAATGAGTAATTTTGTATCAGAAAAAAATGGATTAAGGTATATGGTATTAATGCTTGCCGTTGAGGCAAGTGCAATCGCAAGATTGGTTATTTATGATTTTGGATAAGGATTGTTTTTAGGATTCCAATCTTTGCTAAGGTAAACTTTCCGCTTCTGTCGCACAGCAGGAGCGGACTTTTTTTTAGGAGATTAGGAAAGTAGGAGATTAGGAGATTAGGAGATTAAGAAAGTAGGAAATTAGGGAAGTTGGGTATGGGGGGGGTTGACAATCGGACGCGCGGTCCGGGCAGGCGCGGAGGCCTCGGAGAGGCCGCTCTGTGCGCAGCCCCGGGCGCTTGTGCCCGGGGTAATCTCAAGCCTCATAAAACGCGCCTCGGAGAGGTGCTGCTGTGTCCCGGTTTTCTACAGCAGCGCCACTCCGAGGCGCGATTCCCCTTATATATGACGAACCCCGGGCGCGAGCGCCCGGGGCTGTATACAGAGCGGCCTCTACGAGGCCTTTGTTGCCTATTCGCTTGTCAGCCTGAAAGACCTGTCAGCCCGTCAGCCTGTCAGCCTTAAAAGCCAAACCTCAGCTGATGCTGTTGAGAAGGTCGATCTTGCCTTCGTTCACAAGCTTGAGGATGAGTTCGCCGAAAAGGGTGTTCTGCCATGCGAACCACTCGCGGGTGAAGTTGCTGGCATCGTTTACATTGAACGATTCGTGGATGAAACCCTTTTCGGCATCGGTTGCCAGAAGCATGGCTATGCAGTCGCGGATTTCGTTGTCGTCCTGCGATGTGAAAGCCTTCATCATTATGCTCATGGGCCATGCCATGTCGTAGCCGATGTGGGGACCGCCTATGCCTTCGCCGGCAGGGCCGCGGAAGAAATAGGGATTGTTCTCGCTCCACACATAGCGGCGGGTATTCTGATAGATGGGATCGTTCACATCGACATCGCCCAGATATGCCATTGCCAGAAGGCTGGGCACGTTGGCGTCGTCCATAAGGTGATGGTTTCCGAAACCGTCCACCTCGAAAGCGTAGATCTGGCCGTATTCGGGATGGTTGTATACGGCGTGTTTCTTCAGCGCGGCCTCGACCTCGGCTGCAAGCTCGGTGCAACGGCCGGCCAGGGCGGCATCCTTATTGACGGTATTGAGTATCTCGGCGGCCTTGCGCAGGCAGGTCACAGCCATGAAGTTGGAGGGCACCAGATACTGGAAAGTGGTAGCGTCATCCGACGGACGGAAGCACGACACGATAAGGCCGCAGCCGCTCACGGGCGAGCCGTAGCCGTCGTTGATAAGAGTGTCGGAAGCCTTGGGAGTATTGCGCTGGAAGCGGTACGGACCCATGGAGTCCTTGCGCTGCTGCTCGACGAAAGTGGTGAGCACCGCATTGATGGCCTTTTCCCAGGTGGGACCGAACACGCTGGTGTCGCCGGTAACCTTCCAGTACTCATAGGCCAGACGGATCGGATAGCACAGCGAGTCGATTTCGTATTTGCGTTCGTGGAGTTCGGGCTTCATGTCGGTGAAGTCGCTCATCCATTCGCCGCCCTTGGGGCCGTCGTTGAATGCGTTGGCATAGGGATCGATGACAATGCACTTGAACTGGCGGTTGATAACGCCGGCAATCATGCGCTGAAGATCCTTATCCTGGTTGGCCAGCTGTACATAGGGCCACACCTGGGCGCCGGAGTCGCGGAGCCACATTGCATGGATGTCGCCGGTATACACAAAGGTGTCGGGGTTGCCGTCCTCGTCGGTACGGTAGTGAACGGTGGTATCGAGTGTATTGGGGAAACAGTTCTCGAACATCCAGGCAAGCTTGGGGTTCTTGAGCATTTTCTTGACACGCTTGATCTCTTTTTCCACCGCTTTGGATTTGAAAAGACGAGCCGACTCGGCAGGACGGTTCGTCACGGCATAGCGCCCGGCCGAGGTGCTGACGGCCGTATTGTCGCTGGCGCAAACGTTGGTTCCGGCGGCATGGACAGTACCACAGCACATGAGCATTCCTGCCGAAATCAATATCGAAAGAGTTCTCATACTTTATTTATATATTGTCGTTGTGAGGAGTATACCCCGGCGATCCGAAGATGCGCATCGCCGGGATATATGGCGGTATTACTTGTTCAGGCTGTTGCAGAGGGCCTCGTTAGCTTTGCGAAGACGGTCTTCCTCGACCTTGATAACCTTGCGGTCGTAGGTCATAAGGCCGTTCACTTCGTTCTCTACGTCGGTGGTCTGGGTGTAGACAGCACCGGTGTAGCCTGCGGGCACAAGCTTGAGCAGTGTGTCGATATACTCTACATACTGGTCGGTAACCTCCTTGGGAGTGTTGAACTGGGTGTAGCCCCAGTTGCGCTTGGGCGACCAGATGTGGTCTTTCACCACCAGGCCGATGCCACCGTATTCGCCGAGCACATTGGCACGCTCGCCGTCGAAGAGCATCATCTCGGGGCCGGGATATTTGTGTATGTCGAGCATGTCGCCCACATGGTAGTGGTTGCCGCCGCTGGCGGGGTTAACGAGACGGCTGGGGTCGTAGGCCTTGGTCCATTCTGCGATTTCCGGACCCTTGAAATGGCCCCATGCCTCGTTGAAGGGCACCCAAACGGCAACACAGGGATAATTGTAGAGGGCGTCCATTATTTCTTTCCATTCGCGGCGGAAGTTGGCTTCGCTTTCGGCGGAGCGCTTGCGCTCGGTGCCGTTGAAGTAGTTGTGCATCTGCCATTCGGGACCGCGGTCGCCGCTGGGCATATCCTGCCATACGAGGATGCCTTTCTTGTCGCAGTAGGTATACCAGGTGGGCGGTTCTACCTTCACGTGCTTGCGGATCATGTTGAAGCCCCAGTCTTTGGTCTTATCCACATCGTAGATCATGGCTTCGTAGGTGGGAGCGGTGTAGAGACCGTCGGGCCACCAGCCCTGATCGAGAGGACCGAAGTGGAACACGTCCTTGTTGTTGAGCTGCAGGCGCACGATACCGTTTTTATCGCGTGCAGTGGAGTATTTGCGCATGGCGGTGTAGCTCTTTACCTTGTCGACGGGCTTGCCGGCGGCATAGAGTGTGATGTCGAGGTCGTAGAGGTTGGGGGCGTCGGGCGACCAGAGCTTGGCGTCGGCGGGCATGGCCACTTCGATGGGCTGGCCGGCGAGGCTCTTGCCGGTGGCTACGGTCTTGCCGTTCTCGCTCACCTTGACTTCGGCTACCAGAGTGGGATCTGCCACGGCGGGAGTAACATCTACGGTAAGTTTGTGTGTATCGATATCGGGCACGGTCTTGAGCGAGGCGATATGGTTGGCCGGCGATACGGGCTCGAGCCATACAGTCTGCCATATGCCGGTGACGGGAGTGTACCATATGCCTTCAGGATTGTTCACCTGCTTGCCGCGGGGCTGGTAGCCGGCGTCGGTGGGGTCGGTGACACGCACGGTGAGTGTGTTCTGGCCTTTGGCGTTGAGGGCCGGGGTGACATTGAGGCTGAAAGGAGTGTAGCCGCCCTTGTGCGAGCCCACCTTCACATCGTTCACCCACACGTCGCAAGCCCAGTCGACAGCGTCGAAATTGAGCATCACGTCCTTGCCCTTCCATGCGGCGGGCACGGTAAATGTGCGGTTATACCACAGTGCTTCGTCTTTTTTCACGCGCTTGCCCACACCCGAGAGGCTCGACTCAACGGCATAGGGCACCAGAATCTCGCCCTGCCACTGTGCGGGCTGTGCTTCGGCCTGGGGTACGATGGCATACTGCCACAGACCGTTGAGATTTTCCCATGCATTGCGTTCCATGATCGGACGGGGATATACATCCCATGGTTTTTCAGGATTCACATCGGCGGCCCAGGGGGTGGCGATGTGGTCGCCGGCAGGTTGCCAGGCGTCGGCGGCGAGCGGTGTCAGAGCAGCGGCGATCGCCAGGAGTGATACATATACTTTTTTCATTGCAGAAGATTTAGATAATTTTCATGGTTTATCTGAAAGCGGATTTGCGCATTCCACTTTTCAAATGCAAATATATCGGCAGGAGTCCGATTATTCTGTTTCCGATATTGTCAAATAAGTGGTGGCATAACTATATACATATCTATATACTTTTTTGGCAGAGACGATAACATTTCCGCCGCGCCCGACACGGCCGCAGACTATATCTTAACCTATATAAATGCCCATAATGTAGCATTTTGGCATAACAAACGACACACCTGCGCAACACAAATTAGTATCTTTGCACAAAACCAATTCTCTTGCTATGAAAAGAATATATATGAGTACTGTCGCCGTTGCCGCTCTGGCTCTGGCCTCCTGCACCGGCAACAGCGTCTCCAATCTCCGGTGCGAATATCTGACCGACCCCGTAGGCATCGACGAACAGGCACCCCGATTCACATGGACAGTAGCACGGCAGTCCGCCCCCTATGTTGTGGAAGTGGCCGAGACCCCCGAAGACCTCAAGGCTAACAAACTTATATGGCAGTCGGAAAAGCTGCCTGCAAGCACTCTGTCGGCCGTATACACAGGCCCGGCTCTCAAAAGCCACCACCGCTACGCCTGGCGCGTCGCAAGCGGCGACAACACCTCCGATGCCGCCTCATTCGAAACCGCCAAAATGACCCCGGCCGACTGGCAGGCATCATGGATCAGCGACACTCTCGACATGGAGTACGAACCCGCACCCATGCTGCGCAAGGAATTCAAACTCGACAAAGTACCCGCCCAGGCACGCGCATATATATCGACCAACGGATACTATGAACTGTGGATCAACGGCGAGCGTGTGGGCGACAGCCACATGGACCCCGGATTCACCCACTACGACAAGCGCAATCTCTATGCCACCTACGATGTCACCGACCTTCTCAACGAAGGCGACAACACTGTAGCCGCCGTGCTCGGCAACGGCTTCGCCAACTGCCAGAGCAAGGCCGTATGGGACTACGAGCGCGCACGCTGGCGCCGCCGTCCGGCCATGATATTCGAGCTCCGCGAACCCGACGCAGCCGAAGCTATAGTGGTTTCCGACAGCACATGGCGCACTGCCACAGGCCCCTATACATATAACAACATATACAGCGGCGACCGCTACGACGCACGCCTCGAACCGGCCGGATGGCGCAAACCCGGCTTCGACGACAGCGCATGGAGCGCTGCAGCAGCCGTCGAAGATCCGTCGCCCCTGCTCAAGGCACAGGCCATGCCGGCTATCCGCCCTGTAGAAGTCATCGAGCCCAAACTGCTGTCGAACTTCGGAGATACTGTCTATGTTTTCGACATGGGCAAGAACATTGCCGGCGTATCGTCGCTCGAAGTCGCCGGTGAGAACGGCACACACTTCAGGATGTCGCACGGCGAAATGCTCAAGGACGACGGCCGCCTCCAGCAAGGCAATATCGACGTATACTACCGCCCGCAGAAGCCCGGCGAAAAGTTCCAGACCGACGAATTTATCCTCGCCGGCACAGGCAAGCCCGAAAGCTTCCGTCCCGGATTCACCTACCATGGTTTCCGCTATGTCGAAGTGGCGGCCGACCGTCCTGTAAAACTCACTTCCGACAATGTCAAGGGCTATTTCATGCACACCGACGTACAGCCTGTAGGCTCTTTCGAAAGCTCCGAGCCGCTGCTTGGCAAAATCTACGACGCCACCATGCTCAGCTATGTCGACAACCTCCACAGCATACCCACCGACTGCCCACAGCGCGAGAAAAACGGCTGGACAGCCGACGCACACGTGGCCATAGACCTTGCCCTGCAGAACTACGACGGCATCACCCTCTATGAGAAATGGATGAACGACTTCGCCGACAATCAGCGCGACAACGGCAACATCGCCGGCATCATACCCTCCTGCGGCTGGGGCTACGGCAACTGGCCCGGCCCGGTATGGGACGCCGCTCTTTTCGTAATCCCCGAAGCTCTCTACAACTACTACGGCGACTCCCGCGCCATCGAGCGCATGTACCCCGTGATGGAGAAATACTTCGAATGGGCACGCTCTAACGAAAAGCCCGACGGACTCTTCACCGACGGTATCGGCGACTGGCTGAGCTATAGCGCCCAGACACCCACCGACTACACCTCGAGCGTATACTACTACCTCGACAACGTGCGCATGGCTCGTTTCGCCGACATGCTTGGCCGTGACGCCGCACCCTACCGCGCCAAAGCCGAAGCCCTGCGCGACACTATCAACGCCCGCTGGTTCGACGAAGAAGCTGCCACCTATGCCAACGGCTCACAGGCAGCTCTCGGGGTGGCTCTTGCCTCAGGCATAGTGCCCGAAGGCAAGGAAAAAGCCGTGGCAGAGACTCTGCATAAAACTGTCGAGGCAAACGATTACTTCCTTGACTACGGTCTTCTCGGCAGCAAAACAGTGCCGGCTATGCTCACCCGCTACGGATATGTCGACGACGCCTACAAAATGGCTACAAAAACCGACGCACCTTCGTGGGGCTACTGGCTTGAGAAATGCGGCTACACCACCCTGGCCGAGACATGGACACTCAGCCCCGAATTCCACGACGCCTCGCTCAACCATGTGTTCATGGGCGACATCTGCTCGTGGATGCGCACCGACCTGGCAGGCATCAACTACGACCCCGCCAAGCCCGGTTTCGAGAACATAATAGTGCGCCCCCACTACCCCTCCGGGCTTGAGTCGGCAAGTGCGACCTACAACTCCGTACGCGGCGACATCAGCTCGTCGTGGACCCGCAAAGGCAACGACATCCGCCTCACCGTCACCGTGCCCGGCGCAAGCACCGCCACCGTCTACGCTCCCGAACCTGTCGAGGTAGGCGAAGGCACCCACACTTTCAAATTCTCAATCTGATTCCCGGAACCATGCACATATTGCAAAAAATACTGTGTGCCGCCACACTGCTGCTCTGCTGTCCGACGATGAAGTCGTTCGGACAGGAGCAGGCGCGGAAGTACGACGTCGCCGCCTATGTTTACCCGGGATATGCAGCCGACGATCCCCGTCTGCGCACATTCTGGCCCATGGGCATAGGCGAATGGAAACCGTGATGAACATGCAGGACCGCTATCCCGGCCATTACTGGAACCGGAAACCTCTGTGGGGATATGTCAACGAGGCAGACCCTGCCGTGATGGAAATGGAAATCGAAGAAGCCACAAACCATGGCGTGAATGTGTTTATTTTCGACTGGTACTGGTACGACGGACGTCCTTTCATGGAAACGACCCTTACCAACGGCTTTCTCAAGGCTCCCAACGTGGACAAGATGAAGTTCTATCTCATGTGGGCCAATCACGACTGGTCGGACTTCGTGGATACACGCCTCAAAAACGACGGAGTGGTCAACAACGTATGGGAAGGCGGAATCGACCGCGAAGAATTCGAGAAGATATGCAAACGCAATATCGAAATGTTCTTCAAGCATCCGCAGTACTACAAAATCGACGGTAAACCCGTGTTCATGATCTACGACATTCCCGAGTTCATCTCAGGTATGGGCGGATATAAAGAGGCTGCCGACGCCCTCAAGTGGTTTGACAAAGAAGTGAAGAAAGCCGGCTTCCCCGGTCTGGACCTGCACATCACCATGTGGGCACCAAACCTGAACTACAGCGGAGTGGATGCCGGCAAGACCGACAACCCCGAAAATGAGTTCGTCCGCAAGCTCGGATTCACCGGAGGCACACACTATCAGTTCGCACACTTCACCAATGCCGACGGCGAGTATCTCGATGCCCTGAACCATGCACAAAGCGAATGGAACCGCATCACCGACAACTTCGACATGACGTTCTATCCCCACATCAGCATCGGCTGGGACAACAGTCCCCGCACCGGCCACAGTGCGGTCCTGAAGAACAACACCCCCGAAAACTTCGAGAAAGGCCTGCGTATGGCCAAAGATTTTGTCGACAAGCACCCCGCCCAGGCTCCTCTCATCACCATCAACAGCTGGAACGAATGGACCGAATCGAGCTATCTTGAACCCTGCACCGTAAACGGCTACGGCTACCTCGACGCCGTAAAACGCGTATTCAAGCCCTGACATCACCATACCACACCAACGGCCGGCATCCCTCTGAAAAAAACGGCGGATGCCGGCCGTTTTTTGCTGATTTTCTTTTTTTGCTAAATTTGCCGCTGAACCACCCAATCATATCTTATGAAAATAACTGTACCTTTAATCCTGCTTTCGATAGCGCTGTCGGCCAACGCCACAGACTACGAGGTGAGCGGCCGCGTCAGCGACATGGACGGCAACACCTTCTACATGACCGATTATTTCCGCGATAATGCCGTGATCGATTCGGCCACGGTGACCGACGGGCGCGTCCTCTTCAAAGGCAGCTACGGGCGCGGCGCATTCGTGCGTGTGGAGTGCGGCAGGGCATTCTCCAACTGCATACTCGACGATACACCCGTGGTGCTCGATTTCGACACACATTACCCCGTGTCGGGCGGTGACTTAAACATGAGGCTCAAAGAGGAGGAAGCGGCCCGCAATGCCCAATACCGCTATCTCGACAGCTGTCAGAAAGCATTAAGAGGGTGTTTCATAATATCTGTTAAACTCCAGGCCAAAAAGTCGGAGATGGATT
>URMS01000002.1 GCA_900548975.1 uncultured Porphyromonadaceae bacterium
CCTGATATTTGAAGATAAAATTATTCAAAAACATTTATCCGTACAAATGTACGACCTCCTAAATTCCTAATCTCCTCGCCTCCTTTCCTCCTAATTTCCTAAAAAAATCGCGCCTATCTTCAACAGACGGGCGCGACCTTCATAATCCTCAGGATAGGATTAGCGGACGAATATCTTAAAGGCCTTGCCGGCCTTGTCCACAACAATATTCATCTGTCCTCTTGCAGGGGCGTTCAGGCGAACACCCTGGAGATTGTAGATAGCGGCATTACCTGCCTCTACTTCAACCATTATCGTATCTATGCCGGTCATTTCTGCGGCTTCCATCATTTTTTCGATAAGATCGCGGATACCTGCGGCATCGACAGTATTGGTGTAGGTACCCTCTTCGGCCACATCGGCATATGCCTTGTCGGCGGCAGCCTTGGCAGCGTCGATGGCTTCCTGGATAGCCTTCTGATCCTCGGCAGCATCGTAGCCTGGATAGCTCTCGGCTATTTCGGCAACTGCGTCATCGAGCTCCTTCTGGAGACCGGCGATGATCTCGAGGTCGGCCTTGTAGGCTTCTTCGTTGGCGGCCTTGCGGGCGTCTTCGGCATCCTGAGCGGCCTTGGCGTCGGTCACAAGCTTGGCGATAGCTTCCTTGATGCTGTCGGCATCGACAGTGTTGCTGTAAGTGCCTTCCTTGGCAACAGCCTCGTAAGCGGCGTCGGCGGCAGCCTTGGCGGCGTCGATGGCATCCTGGATAGCCTTGGCGCCGTCAGTGGCGTCGTATGCAGGATAGTTTTCGGCAATTTCAGCCTTGGCGGCGTCGAGCTGTTCCTGGAGGCCGGCGATGGTCTCGAGGTCAGCCTTGTAAGCAGCCTCGTTGGCAGCCTTGCGGGCGTTCTCCACTTCCTGAGCGGCCTTGGCGTCGGCCACGAGCTTGGCTATAGCCTCGTCGATAGCGGGCACCGGCTCGAGGAGTGCGGCATAGCCGGTGGCGGGAGTGCCGTCGGTGTAAGCCTTGTTGAGGGCGGCTTCGAGAGCGTCGATCTGAGCGGTGATATCCTCGCCGGTGAAGTTATCCTTCACGTCGGCGGCCTCTTCAGCTATGGTAGCCAGAGCGTCGGCCAGAGCCTGGCGCAGACGGGCTACCTCGGCCATGGCGGCATCGTAGGGCACCTTGCCGTTCTCAAGACCGATTGCGGCAGTACCGGCATTGAACTGTTGGTTGCCGAGGGCTGTCACGATCACATCCTTTACCTGTATATCGGCATGAGCGTCGGTAAAGGTGGCTGGAGCGGTGACATCGAATGTGAAGACAACATCGCTTTCGGCACCCTGCACGGGCAGATTTATGACATTACCGCCGGCCATGTTGAACATGAGCACGCGGTAGGTGACGCCGTCGGTCTGAGGATATACCAGCAGGTTGATACCCTCTACGCAGCGCGAGGTCATTTTGAACGAGTTCTCGTCGACAGTAAAGCCTTCGGGAACCACGATATCGGCCTGGAAGCCGCTCACGTCGGCGCTGTTCTCAAGACCGAGTGCCACGGTGGCGGGAACCTCGGGGCGCACCACATAGGCGGCCTCCTGTGCTGTGACGGCGAACTCGCCTGCAAGCATAGTCACGGTAGCTCTCACAGTCTCGGGATGCCAGCCCTGCGAGCCGGTACCGTCGGAAAGGGTTATTTCGCTCAAGCGGAGATACTCGGTTTTGTTACGGAGCAGTGCGCCGGGCTCGGCCTGAAGACTGAGCACAAGCACCGGACCCTCGTTGCCCGAGAAGCAACGGTTGGGCTGGAAAGAAATAACACCCATGATGCCGGTCTCACCGTTGTAGACCACCTGCATCGACGAGGCCGCACGTTCGGTCAATTTCTGGCCCACAAGCTTTATGCCGTCGGGAAGCGACAGCGTGAAGTTGAAAGCCGCAATCTCGTCGGTATTGTCGAGCAGCACCGGTACCTCCTGGACGTCGTAGTTCGATACGGTGAAGTCCTCGACATACAGTCTGTTGTCAGCATAGGCTTTGCCTGCAACCGCAAAAGCGCAGAAAAGGCAAAGAACTTTGAGCAGACCGCTGATAGACATTGATTTCATTTGTAAAAATAGATGTTTTGAAACCGTATCCGGCCACCCGGAGCGAGCCGCCGGATACGGGTTCGATGTCAGTTAATTATTTGCGGAGTTCTTTGGTAACAGAACCATCGGAGTGACGGATGATGTTGATGCCACGCTGTACGCGGTCGTACATGCGGCCGGCAGCATCGTAGATAGCTTCCTTGGCAGCGCCCGCACCGTCGATGATAGCATCGATGATGCCCGATGTGCCCGGGTTGCCGAAGCCGTGCAGGTGATACTCGCCATCGGTGAAGAGAACCTCATCAAGGCTGAACGAACCATGGCCCTGAACATCAATGTAGAGCACTGCGCCGTTGTTGCCGGCGATAGCATCGTTCTCCATGTTGAAGATGAGCACACGGGTGGTGTAGGCATCGTGATCGAAGCTCATCACTTCATGACCCTGGGTACGCTCGGTAGCCGATACGCCAACGAGGCTCATGCCTACAGGCAGCTTGATGTCGAGCTGACCGCCGATGAAGGCCGTCGGGTTGTTCACTACCACTGCATAGCGGTCGTTGCCGTCGACTTCGCCCAGGTAAGCGATGCTGCATGCAGCATCGTTGACAACTGCGGCAGGTTTGCTATAGTATCCGAAGCGGTTGTCGTTGTTTACCACGCCGCTCTTGCCGAGCATGAGCTGGATATCGAGGTTGATATCGGCGATGTTGAGGTCACCGTGGTTGTCGATATCAGCAGCTACGGCCTGCCAACGGGTGGCCTCGTTATCATAGAGTTCGGCATATTTTACGCCGTTGCCTACCCAGTCGACGAGCTTCATCACATCCTGAGCGGATACCTTGGTGGCTTCGCGGTCTACAACCACACCGGGGGTGTACTCTGCACCGGCAGCTTTCTCGTCGATCTGCTGCATGGCGTCGATAACACTCTGGAATGTTTTCATGAATTCCTCATACTGAGGCAGCTTGGAGTAGATGAGATTGAACGAGCCGCCGTTGTACGAGTAATTCTCAGTGAAGTTGTAGTAGGCGTTCCAGTAGGTGTTATTGTAGTCTCTCCAGGACCACTTGAGCGAATAACCGTCGATGAGATACTTGCCTACGAGCGATTCGTATGTTTCGGTCAGGGCCTTGTCGGCCTCTTCCTGCAGATACAGTGTCTGGGTGTAGGCAGCCTCGATGGCAACGGTCTCGATAGCGTCGTTGATATCCTTGCCGGTGAAGGTCTTGTAGACGGCGTCGTTGATGGTCGATGCCTTGGTCAGATTCTCTGCGGCAGCCTCGGCTTCGATAGCGGCCTTGAGATCTTTGAGCATGGTCTCGATAACGCCGATCTGACGGCCGTACATCTTGCCGAGACCGTAGCCTTCGACCGTGGCGCTGACTTCTTTGTAGAAGTCGTCGAGCTTGGTCCATTCGGCCATAAGAGCCTCGGCTGCCTGCTGGTTGTAGAGCGACTTGCGGGCAGCGGCGAGTGTGTCGGCACCCTTGTCGCTGACACCGTCGATCTTGCCTTCGACAGCGTCCATGGCGTCTTCGTACTCGTAGCTGTTTACAAGGAGCTTGTCGCCTTCGGCCTCCCAGTTGTCCTTGATATTTTCGAGTTCCGACTTGAGAGCCCCGAATTCAGGATCGAGTTTGTCGTGAACAGCGGCAACGAGAGCATCGTGGTCGGGATCGTCCTCGGGCACGAGTTCGTCGAGTGCACTGACAGCTTCGTCGATCTGCTTTTCGATGTTGGCCTTCTGATCGGCGAGATCCTGCTGGATAGCGGCGAGGTCAGAAGCGGCACCTTCGGGGTTGAGCTTCTTATAGGTGTCGAGGATGGTTTCGAGTTGCTCGGTAACCAATACGGGGAAGTCGACTGCAAAGCCCTTGTCGCCGCGGCCGGCATATTCCTCGTACCATGCAGTTACATCCTCGATGGTTTTGTATTCCTCGGCGAGGTCGGCAATAGCGGCGCCGTTGGCAACGGCCGTATTGTAGGCCACCTTGGTATTGTCGATCCAGGTCTTGAGAGTGGCGAGACCGGCTTCGTCGGCGGCAATCTTCTTGGCCTCGAGAGCCTGCATGATCTCTTCGCTTGCCTGCTCGAACTCGCTCTTGAAAGTTTCGCCGGCAATAGCTTCAGAGGGCTTGTCGCCGAGGTTCTCCTTGAGAGCCTTGAGAAGGTCTTCGGGATCGGGAGTTACGCTCACGGGAGCATCGAGGGTGTAGCCTGCGATGTACTCGTTGAGGTTGTCGACCAGTTCCTGGAGATCCGATACCTGGCCCATGTAGCCGTCGTAGATCTCTTTGTACTTCTGGCTGTCCTGAGCGGCCTTGACCATCTGCTCGAGGGCGGCGCGGTAGCCTTCGAGCTCGGCAATATATTTCTTGAGATTGTTGATAAGAGGATTCTTCTCGTCGACAGTGTTAGCTGTTTTGTCGAGATCTATCATCTTGTCGCGAACATCGTCGAATTTGTCGATGTCGGCCTTGACGGCACCGTTAGCGATCATAACGTCGCGGAGTTCGGCAACCGAAGGAATAGCTTCGACTGCGGGCTCGGTTTCGGTAGCGTCCTTGCCGGGACGGCCGTTGAAGTTGAGGTCGTACTCGGCAGCCCACTTGGCGTCGACGGCGGCGGTGATGGCTACGGTGAAGTCGATACCGGCGAACTTGTCTTTGGCCACATTGTTCATGGCCTTGCCCAGAGGCAGAGTCTGCTTATCGTCGTTGATATAGTCTTCGGCGGCAGCGAGAATGTCGCTGATGCCCTTGAGACCGGCAACTGCCTCTTCGCTTGTGAGGCCGGCGGTTTCGAGAGTAGCGATGCTTGCGCTGATACCGTCGGTATATTCCTTCACCTTGGCATCGTAGTACTGCTGAGCGGCAGTGTTGGCATCGGTGTTCAGACCGTTGTAGAGAGCCTGCAGCTTGGCGAGCTCTGCGGCCTGGTCGGCAACAAGCTGTTCGTACTCGGCCTTGTACTGCTCGCTTTCGGGCAGATATTCCTTGGCGGCGTTGGCCTTGGAGATAAGGGCGGAAATCTGAGCATTGAGGCTCTGGATGGCAGGCAGCACGTCGTATACCTCGGCATAGTTTGCCACGAGGTTGTACTTGGCGTCGAGCATCCATTCGCGATAGCCGGCCAGAGTGGTAAGCTCGTTCTTGTAGAAGTTGTAGAGACTTACGGCATCGAGATATCCGTCGTTGAGCTGCTTGTTGACAGCGGCCCACGGCGAAAAGTCGGCGGTGATAGCGTTGTTCTGATCGATGATGGCGGCGTCGTAGCCGTCGGTGTATTCCTTGGCGATATCGTCAGCAGCATCGCGGATAGCCTTGTAAGCGTTGGTTATTTCGGTGTTGGCAGCCACGGAGTTGCCCTTGCCGTAGTTTTCGGTAGCCTTGACATCGTTGGCGATAAGGCTGTCGTTGAGGAGCGCTTCGAGCTGCTCTACCCAGTCTTCGACTATGCCCTGATACTCAGCTTCCTTCACATTGTCGAGGATAGCCTGCACGTGGTCGCGGGTAATGCCCGAATCGCTGATCTGGTCGGAGTATGCCTTCCAGTTGGCCTGCATCTTGGCTTCCATGCCTTCGAGGCTGTTGAGCTTCTGCTGTGCGGCGTCGGCCTGAGCCTTGGCGGTTGTTTCGTCGAGACCGGCTTTGGAATTGAATGCATCGTCGATAACTTTCTGGATATCTTTCACATTCGCCAAGCCTTCGATTTCAGCCTGATAGAAGTCAACAGTGGCTTTGGCGCTGCCGTTGATATTCTTGTTTGCTTCGGTGGCTGCGGCTGCGGCTGCGGGAATCTTGTCGAGGACGTCGGAAACCGAAAGATAGTGCTGAACGTTCAGATAGAGATCGTTCATTGCCTTCATCTGTGTCTCGACGGCCTTGTCGGCTTTAGTGCAGTCGGCGGTATTACCGTCGGCGGGAACAACAACCTTGCCGAGAGCGTCGCCGATTTCTTTGAACTTGACGCTTGTCTTCAGGCTCTCATGCTTCTCCATGAAGCCCTGAAGCTCAGCCAGACGGTCTTTGGCGAAGTCGAGGTTGGCCTGGGTAGCCTCGTTGTTCCACTTATTCTGTGCGGCAACGATATCGGCGGCCTTGCCCTGGAGATCTTTGGCAAGAACTTCAGCCTTCTCGAGGCTGGCATTGCCCACGGCGGCAGCAGCGGCAAGATAGAGATCTTTGAAACCATCTTTCTTGGTAAATGCAGTTTCGAGATCGGTATATGCCTTTACCTTGGCCGACTGGAAAGTCTCACCGGTTTCAGCGCAGTATTTCGCGTCGATAACGGCCTTGAAAGCAGCGAGATTGTCGAGAGCTTTGACAAGTTCGTCGTGGGTAGCGGTGAAAGCTTCGAAGAAAGCCTTGGAGCCGTTTTCGAGGCTTGTGATAGCGGCAGCGGTTTCCTGCACGGCATTTGCATCGGCCTTCAGGTCCTCGGCTTCGTTCATATCGGCAATAATCTTGTCGATAGCGGCCTGAACGGCTGCATACTGAGCGTCGAACTTATTGGTCGGAACGGCGTATTCGGGATATTTGGTACCGTTGAGGGTCTTGAACGACTCGGCATTGGCGTCCTTGATCTTGTTGAGATCGGCCTGCAGACCGGTCACGATGCCATAGTCGCCGTCGAGGAACACCTTGATGGCATCGAGAGCGTCGTTCACAGCCTTTACATCGGCATCGTAGCTTTCGCCGGGAAGTGCGGTCTCGCTGTAGGTCTTGTCGAGGTAAGCCTTGAAAGCGTCGATAGCCTCGGTGGCGGTGGCAAGAAGCTCTTTGTACTGCTCGGTGAGAGCGGCGGGCATAGCGGCGTTGACACGTGCCTCATAGCCCTTCATCACTGCATCCCAGCCGGTATTTTCGGCAGCATACAGCTCATAGCCTGCGTCATAGGCGTCATTCTGAGCCTCGGCAAAGCTCTGAGCATCGGCCACCACCTGGTTCATCTCGGCGATGGCTTTATTTATATTTTCAGTGTAGCCATCCACACCCAGCGAAGCGTCCACTTCCTCGAATGTGGAGGGCTGGGTTATGGTGTTATTGATGGTCTGCAATTTGGTAAGCCATGTGGTCTTGTTCGACGCATAGACGTCGATACCGCCGTAGTTTTCGGAATCGATGATAGCACCGATGTTGGCAACGGCATTGAGATATGCGTTCTGAGGCTTGAGATCGGCATATACCTTCTCGATGTCCTTGAAGATAGTAACTGCAACGACATCGTTCTCGTATTTGGCCCACTTTTCGTTGAGGTCGGCCTTGATAGTAGCGATCGTCTCCTTGAAACCGGTGATATCAACGAGTTCGGTTGCATCCTTGAATGCGGCTTCGACATCGGCCTGCAGAGCCTTGATGGCCTCGAGAGCGGCCTCGGCACCGGGAAGGTTGGCTTCCTTGACATCCTTATTGGTGTCCTTGTCGTTGAGAGCGGCGATGAGCACATTCACACCCTTGCTGCTGTCGGCGCTGCCGGTAGTGTTGTTGAGCAGCCACTCGATACTGTTGTTGAGGCTCTTAAGATTGTCGGTGTTGGTAGTAGCGATATCGTATGCCTCGTTGGCGGCTTCTGCTTTGGGATTGAATGCCTCTACTTTAGTCTTAAGAGCTGCAATGCGGTTTTCGATCTTGGTGAAGAGATCGGCAAAGCTTGTAGCGTTTGCTTTTGCATAGTAATCGACGAGGGCCTGCACCGATACTGCCTGACCGGCATTGGTATCTTTTTTGCCGAGAGTTGTGATCAGTTCGTTAAGAGCTGCGCGCTCGTCGGTGATAACTTTCTGCTCAGCTACGAGTTTGGCGTCGGCCTTGGGGTCTTTAAGCTCCACGAAACCCGTGCAAGCTTCTGCAAGAGCAGCGGTAAAATCTTCGCCCTTCTTGCTGAAATCCTCTACAAAAGTGAGCTGGCCACCTGTGAAACCGAATTCCAGAGAAGCATTGACAGCGGAAATGGTGATGGTAATATCGCCGCTGGCAGCGAGCTCGAACACGCCGTCTTCGTCGACAGTGGCACCGGCGACTGTGTATGCGGCATTGTTGAGGTTGGCAAACGAAATTTTATACTTGCCGGCGGGAAGACCTTTTACCTCCTGGGAAACGGATCCGACACCAACTTTGCAAGTCACGGTAGTTCCGTTTACGGTGACGTTACCTTCGCCGATGGCGGGATTTTCCCAGGCATTGGCTTCGGGAACTGTCAGCGCAACATTCGCAAGAGCAGGAAGCGCGGCAGGCACTGTGCATACGAGCGAAAGAAGTAATTTTTTCTGCATACTATTGACAGATGAATGATTATTGATAATGATGTTTAGTAATTTCTAATGCGAGGACAGAGTTAATATCCTTACAGTAGAGAGAGTTGTGAGTTTGTTTTTTTGACTGTTTTCTATTGTTTTCGTAGGAATATTGAATCGTTTTTCATGTATTGCCGCCCTTTTATCTGGGGCTTCTATACAAGATATGCGATGCAAAGGTACACATTTATTAACTATTTACCCCCCCAATTGTTAATAATCATTAACAATTGCAATGCCTCGTTAATTTCGAAATTTTTTAACATTTTCAAATGCCATTTTCAGCCCAAAGCGAAAAATGAAGAGAAGGCAATGACACCGGGTAGCGGTAAGAGAGCTTAGCCCCGGGGTAAGGGCGCCGAAGGCCGTCCGCAACCCGGCCGTCCACCCCCGAGGCCTCCGCCAGGAGGCCGATTTCGAATAGCCCGGCATGCCAACGCGCATGCCGGGGAAAAAACACCCGACGACATCAAGGCCTCCGCCAGGAGGCCGATTAACGGCCCGCCCCCCGCAAAAAATAATCAGCCTCTTCCAGAGGCTTTTTCCGTGTCGGCACCCTAAACCCCTGCATGCCGGGCTATTCATAATCAACCTCCTGCGGAGATTTTCCATAGCCAACGGATATTCAACCGCTGAACGCGGTTGCAATTCCATATATACCTGAAAACCTATGGTATGGTCTCCTGACGGAGCCCAAACCATAGGCTATGTGAATATTAAAGCGCTATGCGCTTCCCATCCGCGCATCCACGGCAAACGCAAATTGAAATCAGCGCCACGGCAAGCGCAAAGCGCTTGAATATTCACACAGCCTGGGGTTTGGCCGCCGAATGGCGGACATACCCCAGGAATCTGCACCCCCACCCCACCCAACCGCGGCCAGCGGTTGAATACCGCAGCCCAGACGCCGTTGTCCGACTCCTACAGAGTCGCATCGTTGGTAGGTGGCGCCCTAAAACCCGGGTTGCGGGCGGCCTCACGGCCCCCATAACCCGGGCCTAACATCTTCCACCACTACGTGGTGCGCCGGCTCGCAACGTTGCCCCACCCCCGGGGCCTCCGCCAGGAGGCCGATTAACGGCCCGCCCCCGGCAAAAAAATAATCAGCCTCCTACAGAGGCTTCCCTTGATGAAACCCGAATAACCCCGGCATGCACGGCGGCATGCCGGGCTATTCATAATCAACCTCCTGCGGAGGTTTCCATGCCCGACACCACCGCTGCATGACACCACAAAACAAGGAGGGCGGGAACGTATGCTCCTGCCCTCCTGATTTCATAATTTCCTAAATTCCTAAACCGCCTAATCTCCTAAGCGCGCGAGGGCGGCCTTGATGCGGCGCATGGCCTCGACGATGTTCTCGTCGGAGGTGGCGTAGCTGAGACGGATGTAGCCGGGGGCGCAGAAAGCGGCGCCGTCGACGGTGGCCACATGAGCCTCGTTGAGCAGATACATGGCCAGGTCGCCCGATGTGGCTATGGTGCTGCCGTCGGGGGCTTTCTTGCCGAGATATGCGCTGACCTCGGGGAAGAGATAGAACGCACCCTGCGGCTCGTTGACGCCGAGACCGGGAATCTCGCGGGCCAGACGCACCACCAGGTCGCGGCGGCGCTGGAAGGCGCGGCGCATCTCCTCGACACATTCCTGCGGACCGGTATATGCAGCTTCGGCAGCCTTCTGGGCTATCGACGAGGCGCCCGATGTAAACTGGCCCTGGAGCTTGGTCACGGCCTTAGCGATGTCGAGAGGCGCTGCGCAGTAGCCGATGCGCCAGCCTGTCATGGCATAGGCTTTCGACACACCGTTGATTACCACTGTACGCGCTGCCGTCTCGGGGAAGGATGCCAGCGACACGAAGCTGCCGCCGGTGTAGTTGATGTGCTCGTAGATCTCGTCGGCTATTATCACAATCTGCGGATAGCGGGCAAGCACATCGACGAGGGCCTGCAGCTCGGCGCCGGTGTATACGCTGCCGGTGGGGTTCGAGGGCGAGCACAGTATGATTGCCTTGGTGCGCGGTGTGATGGCGGCCTCGAGCTGAGCGGGCGTCATCTTGAAGTCGCTGTCGATGCCGGTGGGCACCTCGACGGTGATACCTTCGGCGAGCTTCACCATCTCGACATAGCTCACCCATGCCGGTGTGGGGATAATGACCTCGTCGCCGGGATTGACAACCGTGAGGACAACATTGCATAGGGCGTGCTTGGCGCCGTTGCCTACCACGATCTGCGTCGGCTCGAAGGCGAGACCGTTCTCGCGCGAAAGCTTGTCGGCGATGGCCTTGCGCAGGCTCATGTAGCCGGGCACGGGGCTGTAGAAGCTGAAATTGTCCTCTATGGCCTTGACAGCGGCTGCCTTGATATGCTCGGGAGTGAAGAAGTCGGGTTCGCCGACCGACAGGTTGATCACGTCGACACCCTGAGCTTTGAGTTCGGCGCTTTTCTGCGACATCGCCAGGGTCTGCGATGCGGCCAGAGCCTTTATTCTGTTGGAAATTTCCATTCTGTTAAGAGGTTAGGTGATTAAGAAATCAGGAAATTAGGAGATTAGGTGATTAAGAAATCAGGAGGTTAAGAAACTAAGAAATTAAGAGGTCAGGTGATTGGGATATCTGCTTAAAAAGCCTGTCTTCCTAACTTCCCAATCTCCTGATATCCTAAACTCCTAAAAGATTATTTGCGGCGCTTGGCCTGCTGGCGCTGAGCGGCCTGGGCCTGACGCTGGGCTTCTTCGAGGCGTGCCATCCAGCCGCTCTTCTTGCGGGGCTTTTTGGCGTTGGCGAGCATTTCGGCGCGTACCTTCTTCTCGTTGACAACCTTGCGGAAGATCCATGTCTGGATGATGGTGATGAGCAGCGACAGGAGGTAGTAGTAGCTCAGACCCGAAGCGTAGTCGTTGAAGAAGAAGAGGAACATTACCGGCATCACATACATCATACCCTTCATGCCGGGCATACCCGAGTTAGGCTGGTTCTGCATGGTGACGCGCATATACACGATATTGACGATGGTCATCAGAAGGCAGAAGAGGCTCACCTGGTTGCCATAGAACGGTATGGTGAATGGAAGAGTGAGAATAGAGTCGGGCGCCGAGAGGTCGTGGGCCCAGAGGAAGGACTGTCCGCGAAGCTCGATGGCCGAGGGGAAGAACGAGAACATGGCGATGAGCACGGGCATCTGCAGCAGCATGGGCAGGCAGCCCGAGAAGGGGCTTGCACCGGCACGGCTGTAGAGCGCCATGGTTTCCTGCTGGCGCTTCATGGCGTTTTCGTTGCCGGGATACTTGTCGTTGATTTCCTTGATTTCGGGAGCGAGCACGCGCATGCGGGCCTGGCTCTTGAAACTCTTGAAGGTGAAGGGGAAGATGATGATCTTGATGAAGATGGTGAGCAGCAGGATGATGATGCCGTAGTTGCTGATGAACTTGCTCAGGAAGTCGAACACGGGCACCACGATCCAGGTGTTGATCCAGCGGAATATACCCCAGCCCATGGGGATGATGCGGGTGAGCGACAGATCCTCGTCGTGGCCGAGGGTGTCGTCGAGGTCGGAGAGGATGTTGTAGTCGTTGGGGCCGAAGTAGAAGTCGAAGGAGGCGGCGTTGCCGTCGGCGGAGGAGTAAGGCACGGTGGCCTTCATGTCCATATCCTTGAGATAATCGGCGGTCTTGATGTTGACCGATGCGAGTTCGGCCGAGGTAAACGGCTCGCGGGCAATGAGCACGCTCGAGAAGAACTGGTTCTTGAAAGCCACCCAGCGCAGATGTCCGGCGAGGCTCTCGTGGTCGTCGCTGCCGGCCGAAAGCTCGTCGACGCCTTCGCCCACATATTTATAAGCGATGGCGCTGTTGCGCTCCTCGAAGGTGCGGCCGCGCTCGTTGCGGGCCATCTTCTGGTGCCAGTCCATCTCCATGCTCACGGTGCTCGGAGGCACGATGGCGTCCATGCCTTTCTGCACCACATCCATGCGCACCACATAGCCCTCGCCGAGGGTGTAGCGTATGCCCCACACGGCGCCGGGAGCGGGAGCGAGCGACAGGAATACGGCGCTGTCGCCCTCGGCCTCGACGGTGAAGTTGAAGTCGCGGGTGTCGATGCGCTGGTCGCGGGTGTTGAAGCGGAAGGAATATCCGTCGGTGTCGTGGCCGAAGAGCACTATGTCGGCCGGTTCGGGACCGACCTCGGTCTTGTATTTCTTCAGAACCACGCGCGATATGAGGGCGCCGCGGCTGTCGATGTCGAGACGCACGTCGTCGTTCTCGAGGGTGGTAACGGTATTTTCGCCGCCGAGATAGCGGGCGAAGCCTTCGTAGCGGGCCGAATTGTCGATAACGGTACGCACGGCAGCTGCGGCGCGGGCGGTCTGCGCGTTGGTGAGCGCCGAGCGGTTGCCCAGAAGCTCGGCGATGTCGGCTGTGGTGCCGCCGGCGTCGACGGTGCCCGACAGGCCGGCGACGCTGTCGAGGGTCAGGGAGAGTGTGCCGTCGGAGAACAGTACACGTCCGTTGCCGTCGGCGGTGCCCATGGTGCGCACGGCGGCGGCAAGAGCGCTGCTGTCGGCGGCGGTGAAGGGTGCCACGGCAGGTCCGTTGTTCTGCGAGGCTTGCGCGGCGGCCGCTTCGGCACGTTCGCGTTCGGCGGCGATATCGGCCTCCGAAGGCTTCATGAAGTACATGAAGCCAAACATGATTATGGCCATCAGAACGAGGCCGGTGATAGTGTTTTTATCCATTCGTCGGTTTGTGTGTTTCGTTTCGGTATTCTATGGCCGCGTTGACAAAAGCGGCGAATATGGGGCTCGGCGAAAGAACCGTGCTGCTGTACTCGGGGTGATACTGGGTGCCGACATACCATCGCTTGGACGGCATCTCGACAACTTCGACCAGATGCGAGCCCGGGTTTTCGCCCGCACATACCATGCCGGCCTCCTCGAAGCGCGCGCGGTAGGCGTCGTTGAATTCGAAGCGGTGGCGGTGGCGTTCGCGCACCAGGTCGGTGCCGTAGGCCTGCGCGGCCCTGGTGCCGGGGCGCAGACGGCAGTCGAACGCGCCCAGACGCATGGTGCCTCCGAGATTCGATATGTTCTTCTGCTCTTCCATCAGGTCGATCACCGGATGCGGAGTGTGCGGATTCATCTCGGTGGAGTTGGCGTCATCGAGACCCAGCACATCGCGGGCAAACTCTATGACCATGCACTGCATGCCCAGGCAGATGCCGAAGGTGGGCACATCGTGCTCGCGGCACCACTTCAGCGCCACGAATTTGCCCTCGATGCCGCGCTGGCCGAACCCGGGAGCGATTATTATGCCGTCCATGTCGCCGAGCTTTTCACCGGCGTTCTCCGGGGTGAGTTTCTCGGAGTGGATATACACCAGATTGAGCTTGCGGCCGGCGTAGGTGGCGGCGTGGATGAGGGCCTCGCTTATCGATTTGTAGGCATCCTGCAGCTCGACGTACTTGCCGACGAGACCGATGCTGACGGTTTCTGTGGCGTTGTCCATCTTGTCGATAAAGTCGAACCACGGCTTCATGGCCGGCTCGCCCTCGAAAGGCACGCCCATCTTGCGGAGCACTATCTCGTCGAGCTGCTGGGCATGCATGCGCAGAGGCACCTTATAGATAGAGTTGACATCCTGCGACTGCACCACCGATTCGGGCGATACGTTGCAGAACAGGGCTATCTTGCGGCGCATGTCGTCGGGAATTTCCTTCTCGGTGCGGAGCACCAGCACGTCGGGCTGTATGCCAAGCTCCTGAAGCGACTTCACAGAGTGCTGTGTGGGCTTGGTCTTGAGCTCTTTGGCTGCCGCGATAAAGGGCACGTAAGTCAGGTGCACGCAAAGGCTGTTCTGACCCAGTTCCCAGCGGAGCTGACGCACGGCCTCGAGGAAGGGCAGCGACTCGATGTCGCCCACGGTGCCGCCTATTTCGGTGATTATGAAGTCGTAGTCGCCGGTATTGCCGAGAAATTTGACACGGCGCTTTATCTCATCGGTAACATGAGGCACTATCTGCACGGTTTTGCCCAGATAGTCGCCGCGGCGCTCCTTGTCGATTACACTCTGGAATATGCGTCCGCTGGTCACGTTGTTGGCGCGGGTGGTGTGCACGTTGGTGAAACGCTCGTAGTGTCCCAGGTCGAGGTCGGCTTCATGGCCGTCTTCGGTAACATAGCATTCGCCGTGTTCGTAGGGATTGAGGGTACCCGGGTCGATATTGATATACGGGTCGAATTTCTGAATTGTCACCCTGAAGCCACGGGCCTTGAGAAGGCAGGCCAGCGACGAGGAAATAATTCCTTTGCCCAGCGACGACACTACGCCGCCTGTGACAAAAATGTATTTGGTGTGCACGACTTAAATAAGTTAAGAAAGTGATATTTTAAGCTGAGTGACTTGTTGTTAGCCGGACTGCGGGCACACTCGCGGGCGCACCCTCCAATCCAAGCTGCAAAAGTAGCAAAAAAACTCCCAAATCACAAGCCTCACGCATGCTCCGGGGGCGATATGGGGCAGGAATGCGATTTTTTTACTATTTTTGTCGGAGATAGAACCACCTGAAACCATGATTAGACGATTTCTTACCGCTTTGCTTTTAGTGCTCCCCTGCGCCGTGATGTCGGCAGGAACGCACGATGAACTTGTACGTGAATATATTACTCCCGCCCGCATCATACCGCTGGCCGACAGCCTTGCCGCAGGCGCAGCCAATGCCGGGGCCCTCCTCAGGCCCTTCGACGGTCAGCTTGCCGTGGCCTCGCCCGATGTGTGCGTGCTCTCCACGCACCAGGGGCGCCGTGCCGCCGTGCTGCTCGACTTCGGCCGCGAGCTCTGCGGTGCCGTGGAGCTTGCCGCTCCCCTGCGCGGCAGCCAGAAGGCACTTAAGGTGCGGATATGCCTTGGCGAATCGGTGAGCGAGGCCCTGAGCGATGTCAGCGCTCCCGGCGCCACCGCCACCAACGAGCACTCGCTGCGCGACTTCACCGTGGCGCTGCCCTGGCTCGGCACCGTCGAGCTGGGCAATTCGGGCTACCGCTTCGCATATGTCGAACTTGTCGAACCCGACGCCGAGCTGCCCCTGCGAGCCGTGCGCGGCGTGGCCCGATACCGCGATCTGCCATATCTCGGATCGTTCAAAAGCAGCGATCCGCGCCTCAACGACATATGGGCTACCGGCGCATATACCGTGCATCTGAACATGCAGAACTACCTGTGGGACGGCGTGAAGCGCGACCGTCTGGTATGGGTGGGCGACATGCACCCCGAGGTCATGACCATAGCAAACGTATTCGGCAACTACGACGTGGTGCGCAAGAGTCTCGACTTCGCCCGCGACACATCGCCGCTGCCCGGGTGGATGAACGGCATCGCCGCCTACTCGATGTGGTGGATAATCATACACCGCGACCTGTGCCTCTACTCGGGCGACACCGACTATCTCGCCGCCCAGACCGACTACTTGAAGCGCCTCATCGACTGCTTCGACGCCGGTCTCGACGGCAACAAGGAGAACTACCGCGAGGGGCAGCGTCTGCTCGACTGGCCCACATCGGAGATGCCCGAGGTAATACACTCGGGCTACCAGTCGCTGCTGTCGATAGCCATGGAAGCCGCCGCCCAGATAGGCGAATGGACCGGCGACAAGGACCTCAAGAGTAAAAGCAAGGCTCTGCTGTCGAAGGTGCGCTCGCATGTGCCGCCCACGGGAGGCGCCAAGCAGTCGGCGGCCTTGGCCATACTGGCCGATATGAGCCGCAATCAGCAGACCGACCGCAACATTATTCTCGACGGTGAAGCCCGCGGATTTTCCACATTCTACGGCTACTATATGCTCGAAGCCCTTGCCAGTGCCGGTGCGTATGCCGATGCCATGAGCATAATGTCGCAATACTGGGGCCGCATGCTCGACCTCGGCGCCACCACTTTCTGGGAAGATCTCGACTACGCCGACGCCATGAAAGCCGCCCGCATCGACGAACCCGTGCCCGCAGGAGCGTTCGACATCCACAAATCGTCGGGCGCCTACTGCTACCGCGGCCACCGGCACAGTTTCTGCCACGGATGGGCGTCGGGACCGACGCCGTGGCTGTCGCGCCACGTACTGGGTGTGCGTCCGGCGGCTCCCGGCTTCAGCGAGGTGGTCATCGACCCGCATCTGGGTACGCTTGAGGCTGTCGAAGGTACCGTGCCTACACCCCGCGGCATTATCAGCGTGAAACACCGCCGCCGTGCCGACGGCTCTGTAGAAAGTGAAATTCAAGTACCCGAAGGCGTAAAAATAGTATCGAAATGAACCGATCAAGCAGACTCATAACCGTAATTCTCGCAGTATTTTCTATCTTCATATCCGCCGAAGCCTCATCCGTACTCGAAGATGGCTTCGCCGCTCCGCCGGAACAGGCCCGCGCCCGCACATGGTGGCACTGGCTCAACAGCAACGTCACCCGCGAGGGCATCCGCGCCGACCTCGAGGCCATGAAAGCCGCCGGCATACAGGAAGCGCAGCTTTTCAATGTCGACGCCGGTTTCCCGCAAGGCCCGGCGACCTATATGAGCGACGAGTGGTTCGGTCTTTTCCGCTATGCCGCCGAAGAGGCCGCGCGCCTTGGCATGGAACTTGCATTCCACAACTCGGCCGGATGGGCCAACTCTGGCGCTCCGTGGGTCACCCCGGCCGACGCCATGCAGAAAGTTGTTTACACCGAAACGGCTGTCGCCGGCGGCAGGAAAGTACACATGGCTCTTGAGCGGCCCGAGGCCGTGCGACAGTACTACAGCGATATCGCCGTAGTGGCATTTCCGAAGCCCGAGGGAACACACCGCATTCCCGATCTCGATTTTAAAAATCTTTCGGGCCGCATCCGCAACCATCTGTGCCCCGACACAGCGGCTGTCGGCAACGCCGCTGTGGTAGCTCCCGGCAGCATGCTCGATTTATCGTCGAAAATGTCGGCCGACGGCATTCTCGACTGGGACGCTCCGGCAGGCAACTGGGTAGTGCTCCGCATAGGCCACACCACCACAGGTGTCGAAAACCATCCGGCCCCGGAAGGCGGCCGCGGACTGGAAATCGACAAAATGAACGCCGCCGTCACCGACAAATACTGGCAGAACAGCGTTCAGCCCCTGCTTGACTGCCTCGGCGAACTCGCAGGCACAACTGTGGCCAACTGCATAGTCGACAGCTACGAATCCGGTACATGCAACTGGACTCCGGGCTTCGACGCCGAATTCTCGCGCCGCCGCGGCTACGATTTCCGGCGCTTCCTGCCCACATTCGCAGGCTACTACGTCGACAGCCCCGAGGTGACCGAGCGTTTCCTGTGGGACTACCGCCGCACCGTCGGCGATCTCATAGCCGACAATTACTACGGCCGTTTCCGCGAACTCTGCCACAGCCACGGTCTGAAAGTGTCGGTAGAGCCTTACTGGGGTCCGTTCGACAGCATGCAGGTGGGCGACCGCGGCGACTTGCTCATGTGCGAGTTCTGGAGCGGCCTGCTGTCGGCCTTCGACTCGGCTAAATTCGTGTCGTCGGCAGCACACCTCAACGGCAGCCCCATAGTCGGCGCCGAGGCATTCACCTGCTACGGCGGATGGAACATATATCCGGCCCAGCAGAAAGTGGTGGGCGACAAGGCCTGGGCCGAAGGCATCAACCGCTTCATCATGCACACCTATGCCCATCAGCCATGGAATGTGGGGCCAGGCCTGGCAATGGGCGGATACGGATGGGACTTCAACCGCAACAACACATGGTGGCGCCCGGGCAAGAGCTATCTCGACTATATTGGCCGTGCGCAGTTCCTGCTGCAACAGGGCCGCAACGTGGCCGATGTGCTTGTATTCGTGGGCGAAGAGTCGCCCAACAACGCCTTCCAGATGCCCGAAATAAAACGCGCCGGCTACGACTACGACCTCATCGGCGCCGACCAGCTTCTCTCTCTCACCTGCCGGGACGGCTATGTGTGCGGCAAGGCCGGTAACCGCTACAAAGTGCTCGTGCTGCCCGACAGCAAGTGGATGCGCCCCGAACTGCTTGCCAAAATCGAATCCCTGGCCGAGGACGGAGCCACAATCATAGGCACCATACCCGATAAATCGCCGAGCCTCGCCGGATATCCCGCCTGCGACCGCGAGGTGGCTCGCATTGCCGCACGTCTGCGCGAACGCGGTCTTGTCCGCGATATCACAATCGGCCGGGCGCTCGAAACAACAGCACCCGACTTCCGCACGGAAGGCAAATCCGACATCAGCTTCCTTCACCGCAGCACCGGCGAAGGCGAGGTCTATTTCCTTGCCGACGCCACACCGGTGCCGCATGTGGAGCTGTGCACCTTCCGTGTGTCGGGACTGAGGCCCGAACTATGGGATGCACGCACCGGCAAAACCGCCGAAGCCCCCGTATGGACCGACAATGCCGACGGCACGGTGACAGTACCGGTGCCCTTCGACCCCGAAGGCTCGGTGTTCGTGCTGTTCCGAAAACCGGTGCCGGCGCAACACATGGTGGCAACCGAGGTAGAGCTGAAACGCCCCGCTCCAGTCATGCTGCCCGATCTGGAGATTCTGTCGGCCGAATACGGCACTTTCCTGCCTCACGGCCTGGCCGACGTCACCGAAGCGGTGGCCCAGAGAGTGCACGACGGCCGCCTCAAGGTAGGTGCCGGCTCGCATCTGTCGCAATTCGACCCGGCGCCGGGATATATCAAGGAACTGAGAATACAGTACCGCAGCAATGGCACCGTCGGCGAAATTTCGGCTTCCGAAGGTGAGCAGATTGAACTCGATGTCCCTGCCGATTTCGCGGTTCTCAATGCCGTCTACGGCAAATTCGACCTCGCCATACGCGGTGTACCCGCCTGCTATCCGGTAGTCGATGTCAAAGACCGCGTCGCCGCCCTTGCCGCTGCCGGAGAAATGTTCATCGAAGCCGACGAAACCCTTGCCGGAGGAAAACATACCGACGGCGACCGCAACGAACTGCGCGTAGTCTATTCGACCGCAGGGAAAATATGCTCCCGCTCCGTGCCGCAGGGCGAAACCCTCTCACTGGCCGTGCCTGCCGCATCCGACCGCCTGGTGTGCGAGAACGGCCGAGAAACATGGCTCACGCCCTACCCCGGCACCATAGTATGCCGCCGGTCCGACGGTAGCACTTCGAAGAAGACCGTTAAAACAGTTCCGGCTCCGCTCGCGCTCAACGGCACGTGGCACATAGATTTCGGAGGTGAATTTGCCATCGATACCGACAGCCTGACACCGTGGAACGAATCGGCCGACGAGCACATCCGCTATTTCTCGGGCACGGCGACATATACCACCGAATTCACTCTCGACGACAGGCAGACGGCAAAGAACAATTCGCTCGAACTCGACCTCGGCGACGTAAACATAATGGCCGAGGTGAGCGTCAACGGGCAACCCGTAGCCACCTTGTGGAACGCTCCATTCACCGTCAGCCTCGACGGTGCCGTGCGCAAAGGCCGCAACGTGCTCGAAATAAAGATCACGAATCTATGGACCAACCGCATGATAGGCGACGAACGCTATCCGGCCGACTACGATATGAACGGCGGCTCCATAGCCGCATGGCCGGCATGGCTCACCGACGGTACTGCGCGTACAGGCAAGCGAAGCACCTTTGCCACCCGCAACTACTGGAGCACCGACACACCGCTTGTGCGCTCGGGCCTGTGCGGCCCCGTGACGGTGCGCAGCTATGCGCGGGTCAATCCATAATCACGAAGCTGTTCCATATATACGGATCTGAGCCGGGCGTACCGCCGAATGTGCCCTTGCGCACTTCGGCCTGCGCCCGGCTGAAGGCTTCGCGGCGGTCGAGACCCTCGACCAGACCGCGGTAGAAGCTTGTCATCATCACCTGCGTGGCCTCGTCGTTGACCTCCCACAGACTCATGACCAGAGTCCCTGCACCGGCGAGCTTGAAACCGCGCTGAAGGCCGAACACGCCCTCGGTATTGCTGCCGCCAAGACCGCTCTCGCATGCCGACATCACGACCATATCGGTCTGCGAGAGGTCCATCAGCGCTATCTCGCGGGCGGTGAGGTGGCCGTCGTCGAGACCCTCCATGCGTTCGCCGAAGACCGCCTGGTTGGCACCGGCGAATACAAGCCCGGTGCGGTCGAGGATATCGTCGTATAGTTCGGATGTGCTGTTGAAGGCACGTCGCCCGCTGTTGTGCCGGAAATATCCGTGGGTGGCCACATGTATCACCTGATGGGGCTTGCCGCCGAGGGCCTTGAAGGCCTCCTCGACACCGTCGGCACCGGTGAATGCCTGCGTGGAATGCCCGGCCTCGCTCAGTATGCGGCCTATGTTCTCCACTTCGGCCTGAGTGCCCGGCAGATACGACCATGCCGCTGGCGCCCCGCCGCGCGAAGCCGCCTCGTCGCGCTGAAAAGCCATCTCGTCGAGGTCGATATTGTAGTCGAGACCGCCGAACAGCACCGCGTCGACCGGAGCGGCCGCCTTGTGCGAGGGGAATGTACGCGTGGTCGACACACGCACCATATTATATAGTTCGTTCATGTACTTGCCGTCGCCGCAGGGCAGATATTCCATCGGTATGCCGTTCCAGCGGCCCGCGGCCGAGAAATATATGTTCATGCCCGGCTTGAGCAGTTTTTTATCGGCAAGAGGTTTCCACACCTGCATGTACAGTCCGCGGAGCTGAAATTTTTCCTTGAGATTGATCTGCTGCTGCGGGAAACTCAGCGGCACAATCTCGGGGTCTTTGCCCTGGCGCAGGTAGATATAGCGCTCGCGCAGCTGTGCGCGTGCGTCCATGTTATTATTGAAAGTGTAGAACTCCATCGCCAGGTCGTCTTTCCCGAGCGAGGCCTGCACGTCCTTGTATGTGGTGTTCATGAATGCGGTGAGATCCGACGTGCGGGCCAAGGCGAGTTGCAGCGAGCGCTCGAGCTCGCCGATCTGAGCGCGCATGTGGTCCGACTGTGTGTAGTCGCCGTTCTGCTCGAGGTCCACGAGGCGCGCACGCAGCTGCCCGAGGTGCTCGTTGTCGGCGGCGAGCGCGGCGTCGCCTGCCTCGCGGATAGCGCGGCTCACCGACTGCGAGAACGACAGCAGCAGCGATTTGTGCAGCAGACACGCGTCGTAGACCATGCAGCGGGTTTTCTTACTTTGCGAGTCGTATTCGGCAAAGTTGTATATGTCGTTGAACACCTTGGCCATCACCACCATATAGTCCGACCGCTGTCCCTCGCTCATCGATGCGAAATCGGTGCGGAGCTTGCTTCGCATGCTGTCGAGCTCGGTCAGATAGAGGTCGCGGGCAAGTTCCTTGTAGGAGGCGCCCTTCACCTCGCCTTTTTCGCGTGCGCGGATGATGGCGGCGTGCGCCAGTTCGCGCCGTATATCGGTCTGCTGCGCAGCCATCCCTTTCCCCCATATGCGGCGTGCAAGCACATTGCAGCCGTAGAGATAGTAGAACGCGCCTTTGCTCACAAAGCGGTTGAAAGTCTGCTTTTCTTTGGGCCGCAGCGAGTTGCGCAGGGCCAGACTACCGGCCATCTTAAGCGCCGACAGCTCAAGCTGCGAGCCGTAGGGATACTGCTTCTGAATAGTGCGGAGAGCACGCTCAACACGGTCGAAACCGCGGCTCATGTTTTCGGAATCGCCAAGAATGTCGGCGGAGGCCAGGTCGATGTATGCCGACATACACAGGGTATCGTTGGTGGCACTGAGCGCATTCGACACACGGTCGAGATCGTTGACCACCTCCATGCCGCGGCCCAGGCGCTTATAGAGCTGAGCCTTGAGAAGCATCACATGGGGAGTGTACTCGGTCAGGACCGAGCTGTCGACAACATCGCCATCGCCGAGTATGAGCTTGCTGGCGGTGTCGATCTGCTCGAGACACCCGTGATTATCGCCTGTCTCGAAGCAATAGATGCCTTTATACCAGGCCATGCGGATAGCGTCCTCTCTCCCGCCGGCTCCCATTTTGTCGAGCGTGCCGAAGACCGTGTTCATGCCGGCGTAATCGCTGGTGACTATGTAGCATTCGAGCAGTGAGTAGAATATGCGGCGCCGGTTGGCATCGCTCTTCTCGGTGGAAAGTGCCTGATACAGAATCTCGGCAGCCCGGCGGTGCTTGCCGGCATAGCGGTTGGCGGCGCTTGCGTAGAGCTGGCGCTCGAGGCGGTTGGCGGCAGTGGCCTTTGAGAGGTCTTTTTCGGCCTGCCGCACGGCTATCTCATAGGCAAGATGCCTGGTGTCGATAACACTGTTGACCGACTCCACCACTTTTCCGAGACTTTTGTCGATGTTATTGAAAAGACCGCCGAGGGTCTTGTCGACAAGGGTGGAAACGATACTGCCGATAGCGTCATCGTCGGACGACGTACCCGAAATTTCTTTCAGCTGGGGCACTTTTTCGAGTTCGGATTCGATAGTTTCGGCAAACAGCGCCACGCTGCATAGCATGGCCGCGAGGAAAGATACTACACGTTTCATTGATTGGTCTATTGCTGGTCAGGCCACAAATATAACGAATTGTATGCGAACCCCCAAATTTTGCATACTACCGGCAAAAACACTAACTTTGCATCGGATATGAAATTTACGCTACAACATACGGCACCTCACTGCCAGGCGCGTGCCGGACTCATCAATACCGACCACGGGGACATCGAAACCCCCATATTCATGCCTGTAGGCACTGCGGGCACCGTCAAGGGCGTGCACATGCACGAACTCCGCGACGATATCCGCGCTCAGATAATCCTGGGCAACACCTACCACCTGTACCTGCGCCCGGGCATGGACATCATACACCGTGCCGGCGGCCTCCACCGCTTCAACGGCTGGGAGCGCCCCATCCTCACCGACAGCGGCGGCTTCCAGGTATTCTCGCTGAGCGAAAACCGCAAGCTCACCGAAGAAGGCGCACACTTCCGCAGCCATATCGACGGCTCGAAGCATCTGTTTACGCCTGAGAATGTGGTGGATATACAGCGCACTATCGGCTCGGACATAATGATGGCCCTCGACGAGTGCGCCCCCGGCACCGCCGACCGCGCCTATACCCGCCGCTCGCTCGATCTCACCAAGCGCTGGCTCGAACGCGGTTGGCGCCATTACTGCGACACCGAGCCTCTCTACGGCCACTATCAGTCGTACTTCCCCATAGTGCAGGGCTGCACATACCCCGATCTGCGCCGCGAGGCCGCGCTGCATGCCATGCAGTGCGATGCCGACGGCTACGCCATAGGCGGCCTCGCCGTGGGCGAACCGGCCGAAACCATGTACGAGATGATCGAGGTGGTGAACGACGTGCTGCCCGCCGACCGCCCGCGCTATCTCATGGGCGTGGGCACGCCGGTGAACATACTCGAGGCCATAGACCGCGGTGTGGACATGATGGACTGCGTAATGCCTACCCGCAACGGCCGCAACGGCATGCTCTTCACCCCCGAGGGCACCATGAACATGCGCAACCAGAAATGGGCCGACGACTTCTCGCCTCTGCAGCCCGACGGCCCCTCGTATGTCGACCGCGTGTACACCAAAGCATACGTTCGCCATCTCTTCGCAGCTAATGAACTACTGGCCATGCAGATAGCCTCTATCCACAATCTGGCATTCTACCTATGGCTTGTAGGAGAAGCCCGCAAGCATATTATCGCCGGCGACTTCCACGACTGGAAAACGGAGATGGTGCAGAAACTCGGGCGCCGACTGTAGTGAAATGATGAATTCTGTCCCTGCTTTATAATTTCAATTATAAATTAGATATCCGATAATTTCGTGTTCAAGATACTCGACAGATATATAATCCGCAAGTTCCTCGGAACTTATGTATTCGCCATCCTGCTACTGCTGGCGATCGTGGTGATGTTCGATATCAACGAAAAGCTCGATTCATTCATCAAGGCCCCGCTCAAAAGCACCCTCTTCGACTACTTCCTCAATTTTCTGCCGTATTTCGCCAACCAGTTCTCGCCTCTGTTCACATTTATCGCCGTGATATTCTTCACGTCGAAACTGGCGGGCAACAGCGAGATCATAGCCATGCTTTCGACAGGCATGAGCTTCAGGCGACTCATGCGCCCCTACATGGTGTCGGCGGCCATCATTGCGGCGGCATCGTTCGTGCTCAGCGCCTACGTGGTGCCGCCCGGCAATGTCAAAAAAAACAACTACACCAATACATACGTTAAGAACAAGCGAGTGGACTACGGCTCGAACATCATGCTTATGGTGGCGCCCGGTCAGATAGCCTACATGAGCCGCTACGACAACATAAGCAAGACCGGACACCGCTTCCAGCTCGAGAGTTTCGACGAAAACAAAAGGCTTGTCTCGCGTCTCACAGCCCAGTCGATACGCTGGGACACGCTCTACAGCTGGAAACTGAGCGACTATGTGGTGCGCGATTTTGTCGACAACCGCGAATTAATCCGCAAAGGCTATTCGCTCGACACCATCATACCCTTCGAACCACGCGACTTCCTTATCTCCGAGCTCGACCACGAACAGATGACATCGCCCGAGCTCGACCAGTACATCGAGCGTCAGAAACGACGCGGCGTGGCCAACATCCAGAGCTTCGAGGTAGAGCGCGAGCGCCGCTACGCCATGACAGCGGCCGCTTTCATCCTCACAATCATAGGCATGACCCTGTCGGCCCGCAAGGTGAAGGGCGGCATGGGCGTGAACATAGGCATCGGTCTGGTGCTGAGTTTCAGCTACATCCTCTTCATGACCATAACGCAGACATTTGCCATCAACGGCATCACCTCGGCCTTCGTGGCCATGTGGATACCCAACTTCATCTACACCATCATAGCCATTGTGCTATATCTCAGGGCTTCGAAAGGCTGAAAAATAGCCGGAACCTGCGGACAGCTTTTTCATTTTTTAGCCGCAACCGCGTTCTCTATCTCTTCAGCCACGAACGCCGATATTCCGGGCGAGACTTCATCGGAAAGTAAATGCCGCACCACCGCCGAGTCGTCATCCACGTAGTGTTTCAGTGCGACGTAATCTTCGACCACAGTCACATAACCCATATCCTGCAGATGATTGGCTGTCGATGTCTGATGCTCATTCCGATGTTCGCCCAAGCTTGCCAGGCGGGGAAGTACCAGTATAGGCTTACCAAGGCGCATGGCCGTGATGATGATGCCCATACCGGCATGAGCCACTATCAGACGGCTTCGCTTCGCATACTCATCAAATTCTTTTGTCGGTATCAGATCGAGAAGTTTGAAATGACTGGGTTTGTACTTGCCGGGCTTTGCCTGCACCACGATTTCCTCGTCGAGCTCGCCTGCAATTCTGTCGACCATCTCGATAAGACGGTCGAACGGAAGCTGCGTGCCGGTTGAAACGAATATCATCTCCTGTTTCTTATATTCATTTATAGGACATTTCCTTTGTACTCAACCCTACTGTTCGCCAAGTGAGGCCACTGGGTAAGCGTACGGCTGGATATATGCGCCGCTATGCGCCCGCATAACGACAGATGGTCGGCATTGGCGACGGAGTCGATCCACAGTGTGCGTATGCCCATGAGCCGTGCCACTATCACAGCCATAAGTCCGGGAGCTGCGCCGGTGGATATCACCATAGCGGGACGCTCCTGCCTGATAATGCGGTGCAGACGCAGCAACTGAGCCGGCGAACGCCAGGCATCGGTACGCGAGAAATCCCTAACCGTGTAAAAAGTGCTGCCATCGGTAGGGCGTGCTTCTTCGGCAGTCGACACATAGACTATCCGGCAACTCTCCCGCAAGGGGTGCAACGTACGCATCAGTTGCACCAGATGACCTCCGAAAGAGGCCACCGCCAGCACAGCAGGCCTGTCATCGCCTTTCGCTCTATTATCCATCCGGCTAATCTTTTTTATCTATTTAACGCTTGTGCGGGGTATAAATTGTGAGCCATAGGCGTTTTTTTGACTATAGCACGCCTCTGTCGCCGCGGCGGGAAATCAGAGGCCGGAAAGACGGCGGCGTATTACCACGATATTGAAAGATGATACCGCTATCGGGTAGAGTATGGCCGTGAGAACGGCCGGCAGTATCGACGAGCCGCCAAGCCCGAGCTCGGCAAGCTGCCCGTGCCATACGCCGCGGCAACACATGGCAATGCCGAAAGCCACGGCTGCCACAAGCACATTGGCGGCTACGACCACCGTCTCGTAGTAGCGGGCAAGATACGGTGCCGGATATCCGAGCAGAACGAGATTGCGCAGCGTACCCCGGCTCTTCTGGAGCAGCAGGAAAATGCTCAGAAGCAGTATGAACAGCGCCAGCAGGCTTATGACAATGCCGTTTGCAGTTACCACTCCCGAAACAAGACCAAGAAAATCGGAAATCTTACCGGACTCCGACTTGTCGCCGGCCACTTCTATGCCGGCATCGTCGAAATAGCGCGTCATGCCCGAGGCCGCCATGCGGTCGACCTCCATGATAAGGCGCGACGGATCGGGCTGACGCCCTGTGGCAAAGCGGCTGTTGGCCCAGTCCATGAAACTCTGCGGCACGGCAATGGTATTGAGCCGCGAGGAGAATCCCACTATGGAGGCGTCGAAATACTCGGGCGTCATGCCCTCGCCGCTGATACGCAGACGCACGGGGATGGCCCCTATCACCTCCTCGCTCACCTGGGGCAGTCCCTGCGGAATGGCAAAGCCGAAGTTATAGAGAGTGAGATAGTCCTTGCTCAGCACTATGGGCACGAAGCGCTCAGCGGGGTCGAAAGTCCAGTCGCGGGGCTTGATGTCGAAAAAATCGTCGGGCACCGACTCGAAGAACAGATAGGTCGACATGCCGCGGCCGCCCATCTCGACAGCGGCATTGACGGCGAACTGCGACGATGTGAAGCGGCCGGTGCGCCGGACCCACGGCCGGGCTTCCAGTGCTTCGATATCTTCCTTGCTGAAAGCAACCGGTTCGAAGCCCAAACCGTTAACCTTCTTCGATATCACTATATAATCGTTGGAGAAATAGCTGTCGGCATCGGCTCTGTCGGCGGTATCACAGTAGAACAATATTCCGGCAAGGATTACGGCCAGACCCACCACATTGGCCACGGCATAGCCTGCGAGCTGGGCCACAGACATATCCTTGCGGAGCAATTTCCATATATCGGGCTGAAATTTCATAGCGCTACGAATTCGGGGTTGTCGAGCAGCAGATTGTTGCCCACAGATGTACTTACTATGCCGGCACCGAGGCGCGAGGCCTCTTCCTCGAAGATACGGGCGGCAATGAGATTGTTGCGGCCGTCGAGATGGCTCACCGGCTCGTCGAGAAATATAAAGTCGAAAGGCTGGCACACCGTGCGCACTATGGCCACACGCTGCTGCTGCCCTACGCTGAGCTGCTCCACAGGCACATCTTTCTTGTCGGAAATGCCGAGGCGGTCGAGCAGAGCCTCGATTTCGGCCTCGGTCTTATAGCCGGTAAGATCGTTTTTAAGACATATGTTCTCCATGGCTGTAAGCCGGGGAAACAGTCTCATTTCCTGAGGCAGAAGAGCGATGGTGCGCGTACGGATGCGGCTCCATGCCGTGGCGCCGAAGGTGCGGATGTCGGTGCCGTCGAAAAGTATGGTGCCGCTGTAGTCGCTGCGGTTGCCGTAGATGAAACTAAGCAGCGATGACTTGCCGCTGCCCGACTCGGCCTGCACGCACATTCGGCACCCCCTCGATATAGTAAAAGAAGGCACTTCCCATATGCGGGAAGTGCGTATCGTTTCGGTATTCTCCATGCCCCTGAAGACCAGGGGCAGGAGATTACGCAGGGTTATACTGTCCATTATTCGGTGATTACGCAGGCTACGCTGTCGCCGCTCTCTTCGGTTTCCCCGGCATGGCATTTGGGCGCGGGGGTATCGTTTAAGCGGTCGGAGATCGAACGGGACTGTTTCGATACGGCGATAATTATCTTTATAATCTTGGCTACAACGCCCTCGTTGCCTCCGCCATCGATCTGAAGCCGCCCCTCGCTTTCAAAAGTCGCAGGGTCGGAATAGCCTGTGAGGAAAATATTATAGTCGAGTCCGAAGTCGCGCATCAGAGGATTATCGCGCTTTAAAACCATAGCCGACGCATTGCAATAGTTTTGGAAAGGCATTGCCGCCACGCATGGATTGTCGTTGTCCTTGCCTATGGGTCTGTTGGATATCACGAGCATGCGGTCGGTGGCAGCCGCATACAAGGAGCCGCCGATCTGAGGAACCGTCATAGAAAGGCCGTCGGTGGTGTCGGTGTAAGGCAGATTGGCCATATCGAGCAGCGACCGTATATCATCGACAAGGCGGGAAGCCTTGCCTTCCTTGGTCTCGACGACGATGGTGGCGGAGAAACTGCCCATCACATCGCGGCCTTTCGAAATATCGGCTATCGACTGCAGGCCATTGTCCAGACCGAGGCCGAAAGCCACAGTACCGTCAATGTTCTCGAGATACCCTTTCACCACCGAAAACACAGCACGCTCCGAACGGCGCATGCCCGCGGCGTCGGCCATAGTATCGAAACATTTACCCCAGTCGATATTCTTAAGCACTATGCCGCCTACAAAAAACTCGGCGTCGTTCATATACTCCATAGCCTCGCCGCTGATATGCGTCGACAGGTCGGCCTCTCCCAATAACTCTTTGAGATCGCTCTCTGTGCCGTCGGGGATAAAGTAGCGGGCCTGCACTGTGGCGGCGTCGCCCCGAATATCGCTCTTAAGGCATATCACGCCGGAGTACATTTTCTGCAGAGCCGGCGGCATGCCGTTTTTGCCGAGTTCCTGAATCATGATGTCGGACATCTTAAAGGCCACGCCCACAGCGTTGCAGTCGGCAATTTCGCGGCCGAAGTCGGTAGCGGCAAAGGACGATGCCGAAGCGTCGGCTATGAAGCGGGCTATATAGCCGACGGCGGTGTCGGCTTTACTTCTGCCGTTGTAGAAATAGGCGTTGCCGCCTTTTTCGGCAATAATCATCCTTTCGGAAGGGTGCGAGTACACGCTGAGGCCGTTTTCATCGCTCACGCGCTCGAAGCCCTCGCCGGTAACGGTCTGCTCGAACTTCGCAGGGTCATCGAGAGTACATATTATTAATGTGTTGTCCAGAGTGGCGTCGCAGGCCAGAGCCAACACTTCGGTATCGGCGCCCGAACGGGCCAGAAGATCGTTGATTTCCTGAAGGTCTTTAAGATTCGACTCAGACAGCTCGGCCTTGAGATAGGGCGGCAACCCTATTCCGTCGGGGCCGAGAGTACCACCGGCCGATTCGACGACGGTGCGGAGATTGCCCACAACCACTACCGGAGTGTTCTCGGGAACGAGACTGAGAAGAGAGGCGCTTTTAGAGTCGCCTGTGCGGGCACACGCCGCCAGCATGACCAGAGCCACTGCGGCGAAGCACCATTGGAGAAGATGTTTTTTCATATGAAAGTATTTGAATACCGCAAAAATACGAATAAGTCGAGTGCAAAACCAAATTTATTTGGGTTTGCCGAGCGTGAGTATTTAAGACTATTGTCAAAAATACGAATAAGTCGAGTGCAAAACCAAATTTATTTGGGTTTGCCGAGCGTGAGTATTTAAGACTATTGTCAAAAATACGAATAAGTCGAGTAGACTACAGCCAAAAATACGCATATTTTTCCGGTCTGTGATGGAATTGGAGCCAAATATTGGAAAATATGTTGTATAACATGTTTTTTTATTTGGAGACACGAAAAATGAGTGTTAATTTTACACCCAAAATTCTAACCCTTTATAACAAAACCATGAAAGTACTTCCTCTCGCCGTTGTTTCGGCACTTGTGCTTGCCTCATGCGGCACCCGGACAGAGGCACCCGCACTGACCAAGTCGGGTCTCGACCCTCAGAATTTTTCTGCTGAATATCAAGGCGATTCCGTTGCCCTCTATACCCTTACCAATGCCAACGGCATGGAAGCGTGCATCACCAACTTCGGCGGCCGCATAGTATCGCTGAGCGTACCCGACGCCAAGGGCGACTTCCGCGACGTGGTGCTCGGCTTCGACAGCGTGCAGGCATACTATCCCGAAAATAATCTCAGCGACTTCGGCGCTGCCATCGGCCGCTATGCCAACCGCATCAACCAGGGCCGTTTCGAGCTCGACGACAGCGTATACCAGCTTCCCCGCAACAACTACGGCCACTGCCTCCACGGCGGTACCGACATGGGCACCCGCGGCTGGCAGTACCGTGTGTACACCGCATCGCAGCCCAATGACAGCACCCTCGAGCTCACCATCGTATCGCCCGACGGCGACAACGGCTTCCCCGGCGAGGTAACAGCCACCGTCACCTACACCCTCACCGCCGACAACGCCCTGGCAATAGCCTACAAGGCCACCACCAAGGCACCCACCATCATCAACATGACCAACCACTCCTACTTCAACCTTTCGGGCAACCCCGAGAACACGGTGCTTTCCGATTCGCTGTGGATCGATGCCGACAGCTTCACTCCCGTCGACAGCACATATATGACTCTGGGCACCATCGAGCCAGTGGAAGGCACACCGATGGACTTCACCGTGATGAAAGAAATCGGCCGCGATATAGAGGCCGAAAATATCCAGATAATCAACGGCAACGGCTACGACCACAACTGGGTGCTCCGCAACCCCGGCGACATGTCGAGCCCCAAACTGCGTCTGATATCGCCTGAATCGGGCATCGCCATGGACGTATACACCGACGAACCCGGCGTACAGGTATACACCGGCAACTTCCTCGACGGCACCGTTACCGGCAAGAAAGGCATCGTATACCAGCAGCGTACAGCCGTATGCCTTGAGACACAGCACTATCCCGACACCCCCAACAAACCCCAGTGGCCCACCGCCGTATTGCGTCCCGGCGAAACCTACACCAGCCACTGCACATACCGCTTCTCGACCGTGAAGTAAGAAATAATGAGTTGAATGAGTTAAGATAATGGCTCTGATGGAAGGCTGTTATCTTAACTCCTTGAACTCAAACCCATATCAACCCTAATCTTACGCCAAAAATACCTTAACCAAAATAATACCTTAACCTTTATGCAGTTACTCGACTGGATTGTCATAGCCCTGTTCTTTGTTGCCCTCATCGGCATCATCGTGTGGGTTGTACGACAGAAGCAGAACAATGCCGCCGACTACTTCCTTGGCGGCAAGGACGCCACCTGGATCGCCATCGGTGCGTCGATCTTCGCATCGAACATCGGTTCGGAGCATCTTATCGGTCTTGCCGGCTCCGGTGCATCGTCAGGTATGGCGATGGCCCACTGGGAAATCCAGGGCTGGATGATTCTTATACTTGGCTGGGTCTTCGTGCCCTTCTATTCGCGCTCCATGGTTTATACCATGCCTGAATTCCTCGAAAAGCGATTCAACCCGCAGTCACGAACCATCCTCGCCACTATTTCGCTCATCAGCTACGTGCTCACCAAGGTTGCCGTGACAGTGTACGCCGGCGGTCTGGTGTTCCAGCAGGTTTTCGGCATCGACAAACTCTGGGGCATCGACTTCTTCTGGATCGCCGCCATCGGCCTTGTGCTCATCACAGCCCTCTACACCATCTTCGGCGGTATGAAATCGGTGCTCTACACTTCGGTGCTTCAGACTCCCATCCTGCTGCTCGGCTCGCTCATTATCCTGGTACTCGGTCTGAAAGAACTCGGCGGCTGGGACGAAATGATGCGCATATGCTCGAGTGTCGAGGTCAATGAGTACGGCGACACCATGGTCAACCTCATCCGCGACAACCGCGACGCCCAGTATCCCTGGCTCGGCGCTCTGATCGGTTCGGCCGTAATCGGTTTCTGGTACTGGTGTACCGACCAGTTCATTGTGCAGCGCGTCCTCTCGGGCAAAAATGAAAGAGAAGCCCGCCGCGGTACCATCTTCGGCGCATACCTCAAGCTGCTGCCCGTGTTCCTCTTCCTCATCCCCGGCATGATCGCATTCGCCCTTCACCAGAACATGGGCGACTTCCTGCCCATGCTCCCCAACGGCACCCCCAACTCCGACGCCGCCTTCCCCACTCTGGTGGCCAAGCTGCTTCCCGCCGGTGTCAAGGGTCTGATCGTGTGCGGTATCCTCGCCGCCCTCATGAGTTCGCTGGCTTCGCTGTTCAACTCGTCGGCAGCCCTCTTCACCATCGACTTCTATCAGCGCCTCAAACCTAAGACCGATCCCAAGAAACTTGTCCGCATCGGTCAGGTAGCCACCGTTGTTATCGTGGTTCTCGGCATACTCTGGATTCCGGTGATGCGTTCGGTGGGCGATGTGCTCTATCTCTATCTGCAGGATGTGCAGTCGGTACTCGCCCCGGGTATCGCGGCCGCCTTCCTTATCGGTATCCTGTGGAAGCGCGCCTCGGCTCTGGGCGGCATGTGGGCCCTTCTGTCGGGCCTTATAGTAGGTCTCACCCGTCTGTGCGCCAAGATCTACTACAGCAATGCCGGCGCATCGGCCGATCCGAGCCTGTTCCAGACCGTTTTCTATGACTGCAACTGGCTCTTCTTCTGTGGCTGGATGCTCGTGTTCTGCCTCGCTATCGGCGTGATAGTGTCGCTGTGCACCCCCGCACCCTCCGAAGAGAAAATCCGCGGTCTGGTATTCGGCACCTCCACTCCCGAACAGCGTGCCGTCACACGCGCCAGCTGGAACCACTGGGATGTAATCCACTCGGTTATCATCCTCGGTATCACCGTTGCCTTCTATATCTACTTCTGGTAATCAAACACTAAGAGAGTGTTTGAATTTAACTTTATGAAATCTTTAGAGGTCTTTCCGGCCGGTTCTGAGCTTTCATTCAGTCATTATGGAACCCCATAATTCCTTCATTCAATCTCAAAACATTCTCGGAAAGCTTCTCTAAATCTTATCATAAGTCAATTTCAAACATTCTCTAAAAGCCGGGATAACGGCCGGAATACCGTTATCGCGCCTGTTATCCCGGCCTTTCAATCCTTTCCAATATACAATGAGCGCTTACTATACAAGAAACGACAGACTCTACGTGGCCGTCGACTGCGTTATATTCGGCCTTGACCACGGCCGCCTGTGCCTTCTGCTGACTAAGCGCAATTTCGAGCCCGAAGCCGGCAAATGGTCGCTCATGGGCGGCTTCGTAGGCCGCGAGGAAAGCGTCGACGACGCTGCCGCACGCGTGCTGCGCGAACTCACGGGCCTCACCCGGGTGTACATGCACCAGGTAGGCACGTTCGGGGCCGTAGACCGCGACCCCGGCGAACGCGTGGTGTCGGTGGCATACAGCGCCCTGGTCAACATCGCCGACGTCGACAGCGCGGCCGTTGAAGATCACAACGCGCACTGGCTGCCCCTCGACGAGCTTCCCGAACTCGGCTTCGATCACCCTATGATGATATCGCGGGCCCTCGACTCGCTGCGGCGGAAATTCGCCGTCGAGCCTGTGGCTTTCCGGCTTCTGCCTCCGTTGTTTACCCTCTCCCAGCTACAGGCTCTCTACGAGACAGTGCTCGGCGAGGAAATAGACAAGCGCAACTTCCGCAAACGCGTGGCCGAAGTCGAGTCCATAGTGGCCACCGACAGCATCGACAAGACCGGCTCGCGACGCGGCGCCCGGCTCTATCGTTTCGACAATACCATATATACCAACAATCTACGATTCAAGATATAATGCTCGAAGAACTTAAAGAAAAAGTATTTCGTGCCAACATGAGCCTGGTTGAGCACGGCCTGGTGATTTTCACCTGGGGCAATGTATCGGGCATCGACCGCGAGAAAGGTCTCGTGGTCATCAAGCCCAGCGGCGTAAGCTACGACACCATGAAGGCTTCCGACATGGTGGTGGTGAGCCTGGCCGACGGTTCTGTGGTCGAAGGCTCGCTCCGTCCGTCCTCCGACACTCCCACCCATCTGGCGCTCTACCGCGCGTTTCCCGAAATCGGCGGTGTGGTACACACCCACTCCACCTACGCCACCGCATGGGCCCAGGCCGGTATCGACCTGCCCAATATCGGCACCACGCATGCCGACTATTTCCACAACGACATCCCCTGCACACGCGATATGACAGTAGCCGAGGTCGAAGGCGACTATGAGCTCGAGACCGGCAACGTAATCGTGGAGCGCTTTATCGGCATGAACCCCGTGCACACACCCGGCGTACTGGTGAAGAACCACGGTCCCTTCAGCTGGGGCAAGACTCCGGCCGAAGCCGTGCACAATGCCGTGGTGATGGAGCAGGTGGCCAAGATGGCATTCGTGGCATTCCAGGTGAATCCCGGCCTTACCATGAATCCTCTCCTTGTCGAGAAGCATTTCTCGCGCAAACACGGCCCCAACGCCTATTACGGACAGAAATAGGCGGTTAAGCTGTTAGGCTGACGGGCTGACATGCTGAGAATTCTCAATTCTCCATTATTAATTATTAATTCAAAATTCATAATCCATAATTCTTAATTCATAAATACTATGAGCGTTTTCTCTAACTACGAAGTGTGGTGGGTCACCGGTGCCCAGCTCCTATATGGCGGCGATGCCGTCGTGGCTGTCGACAGCCACTCCAAAGAAATGGTCGAAGGTCTCAACAAATCGGGCCGTCTGCCCGTGAAGGTGGTCTACAAAGGCACTGCCAATTCCTCGAAAGAGGTTGCCGACATAATGAAGGCAGCCAACAACTGCGACGCCTGCATCGGTGTAATCACCTGGATGCACACATTCTCGCCCGCCAAGATGTGGATCCACGGTCTGCAGCAGCTCAACAAGCCCCTGCTCCACTTCCACACCCAGTATAACGCCGAAATACCCTGGGACACCATGGACATGGACTTCATGAACCTCAACCAGAGTGCTCACGGCGACCGCGAATTCGGCCATATCTGCGCCCGCATGCGTCTGCGCCGCAAGGTAGTTGTCGGCCACTGGACCGATCCCGTTGCCCAGAACCACATCGCCGTATGGCAGCGCGTGGCCGCTGCATGGGCCGACAGTCAGGACATGCTCATCCTCCGATTCGGCGACCAGATGAACAACGTGGCCGTGACCGACGGCGACAAGGTCGAAGCCGAGCAGCGCATGGGCTACCATGTGGACTACACTCCCGTGAGCGAAGTCATGGAGTACTTCAAGAAAGTGACCGACGCCGACACCGACGCTCTCGTGGCCACCTATTTCGCCGAATACGCCCACGCTCCCGAACTCGAGGACAAGAGCACCGAAGGCTACCGCAAGGTATGGAACTCCGCCAAGGCCGAACTCGCCCTCCGCGCCATCCTCAAAGCCAAAGGCGCCAAGGGCTTCACCACTAACTTCGACGATCTCGGCACCGCCGACATCAATGATCCCAAATTCGTAGGCTTCGACCAGATTCCCGGCCTCGCTTCGCAGCGTCTCATGGCCGAGGGCTATGGCTTCGGTGCCGAAGGCGACTGGAAGAGCGCCGCTCTCTACCGCTCGGTATGGGTAATGAGCCAGGGTCAGGGCTGCTCCTTCCTCGAGGACTACACCCTCAACTTCGACGGTGCCAACAGCTCCATCCTGCAGGCACACATGCTCGAGGTTTGCCCCCTCATCGCCGCCGAAAAGCCCCGTCTGGAAGTTCACTTTCTCGGCATAGGCATCCGCAAGAGCCTCACCGCACGCCTCGTCTTCACCTCGAAGCCCGGCGCAGGCATCACAGCTACCGTTGTCGACCTGGGCAACCGCTTCCGCCTCATTGTCAACGATGTTGAGTGCATCGAACCCAAGCCCCTGCCCAAACTCCCCGTGGCTTCGGCACTGTGGATTCCCATGCCCAACTTCGAAGTGGGTGCAGGCGCATGGATTCTCGCCGGCGGCACACACCATTCCTGCTTCTCCTACAAGCTCACAGCCGAGTACTGGCAGGACTACGCCGAAATCGCAGGCATCGAAATGGTACGCATCAGCAAGGACACCACCATCGAGAACTTCAAGAACGAGCTCCGCTGGAACGAGGTCTACTACATGCTCAATAAATCGCTCTGCTAATCCGCAGTTTCGCTTCTCGAAACTGACGAGTTTAAGGAGTTTATAAAGTTGAATAAGTTAAGATAAATGAACTTTAGGGCCAAAGTCTGAAGAGTTTATACAATAGAAAAGTTAAGATAATGGCATAGTCCGTCGTTTAGAGACAATACTATTATCTTAACTTTTTAAACTTATTACTTTTTCGACCACCATTTAAACCAATTATCCACAGAACTAAATACCATGGACGCTAAATCCATCATAAGCCAGGGCAAGGCGGTACTCGGTATCGAATTCGGCTCCACCCGCATCAAAGCCGTCCTCATCGATCCCGAAAACAAACCCATAGCCCAAGGCAGCCATACCTGGGAAAATCAGCTCGTCGACGGTCTCTGGACCTACAGCACCCAGGCCATATGGTACGGTCTGCAGGACTGCTACGCCGACCTGCGCAAAAACGTACGCGAACTCTACGATGTCGAGATAGAGCGCCTCGCCGCCATCGGCATCAGTGCCATGATGCACGGCTACATGCCCTTCGGCGCAGACGGCAACATCCTCATGCCCTTCCGCACATGGCGCAACACCAATACCGGTCGCGCTGCCGCCGAACTGAGCGAACTCTTTGTATACAACATACCCCTGCGCTGGAGCATATCGCACCTCTATCAGGCCATCCTCGACAATGAGGAGCACGTGGCCCAGATCGATTTCCTCACCACACTGGCAGGCTACATCCACTGGAAACTCACCGGCGAGCGAGTGCTCGGCGTAGGCGACGCTTCGGGCATGATACCCGTCGATCCCGAAACCAAGAACTACGATGCCGCCATGGTCGAGAAATTCGACCGCCTCGTGGCTCCGAGAGGTTTCCGCTGGAAACTTTCCGACATCCTGCCCACAGTACTGCTCGCAGGCGAAAGCGCCGGCCACCTCACACCCGAGGGCGCCGCTCTGCTCGACGTGTCGGGCCATCTGCTGCCCGGCGTGCCTTTCTGCCCGCCCGAGGGCGATGCCGGCACCGGCATGGTAGCCACCAACGCCGTGCTCAAACGCACCGGCAACGTATCGGCCGGCACATCGTCGTTCTCCATGATAGTGCTCGAGAAAGACCTCTCGCGCCCCTACGAGATGATCGACATGGTCACCACCCCCGACGGCAGCCTCGTGGCCATGGTACACTGCAACAACTGCACCTCCGACCTCAATGCATGGGTAGGCCTGTTCAAGGAATACCAGGAGATGCTCGGCGTACCCGTCGACTACGAACAGCTCTACGGCCTCCTCTACAACCGCGCCCTCGAAGGCGATCCCGACTGCGGCGGCCTCATGGCCTACAACTATGTATCGGGCGAACCGGTCACCGGCCTCGAACAGGGCCGTCCCCTCTTCGTGCGTTCGGCCAACGACCGCTTCAATCTGGCCAACTTCATGCGTGCCAACCTCTATGCGGCTGTCGCCGTCCTCAAGATAGGCAACGACATTCTCTTCAAGAACGAGCACGTGCAGGTCGACCGTCTCACCGGCCACGGAGGTCTCTTCAAGACCAAAGGCGTGGGTCAGCGCATTCTTGCCGCCGCTCTCAACTCGCCCATCTCCGTCATGGAGACCGCAGGCGAAGGCGGAGCCTGGGGCATGGCGCTCCTCGCAGGCTACCTCATCGACAACGCCGAGGGCCTCTCCCTGGCACAGTACCTCGACCAGAAGGTGTTCCGCGGCAACGCCGGCGTGGAAATAGCCCCCGACGCCGCCGATGTAGCCGGCTTCGACACCTACATCAAGACCTACAACGACTGCCTCGCCATCGAGCACGCCGCTGTAGCCGCCAAGAAGCCCTGACACTTCCCTCTGACCAATATTAACCCCGGGTCACCTCGCCGATAACGAGCCGACCCGGGGTCGCTGTTTTATACGCTTCCTGCAACTGTGGACGGTTGTACCGCGGTTGTCAGGTTGCGGAGAAACTTATCGTACTATCACCTTATAGGTAAGGTCGCCGGCTTTCACAAGGTAGACGCCGGTGCTAACGGGCACGGCTACACGGGCCGGGGCGCTTGAGCTCGAATAAGCAGTGCGGCCGTCGACCTGGCAGACGTTCACGACCATGCCTTCGGCGCCGGTTACCACGATGTTGCGGTCTGTCACGCAGACATGTACCTGAGAGGCCACGACATCGTCGACGCCACTGGTAAGCAGCGTTATGGTAGCGGGCTTCGATTCGCCGCGGTCATACACGGCGGTAACGTCGTAGCGATGGTTGCCGGCTTCCACCTCTGTATCGGTGTAGCTGGTGTCGGCCACGGTATTTTCATTGAGTTTCACGCCGTCGCGGTATATGTTATGGCCGATATGTGCCGGAAGTGCGGGTTCATATTCGACATCGTCAATCATCAGCATGAGCTTGTCGGTGGCGATGTAGCGGATTGCGAAGTAGAGTGCGCCTTCGGGGAGGCGGGCAGAATAGGTTGTCCATTCGGCCGATATCTCGTTGTGTTTTGCCACGCTTACGAAGTCCTTGGGTTCAAGGCTGCCGGCAGAGTAAAGTATCTCGAACGATTCGGGATACTTCGAGTTGTAGCTGCGGGCCTTCAGGGTAACGGTCTGGGAGTTGCCGCTCAGTTTGGGCGATATAGCCCAGTCATCGGCCTGTACCTGGCCGGTAGGATAGAGCGCGCCTATGAACTTGTTGCCCGAAGCGGCTGCAAACGATTCGTGGTTAAGCTCAGCAGCGTCGAATACGATGAATGATGCCAGAGTCTCATTCGATGTGAGGCCGGGAATCGCTATTCCGTTGAAGCCTCCCACGGGATGGTTGTCTCCATCCACGAAAGTCCAGCCGGCGAATTCATGTGCGAAGGCCACGCCTTCCTCGAAGTCCGCAAGTGAGCGTGCGCCGGCAGAAGCCGATACGTCGGGCTTGGTCCATTCAACTTCCACGACGCCTCCGTTTTCGGTAGCGCGGAGGTCGGTCACTACAGGGAGTTCGGGCAGAAGCAGTTTCACACTTGCGGTTTCGCTGATGTTATCATCGGCATATTCATCGTCTGCAAACACTATCCGGGCGGTGAAATCATTGTTTTCGTCGCTCAGTATGTCCAGAGTCTGTTCGAAAGTCACTACTACTGTTCCGTCGGGATCGAGGGTCAGGCCTTCCCTGGCATCGACGCGCTGTCCGTTGTTGTCCAGAACCACAGAAAATCCTTTAGCAGTCTTCTCGCCGTGGTTGGCAACTTTGACAGCTATATTGAAGGCATTGCACACATTAGCCGTCTCGGGCGCGGAAATCGACAGAACGGTCATGTTATTGTCTCTGCGGTTGTCCACACGGATGTTGTCTATGGCGATGTTGCTGAAGTTCTTGACACGACCTAAAATCGTCAGTTCGATATCCTTGCCGCCATAAACGTCCAGGGGTATGGTCACACGGTTCCAGTCTGCTTCCTTAGGCAAGGTGCTGTTGACGATGTGCGACACGAGTGTCTTGACGCCGTCGGCTGTCACATATACATCGATTTCGTTGGAGTCGACCACGGTCGGATCTTCGCCGGTCAGGCGGAACACATGGAACGACAGACCCGGTTTTTCGCCTGACAGGTGGATGCGGCCGGTGAAAACGTATGCTTCGTCGTCCTTGAAGTAGCCGGTCATGTACATGTAGCCGTTGTCACCGTCCTGTGCCGCCACATCGGGCGAGTCAGTTGTGGTATCCCATACTACGTAGGGGTCGTTGTTAGTGCCGAGGATGTTGTCGAGCTCTCCGTTGGCGAACGATTCGCAGTAAGGCAAGGCATAGGGGCGGCCCACGGGCACGAGGTCGGAATACAGGCCCTTCGATGAGCCGGCATCAGTCTTGGCGCATACGGCCCACTGCAGGAATTCCTGCTCGCTGTCGGCCGGGACGGCCTGGTAGGTATAGGTAGTGCCGGTAACATCATCGGCTACGGCCACATCTTCGTTGCCGAGTTCATATATGGTATAGCGTACAAGTCCGGGATTGATGGGGTAGCCGTCCTTGTCGGTGGCGGGCGCATCCCATTTCAGAGTAATCTCGCCCGGAGTTGCGCTTTGTGAAATGACAAGGCCGGTAGGATCCGACGGCTTGTTGATACCTATGAACGTCTTGGTTTCGCAGTTCTTGCCTTCACCGGCTGTGCCGTAGGCTACCGCCGAGTAAGTGTAGATGCCTGCTGCCGATACCTCGTCGGAAAAGCTTATGGCCTCGCCCGGCTGCGGGTTCTGCGCGGTATACACCCTGATGCCGCCTCGCTTCACTTCAATGCGGTCTATGGCGTCAAGTGCGGTACCGTCGATACTCTTTATGGGGGCGGTGAAGGTTACCCTGGCACTAAGACCACCGTTGAAGTCCGGTACGACAGTAAGGTCTCCGATGGCATCGGGTGCCAAGGGCGACATTGGAGCCGAGAGCGACATCGAAATCAGGTATAGCGTGTATTTGTCGGCGTCGCTTATACCATGGAAGCCAATGTAATACTTACCGTCGGCTTCGGGCGCAATATATCTGACTTCGGTTTTCTCGGCTGTGGTCTGGTATTCGGTCGGAGGCACTATCACGGTGCGCATGGCCATGGCATCGGGAGCGGTACCCATCTTCACCTCCATGCGTTCGGCAAAGCGGTCGTTCGACGATACTGTGTACATAAGCTTGTATATTTTGCCGCCCTCGAGTTTCAGCGGAGGGGTAATGAGCCAGTCATCGGCCGCGTACTCCTCATTGTAGTTCAGGGACACAAATCCGTTGAAATACGAGTGTGTCCACGTGGTGCCGTCCTCATTGTTATCCAGGACGGTAAAACCATTCAGGGCGTTGCGCGTCTCAAAGTCGGGGACGAAAGGCGGGGTTATGGATCCGAGAGTCACGCTCTGCGACTGAGCCACGGCCGACACCACGTCGTGGTTGCGGGCCTGTACAGTGTAGTAGAACACGGTTATGTTCGCCGGTTCTTCTACCGCATCATCCAATTCTGTGACACTGATGTTCTCGGCCACGGTCACGGCGTCGGGATATCGGGTCACGGTATATGTGAGGTCGCCGGTGCTGACGCCACTTGCTTCCCATGAAAGTTTGAATTTACCGTCGGCATAAGTCAGACCGGTCACGGTGAGTTTGGGTGCCTTGTAGCCTGCATAGCCCGATGCCTTGACTGCCGGTGAATTGCCGGCAAGGTTGGTCAGAGTCACGGTAAACTCATAATCGCCGGAAGCCTTTACGGTAACATCGGCTTCGACTCCTGTGCCGAACACAGCCGTACCTGTTGCTACCTTCTCGCCGCCGGTTGCCACGGTGTAGGTCACCTCACCCGTAGCGGCCGAGCCGTCGTACAGATGGTCGGGCACGCTGAAACATACCTTACCGGTGAGCGAGCCTTCGGCAAAATCTACTCTCACATCTTCAGCAGCCGCAGGCGCGCCCGGTTGTGCCGGGGGAGCTGCCACATAGAGGCCTGTCACTTCTTCAGCGCCCGGAAACTCGTACACGAGCGTTGCGACGCCGGTATCCTTGTTGATTTCATACAGAGCGCCGGTCTCATCGGTAGAGTGCGTCCAGAACATGCGGCCGCTCACGGGATCGATTGTTGCCGACGCCGTATACTGTGGTGTGACGCCGGTCTCCCCGATGAAGGTTGCGGCACCCGATGTCTTGTCCACCGAGTAGAACTTGCCGTGCGCGTCCACAGCATAAATCGAACCATCGGCGTCGGCTGCCACACCATTGTAGAAACCTATCTCAGAAGGAATGTCGCATATGGCAGTGCGCACACCGGTCGAATAGTCGACTATGCCGAAAACATAGCCGCCATCGAAGTCGTCGTTGTAGAAACTGCCGTACACTTTCCCGCTCACAGGGTCGACAGTCACATCCGATGCAAGAACGCTTGTCTCAGGCTCAAGAAAATAAGGTTTGGGTTGCCATGTCTCGGCATCGTAGGGCGCCACATCCACAATGGTCTCGCCGAACATGGTAAGCGAAGTCACGGCATAATAAGTGCCGTCCACCAGAGCACCGCCCTTGTTGGCCATGACGCCGCTCTTGAGAAGTTCAAAACCGTTCGACTCTCCGGGTAAGCGGTACATACCTCGCGGAAATTCATTCTTTGGGGCCGATGATGCAATTACCGAGCCTCGCAGGTCGATGCCCTTCAGGGCTTCTGCCGCCTGCATCGCGGGAGTTTTCATAGGAATTACTGTATGCCGGGGCATGCCCGATTTGCGCGCACGCATCAGACCTCCGTACTCCGGGCGTGTCCGCAGTTGCGGAATTTGTGTCGTCGGCTGCTCGCCTACGGATCTTGTAACCGACGCACGCGTTGTTTTTCCGCCGTCCGATTTCTCAAAAACCGGGACGCGGGCTTCTGCGCCGACGACCACACAAGCTGTGGTCATCAGAGCCAAAGCCCATGATAAGAAATGCTTCATAAAATGATAGGTGAAGATTAATAGAACAGCAAATAGAATCGCTGCAACAAAAGTAAGCATAATGGCATGTCTCAGCGGCCTTATCTTGGTTAACAAATGCTAAATAAACTCTAACAATTTGCATTTTTCCATCACGTAAGCCCCGCTTCCGACATTTTTCCACCCGCACCGGATAAACTATCGCCATAAAAAACACCTCCGGAGAAGGCTGATTACCTTCTCCGGAGGCATCTGTGACAAAAAGTCTGAGGATTATGTATGCGCTTGTATCGACAGCCGGTCAGGCGAATTTCGAGTAGCCTAAAAGGTCGAAATACTCCCAGTAGAGAGTGTCCGAGGCCGGATGGCGCCGTATCTTGTCGGCGAGGGTGTAGATGGTGCGTGCGGTCATGCGGATAGGCATCGGAGCCGTATTCATAAACGAATCGAGGAAGGGCATCACCTTGTCGAGGATAGCGCGGGCCTGCTCTTCGCAGCCGGTCTTCATGTACGAAACCACGCACACGTAGATATGCGATGTGCCGCGCAGAGGCACCTGCATTATCTCGTCGAAGGCAGCCTCGTCCTCTATCAGCTCTATGGTCTGACGGTACTTGCCGCTCGCAAACAGGGCCTCGGCGTACGATGCGTGCTCCAGAGCCGTAAGCGGGCGTCGCGAGGCTATGGTCCTGAGCAGTGCGGCCAGGGATGTCATGGCCGAGCGCATGAGCAGGGCGTTGATGGTCTCGTCGAGTTCCGGCTGAGGCATCTCGTTGCCGCCGCTGGCATCGAGATAGCGCATGCAGTACTCCTCGGCGTCGCTCACGTTGCACATCAGCAGCTGCTTGAGAGCCTTGGTATCGCCGGGATGCTCGTGGAGAAAGCTACGCAGCTCGGCCACGGCGGTGGCCGTCTCGCCGTTCTGCACCAACAGCGCGCAGCGGCAGTCGGTGAAGGTGAAATCGTCGGGATTCTCGTCTCGGAGAGTGCCTAGCATCTCGATGGCCTCGCGCTGCAGATAGGGCGCCGACGAATAGACCGTATCGGCAAGATTGAGCAGCGCCGCCGGATTGTCGGCGCCGAGAGCTCTGGCCGTGTCGAAAGTCTGCCGGGCCTCCTCTTCCTTGCCCAAACGCGCCTGCGCCCGGAACAGCGTGGCCCAGTAGGCTATGGCGAAAGGCTCGGCCTCGATAAGTTCTTCGGCCAGAGCGGCCACGGTGGCGTCATCGCCCTGCTCGTCGGCCTCCTGCAGCACCTCGTAGAGCAGAGCCGGCAGGAAGCTGGCCTTCTTGCGCAGGCGGTCGAGATTGGCTTTCACCCAGTCGTAGCGTTCCAGGTCGAAAGCGAGGTCGATGAAGCGTATGGTCTCCTCGTCGGTGAACGTGGGATACTGGTTCATCAGGAAATCGAGCGCCGCGCCGCTGTCGGCCGGCCGGTTGGCCTCGAGGCGCACGATATCGAAGAGCATGGACGTATGGTCGGCATTGTCGGCTACAAAAGCCGCGGCGCTGCCGTCCTTCAGTTCCTTCTCGGCATCCTCGAGATCGAGATAGAGCAAGGCGCGTCTCTCCTTGAGCGGCGCGCTCTCCGGGTAGAGGCGTGCGCCGAGGAAGAGCACCTCGGCACGCGCATAGTCGTCGGCCAGATCGCCGGCATAGTCGAATATTTCCACGAGTTCATCCTCGTCGAAGAAGCGATCGGTAGCCGGCTCCTTGAGCGACTTCAGAAAATTCCGGTACAGCTCTTCGCGGGGATTGGATTCGTCGTCGTAACTCATCTAAGATGGTGTTTAAGCTTTCTTCTGCACCTTTTCCCAGGTATCCTTCAGGGCTATGGTGCGGTTGAATACAGGATGCTCGGGGGTGCTGTCGGGGTCGGGAGTGAAATAGCCCACGCGCTGGAACTGGAACTTGCTGCCGGGCTGTGCCGTAGCCATGATATACGGTTCGAGCTTCACGCCCTGCACCACCTTGAGCGACTCGGGGTTGAGCATTTCGCGGAAATCGCGGTCGGGCTCGGCTGCGGGATTCTCCACGTCGAAAAGACGGTCGTAGAGGCGCACTTCGGCATCGACGGCATGCTCTGCCGATACCCAGTGGAGGGTGCCTTTCACCTTGCGGTTTGCGCCGGGCATGCCGCTGAGAGTGTCGGGGTCGTATGTGCAGCGCAGTTCGGTGATATTGCCGTCGGCATCTTTCACCACTTCGTCGCACTTGATGATATAGGCGCCTTTGAGACGCACTTCCTGGCCGGGTGCCAGACGGAAGAACTTCTTGGGCGGATTCTCCATGAAGTCGTCGCGCTCTATGTAGAGCTCGCGCGAGAACGGCATGTCGTGTGTGCCGCTTTCGGGATCCTCGGGGTTGTTATCCATGCTCACGGTCTCGACCTTGCCTTCGGGATAGTTGGTAAGGACCACCTTGAGAGGATTGACCACAGCCATCACGCGTGTGGCGATGCGGTTGAGGTCGTCGCGAACGGCATGCTCCAGCAGGCTCACGCTGTTGAGGGCCTCGTACTTAGTGTAGCCGATGGTGTCGATGAAATTGCGTATCGAGGCCGGGGTGTAGCCGCGGCGGCGCATACCCGAGATAGTCGGCATGCGGGGATCGTCCCATCCGGCCACAAGACCTTCCTTCACCAACTGGAGCAGCTTGCGCTTGCTCATGACGGTGTAGGTGAGGTTGAGACGGTTGAATTCGATCTGGCGGGGGCAGTAGCTCTCGTCGGCGAGCTCCTTGACGAAATACTCGTAGAGCGGACGGTGTACCACGAATTCGAGCGTGCAGATGGAGTGTGTCACACCCTCGAAATAGTCGCTCTGGCCGTGGGCGAAGTCGTACATGGGGTATACCTTCCATGTAGTGCCCGTGCGGTGGTGGGGCGTCTTGATGATGCGGTACATTATGGGGTCGCGGAAGTGCATGTTGGGCGAAGCCATGTCGATTTTTGCGCGGAGCACACGCGAGCCTTCGTCGAACTCGCCGGCGTTCATGCGCATGAACAGGTCGAGGTTCTCCTCTACGCTGCGGTCGCGGTAGGGGCTGTTCTCGCCGGGAGTTGTGGGAGTGCCTTTCTGGCGGGCTATCTCCTCGGCGCTCTGGTCGTCGACATAAGCCTTGCCTTCCTTAATCAGACGCACGGCAAGATCGAACAACTGAGGGAAGTAATCCGAAGCATAGTATTCGCGGTCGCCCCAGTCGAAGCCGAGCCAGTGTATGTCCTCGCGGATGGAGTCGACATATTCCACGTCTTCTTTCACGGGGTTGGTATCGTCGAAGCGGAGATTGCATGTGCCGCCGAATTTCTCGGCAACACCGAAGTCCATGCAGATGGCCTTGGCATGGCCTATGTGAAGGTATCCGTTAGGTTCGGGTGGAAAACGAGTGCTGAGCCGGCCTCCGTTTTTACCGGCCTGCAGGTCGTTGTACACCTCTTCTTCTACAAAATTGAGAGACTTTTTTTCTTCTGGTTCCGTCACTTCATTCTGAGCCATAATATGATAACTTTAGTTTTTTCCTTTTAAACTGCAAATATAGCAAAAAAGTTAGAAAGTAGGAGAGAGAAGTCAGAAGTTACATGTTTACGAGCAAGATCGGCTGCCCTTCCAACGCTCATGAGAGCAGCCCAAGTGTCTTTTCCGTTCCGAGATAATCGAGAATAAACAAGGGAAAACCGCTGAGGACCACCACCTGCGGGCACGGCAGTGCGATGTAAGACTTCTGGCGATCGAAGATGTCTTTCTGAGAGATAATGCTGTCGATAACCGAGGTGCCGTGATGCAGGAGCGCGGCGGTGTAGAGGTGGTGGCCGATAATTTCAGCCCATGTCGCGTGAGTAATTCCGGCGATGTTGGTCAGTGCAGGTATCTCTCCTGCTACCAGCGTCTTGTAGGTCTTTACGGGCGGACACTCCGGACGGTCGGGACATGTGTCGCGCATGGGGCAATGCGGCCCTTTGCATTTCGCCGTTACAAGTGCCGAAACATCGGCCGGCTTTTTGTCGAGGTGTTGTATGGCCTCGACCATCGGGTAACTCACAAACAATTTGCCGCGCTCGGTCTCCTGGTCGAACAGGTCGAGCATTTCAGTCAATATATCATCGCCGTCCCAATGCCCTCCGCTGTCTTTTTGCGGCATATTCACATGGCCGTCGTAATCAAAAAAGAGATAGACCGACGAGAATGTGTCGCCGTCGGCATCGGCAAGAATGCCGTCGGGGTCGTCTTCCTTGAGCAACCCGAGCAAATCGAGGTCGGGGTCAGCCGAAAGCTCCTTGAACAGTTTGTAGATGTGCGTGCAGTAAGTATAAACCACTTTCGGCGGTTTGTGGGCGGTATAGCGCGCAAAAACGAACTCCCATATCGCATCAAGGACAGCCGGTTCTTTGGCCTTACCTTCGAGCACGAACAGCACTTTCTCACTCATCGCAGTCGAAAGCTCCGGACTTGAACATCTTTTCGATATTATGCGCCTCGCGCAACTCTTTGGGAGTGCGCTTCGACAACGATACAACTCCGGCGTTGTCGATGAGATAATAGCAGTCGGGTCTCAGGAGGTCGTTGGTTATATTCGCCGTGTTATGTGTCGTGAGGACGAACTGAACGCCGGAGGTTCTGAGAATGCGGATGATTTCTTTGGAGAGGCGGAAGTGGTAGAACGCGTCGTACTCGTCGATGAAAAGGAAGCTGATGCCGTCCTGTTTTATCTTCTGAAGCCAGCAATATAACAATGTAAGGGCTACAGTGCCGGTCGACCATACTTGTGCGAGGGGTAGCGACCTCTTTTTGTAGCGGTTTACAATAATTTTTTTGTCACCCTCATTTTCTACGCCAAGATCGCATTTGATGCCTGCTTCGTTGAGGAAGTGGCAGTAGTCATCGACAAGGTTGTTGTCGATAATATCCACCATAAAGTTGTTGTTCTTCGGAGCTCTACCGATATAGTAGCGCTCGTCGAGCGACTTGAAATAAAGCATGTTCGACACAAAATCGAAAATGGCCCTGAACGTATCGTTTTCTTTCGAAGCCGGTAGTTGAGTGTTCTTGCGGATGTACTTGAGCAACGACAGTGTGGGATCGTCGATTTTATTTTCGAGTGTCGAAGTGCCTTCAAGCAGGGTCTCGAAACGCTCGTTGCTATTGTGACGGTCGAAGTACAGGCAGCGTTTTCCGCCGATAGAGAGACTCTCGCCCGTAAGAACTCGGTATGTGCTTTTGGTGTAGGAATATACAGCCTCTACGCCGTCGAACTCAAATGTGTATTCGAAGTGAGCTTCCGTATCATCGCTGTCGGCGTTGAGATAGTTGTCGTACACCTCAGGAATGACTTTGTAGTCGGTCAGATGCTCCACGATGTCGAAAAGCGCCAGTCCGAGGTTCGATTTGCCCGAACCGTTCAGGCCATGCACGATAGCGCAGCGGACGATGCCGTTGCTGATGCACTCGGTGTGGAAGGCGTAGGAGTTGCTGTCGGAGAAATCCAACACGGTTTCGTTTTCGAAGCCGCGGAAGTTAGTCACTTTAAACCGTTTGAGCATGAGTTGAGGTGCTTATAAGCGTTGTGTATGCAAAGTTAAGCCTTGTCGGCCAATACGCCAAATTTATCCGTAATTTTTTTACGGCAACAAGCAAGCATTTAAATACTCCTCACTCCCGACTACTCATTCCCAACTTCTGACTTTTTTTCGTATCTTCGCATAACTCAAAACTGTATATGGCGAAATCAGCAACAACAATAGAACAACAGATCGGCCTAATGGAATCAAGAGGCCTTGGGTTTTCCGATACGGACAAAGCACGCGAGATTCTGATGGATATAGGCTATTATCGCCTTGGCTTCTATCTGTTCCCTTTTGAAAAATCTTATCCCGACCTTCGCAACCGCACACACGAATATATCGAGAGCGCTTTGTTCGAGGATGCGGTCAAACTCTACTATTTCGATTTTGACCTGCGTCTGTTGCTCATGCGCTATCTCAACCGCATCGAGATATCTTTCCGCACTTCGCTCATATACTATCTCTCAAACAAGTATAACTCCACGCCGATATGGTTTGTTAATCCTTCCGTCGTAAGTCGCGCCTATGCCCGCGACTTCGAACGCAAGGTTTACACCTCGGATTTCAAACGCAATCCGGTAATTCATCGCCATCATCTGAGAAACCCCAACGACCGCTTCGCTCCAGCGTGGAAGACTCTCGAATTTATGACCTTCGGTGCCGTGATGAAACTCTACGAGCAACTCAAAGAGAATGAAGACAAAATTTTCATAGCACATAAATTCGGCATACGGCAGGTTGTTACTTTCGAGAGTTATATGCACACCATCCGACAAGTACGCAATGCCTGCGCCCACGGCCTACTTTTATATGACTTGCGACTCCATCAGGCAATTCGACGTGGACCGGCTGAATACCATCCTTCCGAACGCAATAACATAATTGGAGCTATCCGCGTTATAAAGTATATGATGGGACAGGTCTCTGCCAACAGAGCAGAAGATATGAGCAAACAAATCAAAAACCTATATAAGGATCTTTGCCTTGTATCCTCAAATTTGAAGCCGCTGATACCTGATTTCTCCACGATATGAGATTTTTAATGCGGAATTTTCATTGAAAATTTTGTCGCATCAGATAAAAGCGTTACCTTTGTATCATCATAGTGCTTTTGGAGACTTTAGTCGCTCCATTTAGCACTCTAAAAAAAGGTAAAGTCGAGGCTGCCACATAGTCGGGCAGTCTCGCTTCTTTTTATGTATCATATTGTATCATGGCTTGCTCTACCTTACCCAGAGAGCTGTTTCCTTCTGACTTCTCACTTTTTTTCGTACCTTTGCAGTGGTAAAAAGAAAGGATTTTGCGATGAAATCTACAACAGTGAGGTATTTGGTATTTATTATCGGTTTGTACTTTCTCTCCTTAGGTATTGTTTTCATAGTCCGCTCCACCCTTGGCACCACTCCCATCTCGAGCATTAACTATGTGTTGTCGCTCAACACTCCCATCACCCTGGGCATGGCGACCTTCCTCATCAACATGCTGCTGATTCTCGGCCAGTTCTGGCTCATACGAGGCTTCGGCTCGATGAAGGACAAGGCTGAAATTCTGCTTCAGATACCATTCTCGTTCATTTTCTCGGCTTTTATCGACTTCAACATGCACCTGAGCGCGGCCATGACGCCGGCCAACTATCTGTGGTCGCTCGCGTTCCTGGCTCTGGGCTGTCTGTGCCAGTCGCTGGGAATTGTCCTCGAGCTCAAGCCCAACGTGGCCATAATGAGTGCCGAAGGCTTCGTCAAATACGCCTCGCGGCGCTACGGACGCGAATTCGGCCGTCTGAAAGTGATGTTCGACGTTTCGCTGGTCTCACTGGCCATACTCACTTCGCTGGCATTCAGCGGACGCATCGAAGGCGTGCGCGAAGGCTCGGTGATAGCCGCCCTGTGCACCGGCTACCTCGTCACAGGCATCACGGCCGTCCTGTCGCGCCTCCGCACGTTGGCTGCACACCGGTAAAAACTCCCTGCATCAACAACAGCTACGGGCCTGCGAGTGGCATTCCCGCAGGCCCGTAGCTGTTTCAGTCGCCGTCGCCGGCTACTCCAAAATAATCTGATTCAATTATTACTCAGGATAGAAAATAATTCATAATCCCTGATTCATAATTAAAATTTAATATCTGTAGTCGGCGAAACGCTCCTGCAGTTTCTTGCGGGCGAAGAAAATGCGGCTCTTGACAGTGCCGAGCGGCAGATTCATCTTTTCGGCTATTTCGTTGTATTTGTAGCCGGCCACGTGCATGGAGAAAGGTATGCGGTATTCATCGGAGAACTCGCTGATAGCCTCGGTTATCTCGCTGGCGCCATAGGAATCTTCGGGCGATTCGAAACCGCTGTCCTGGCTGAGGTTGAGGTGATAGAGGTTGTCGGTGGTGTCCACGACTGTCGCATTGCGAACGCTGCGACGATAGTTGTTGATGAAGAGATTGCGCATAATCGTCATCACCCATGCCTTGAAATTGGTATTCTCGGCATATTTGTCCTGATTGTCGAGTGCCTTTAGGGTGGTGTCCTGCAGCAGATCGTAAGCGTCGTCGCGGTTCGATGTGAGCATGAAGGCGAAATTCAAAAGATTCGACTGAAGGTTCATCAGGTTGGTCTGGAAAGTTGTCGTGGTTGCCATAATTATGATGATTTTGGAGTTAGATTTTTTGTCTGTTTTTGTGTCATTTTTTGTTTGACGATTCAAAAATAGAACCAAAATCACCAAGCGCAAGACTTTTAATGCAAATAAATGTTAATTCAAGAAAATTCCTCAAGCATTAATTACAATGCATTGAATAACAATTATTTAATCTATCACATTTTTGTTACACAATTGTTACAAACGATATTCGTCACAATAATGTAACAAAAATTCACCACCTTGAAGACGGGTGGCGAACAGTATTATAGAACGGCCAGCCAAGTGGCGATACGGCGCAGTCCCTCGGCAAGACGGCTACGCGGACAGGCAAGATTAATGCGGACGAAACCTTCGCCGCCGGGACCGTAATCGGGTCCGGGACTCAGTTTCACCCGGGCCTCTGCCTCGAGGCGGTCGCACAGCGTCTCCGACGGGATGCCGTAAGCCGACACATCGACCCACAGCAGATATGTACCCTCGGCCGGTGTCACCTTGCAGAGTGGCATATTGGCGGCGATATACTCGCGCGCGAAGCAATAATTGTCCCACAGATACGCCCGCAGAGCATCGAGCCACTCCCCTCCCCGCTCATATGCGGCAATGGTGGCCACGACACCGAAGGGGTTGACATCGCACACCTCGTTGTCGTTGATGGCACGGTCGATACGGCGGCGCACATCGTCGTCTTCAGCCACAATGTTAGCTATCTGCAGGCCGGCGATGTTGAACGCCTTGCTCGGCGACACACATATGGCCGCACGGCGCCGGCAGCGCTCGCCCAGCGTGCCGTAGGGCGTATAGCGGATGTCGCCGTAGGTAAGCTCGCAGTGAATCTCGTCGGCGATCACAAATACATCGTGGCGCAGACAGATGTCGGCCACACGCTCGAGTTCGGCTCGCGTCCACACACGCCCCGAAGGATTGTGCGGATTGCAGAGTATAAGCAGACGCGCCTCAGGGTCGGCGGCACGCTGTTCGAGGTCGTCGAAGTCGATGCTATAGCGGCCGGCGGCGTCGCGGAGCAGCATATTGGGCGAAAGCACGCACCCGTTATTGCGAATCGACGAATAGAAGCAGTTATAGGCCGGAGTCTGAAGAATGACCTTGTCGCCCGGCCGCGTCATGGCCTTGATTATAGCCGAGACAGCCGGCACCACACCCGATGTGTAGACAACGCTGCCGGCGTCGAAAGTCCAGCCATGACGCACGGCGAACCAGTCGGTGCAGGCGCGATAGTAGGCCTCGGGCACCTTGGTATAGCCGAAGATACCGTGGTCCACACGCTCGCGCAGCGCCCCGATAATCGCAGGCGCTGTGCGGAAATCCATATCGGCCACCCACATGGGAATGACGTCGGGATCGGAAGGCGTATCCCACTTATACGAGGCCGTGCCGCGCCGCCCGGGCGCGCTATCGAAATCGAAATCGCTCATCGCACAGATATTTTACAGTCGGCGGGGTCGAGCACGTGCTCGTCGAGGATAATCTCGCCGATCGAATCGGCGGTGATGGAACCCGTGCGCGGATTCTTGACCGAGGTGATGGAGCCGCGTATGTCGGCGCGCAGTTCGCTGTCCTCGAAAGCGAGGTCGCAGTCGGGAGCGAAAGTACAGTTTTCGAGAATGAGGCCGTGGGCGTAGCACAGAGGCTGCGTGCCCGATATGCGGCAGTTGACGAGGCGCAGATTGCGCGAGTGCCAGCCGAGATATTCGCCGGTAAGCTCCGAGTCGTACACGGTCACATTCTCGGTATTCCAGAAGGCGTCCTTCGAATCGATGCGGGCATTGCGTATGACTACGTCCGCACAGTACTGGAACGAATAATTGCCCTGCTGGCGATAGTTCTCGATATCGATATTGCGGCAGTGCATGAAAAGGTAGTCGGCATTTGCCACCTCGACATCGCGCAGGCGCACGTCGGAGCAGTGCCACAGTGTTTCCTGAGCGTCGGGGATGCGTACGCGGGTAAGGTCCACGCCTTTCATTTCGCGGAACATCTTGGGTGCTTCCACCAGAGTATCTGTCATAACGCAATCGCGCGAATACCATAGCGCCGCACGCGCGCCTTCGGTGAAAAGGCACTTCTCGACCCTGAAACCGTCGGTGTGCCAGAAAGGATACTTACCCTCGAAGCGGCAGTCGACAGCCTCGATATTGCGGGTGCATTTGAGCGCCGATTCACCTGCGTGAATGGCGACATGTTCCAGCCGCAGGTCGCGGGCGGCGAAAAGCGGCCGTTCGCCGCCGAATTCTTTATTGATAATAGTTTCCATAGGTCATAAAAATGCCGATTCACAACGAACCGGCACTCAGTTTTTATTTCATCACTCTTTTGGAGTTATCTCAGCTTTATCTTCTGGCCTACCTGAAGTTTCGACGTTGTCTTCAAGCCGTTGAGACGACACAGACGAGCTACGGTTGTACCGTTGCGCGAAGCGATCTTACTGAGCGAATCGCCCTTTCTCACACGATATGTCGATGATCCGGCACCTTTGGTCGAACCCGAATTGCGGACATAGGGCTTGGGAGGATTCTTTTTCATATACTCCTTGGCATACTCGCTGTTTGCGGCAGGCGAGAAGTTGCGGGCATTCTGATAGGTCGACTTGGAGAAAGTGTATGTGTCGGTATGCGTGGTCTGGTTGGCGAAGTCGAAGATGGCGCAGGGATTGATGGCATAGCCCATGTAGCGTGTCTCGAAGTGAAGGTGCGGGCCGGTTGAACGGCCTGTATTGCCACCCAATGCTATTGGTTCGCCGGCCTTGACATACTGGTCGGGCTCCACGAGCCATTCCGACAGGTGGCCGTAGACGGTCTCGAGCTGATTAGTGTGGCGGATAACTATGTATTTGCCATAACCCTTGCGGGCACCCTGGTTGCGGACTATACGCACCTTGCCGTCGAAAGCGGCGCGGATGGTGTCGCCGATGTTGAGCTTAAGGTCTACGCCCTTGTGCATGCGGCGGAAACGGCGGGGTTAGCCGTAGGGCGAGGTTATGTAGCCCGGATGCGGCATGGCGAAATTGGTGACGTCGATAACGGCGCTGTTGGGCACCTGCGATGCATTGTAGCAGTTCACGGCCTGACTGTCCCAGCCCTCGGTGTAGATGTCGAATTCGGGCTCTTCTTCCTCATTGAAGAGCTCTTCGAGATATTTCGACGTATTTTCTACCGATATGCCGGCATTACCCTGATTGGCGAGAAAATTATCGTGACTGGCAAGATGGCTGGCCGGCAGACGGTACTCGAGGTCTTCGGCCATAAGACCGAAGCCACAGAGCAATACAGCTGCGGCGCTGAGTATGGTTTTATTAAGACAGGAGAGCATTATTTTCTTATGCGATTGGCTTTTATGCGGTCTGACTTTAGTTTGGTATTTGTGTAGAATTTGAAATCAGCGCTCGTCGGGAGCGTAGATCGATGCTATGGTCGGCAGAGTGTAGTCGAAAATTTCTTCGGGCTTGAAGAAACGGTTGATTTCGATTACTGCGTTCTCGGGACTGTCGGAAGCATGTACGATGTTTTCCTGACCGCTCATGCCGAAGTCGCCGCGTATGGTGCCGGGAGCGGCATTGCGGCAGTTGGTGGCGCCGACCATGGAACGCACCACAGTCACGGCGTCCTTGCCCTTGAGTACCAGCACTATCACAGGTGTGGCCATCATCGATTTGAGCAGCGTGGGGAAGAAAGGACGGTTTACAAGATGGGCATAGTGCTCGCGGAGGATTTCCTCGCTAAGCTGCATCATCTTGATGCCGGTGATTTGCAGACCCTTGCGCTGGAAACGCATGAGAACGTCGCCGACAAGGCTACGGGATATTGTAGAGGGTTTGAGAATTATGAATGTCTGCTCCATGACGGGCATTAAGATTCTTTAAATGTTAGTTTTTAATAGTTTTCAAAGATAGCGATTTTTGGCCTCTTTTGGAAGTTTTTCAAGTTTAAAAATCTTTAATGCCTTTTCACAAGCCCCGGAGGCTGTCAATAATAAGCTAAAACTCTGCCACTTACGACAAAATATGTTTTACAACATGTTTTTAAGAAAAGCGTCGCACTTCCGTGTTACCGAAAGCGCGACGCCGTTAAATATTGTAAAGGACAAGCTATGTGCTTAGCCGAAGAGGGGCGAGGGGTATTCGCCTTTTTCGGTGAGTTCGGCGAATTTGGCTACAACGGCGGGGCGGTCGGCGCTATAGGTTACGCCGAACCACTTGGAATCGGTATCGAGCACCTTGACGGTGGCTTCGCCGCTGTTGATGAGGGTGTCGATGCAGAGGGGAATGAAGAATTCGGCCTTGGGAGTATCGATATCTTTCTTGAGGAAGTTTACAAATTCGCGCTCGCTGAAGTCGAAGTAGTCGGGAGTGAAGCCCCACATGTTCATCGACACCGGAGTGTTGGGCTCGAGGGTCTGCACTACGCCGTTCTCGTCGGTGAACACGATGCGGTGCTCGGGATCGTAGCTGATGGCGGTGCGCTCTACAACCGAGGTGAGATAGCCGTCCTTGTTCTCGCATACGCCACGGGCCACAGAGCCGTTCTCGGTCATGGTGTTGCCCACACGGAAGCCTACCATGCAGTAGTCGCCCTTGCGGTCGCGGGGTTTCATGAGTTCCTGAGCGATAACAGCGAAAGCATCGCGGCCATAGAAGTCGTCGGCGTTGATAACGGCGAACGGCTCCCTGATGGCATCTTTGCCCATAAGCACGGCATGGTTGGTGCCCCAGGGCTTGGTGCGGTCGGCAGGACAGGTGAAGCCTTCGGGGAGCTTGTCGATGCTCTGGAACACCACTTCTACAGGTATTACGCCTTCATATTTCGAGAGGACTTTCTCGCGGAAGTCGGCCTCGAAGTCCTTGCGGATTACGAATACGACTTTACCGAAACCGGCGCGGATGGCGTCGAATACCGAGTAGTCCATGATGGTTTCGCCGTTGGGGCCCAGACCGTCGAGCTGTTTGAGGCCGCCGTAGCGGCTGCCCATACCGGCTGCAAGAATGAAAAGTGTAGGTTTCATTTTTTTTCTTAAGTTTATGAAGTAATAAGTCGATATAAAAAAGACAGCATCTGCGCTATTATCTTAACTTTATAAACTTATTACTCTTTCAACTATTATTATTTTACTGAGAATTTGAAGTTTATGTGGCGCTCGTATTTCTGACCCGGTTCGAGCAGAGTCGAGGGGAAGCCGGGAGTATTGGGCGAATTGGGGAAGTCCTGGCATTCGATGGCCACGCCGTCGTAGTCGTCGTAGCTGCGGCCGGCCTTGTTGACAGGGCTGCCGGCGAGCCAGTTGCCGGTATATACCTGGATACCGGGCTGGTCGGTCGAAATCTCGAGCCGGCGGCCCGAAGTTTCCTCCTCGAGCCATGCCACAGCCTTGACAGTGCCGGGTTTCCAGTCGTCAACCACCCAGCAGTGGTCGTAGCCCTTGCCGATCTTCAGAGCAGTGAAATCGGCCTTGATATCGCGGCCGATTTCCTTGGTCACGGTGAAATCCATGGGCGTTCCGGCCACCGGATCCTTGGTGCCGAGGGGTATCTGCACTTCGTCGGTAGGCAGATAGGCCGATGCGGCCAGGCGCATGGTGTTGCCAAGCACGCTGCCCGAATTATGGCCGGCGAGATTCCAGTAGGTGTGGTTGGTAAGGTTCACCACGGTCTTGGCGTCGGTAGTGGCGCCAAGGGTAATGCGGAGTTCGTTGCCGTCGGTCCACTCATATTCGGCGGTGGCGGTGAGCTTGCCGGGGAAACCGGCTTCGCCGTCGGCCGACACATATTCGAATTTCACCTTGTTGCCGTCGGCCGACACCACTTTCCACAGCTGATTGTTGAAGCCTTCGGGGCCGCCGTGGTTGCAGTTGGGTCCGTTGTTGATGGGCAGATGATACTGCAGGCCGTCGATGCTGAAAATACCGCGGGCAATGCGGTTGGCATAGCGTCCGGGCACCTTGCCCGAGCATGGACCGTCGCCGATATAGTCGGCGGGGTCGGCATAGCCCAGGGCCACGTCATCGAGACGGCCGGCGCGGTCGGGCACATTCACCGCCACGACACCGGCGCCGACGTTGGTCAGCACCACCGAGGCACCCGAAGCATTGGTTATGGTAAGCAGCTGTATCTCGCCTGCGGGCGATGCTGCGCTGTCTTTTGTAATCATAAAATTAAAGATTGCGGATATGTTTCTCCCATTCCCACGACGAGCGCAGGGTGTCGTCGAGATCGCGCTCGGCCTTCCAGCCCAGCACCTCGTTGGCAAGAGCGGTATCGGCCCATACGGCGGGAACGTCGCCGTCGCGACGGCCCACGATCTTGTAGTTGAGCTTCAGGTTGTTGGCCTTTTCGAAGCGGGTTATAAGCTCGAGCACCGACACGGGATTGCCGGTTCCGACATTGAAAATCTCGTACTTGGCATCCATCTTATGCTGCACCATGCGGTCTACGGCGGCGACATGAGCCTTGGCAAGGTCGTTGACGTCGATATAGTCGCGCAGGCAGGTGCCGTCGGGGGTGTCGTAGTCGTTGCCGAACACCGAGAGGCATTCGCGTATGCCGGCGGCAGTCTGGGTGATGAAAGGCACCAGGTTGGCGGGTACGCCGCGGGGCAGCTCGCCGATGAGAGCCGACGGATGCGCGCCGATGGGGTTGAAGTAGCGCAGGGCTATGCCGTACATGCCTTCGTAGGCGCGGCAGCAGTCGCGGAGGATATCCTCGGCTATCTGCTTGGTATTGCCGTAGGGCGATGTGGCCGGCTGGCGCGGTGTCTGCTCGGTCACGGGCAGTACCTCGGCATCGCCGTAGACGGTGGCCGACGACGAGAAGAGCACGTTGGGGCGCTTGAACTCCTTCATCATCTCGAGGATGTTCATATACGACACCAGATTGTTCTGATAGTATTTCAGAGGCTCCGACATCGACTCGCCCACAGCCTTATAGGCGGCGAAATGAATGACGGTGTTGAACTGATGGCGCTCGAACACTCCGCGGAGTGCGGCCTTGTCGCAGGTGTCCACTTCCTCGAATGTCACCTTGCGGCCTACTATCTTCTCCAGGCCTTCGAGAGCCGAGGGCTCGGAGTTCGAGAAGTTGTCGATAATCACCACATCGTAGCCGGCCTCGATCAGAGCCACGGCTGTATGTGTGCCTATATATCCGGCGCCTCCGGATACCAGTACTGTTTCTTTCATATCTTCGTTCAAATGGTTTTCATGACTGAAAACCGAAGTTAATAATCGAGTTTATAGAGTTAAACGGCAAGATGCTATTATCTTAACTTTTAACTCTATAAACTTCATAAACCTGTCATTAAAAGATCAATGAGCGGCTTCGGCCACTTTGCGGGCGCCGTCGCTGATGATAACTTCGTACACTTTGGGTTCGTGTCCGTACTTCTCGTTGAAGCGGGCCTTTGCGGTGCTGACGAAAGCGGGCAGAAGCTCGTCCTTTACCAGATTGATGGTGCAGCCGCCGAAGCCGCCGCCCATGATGCGCGAACCGGTCACGCCGCATTCTTTGGCGATATCGTTGAGGTAGTCGAGTTCCTCGCAGCTCACCTCATAGTCTTTCGACAGACCGGCGTGTGTCTCGTACATGCAGCGGCCCACGGTATCGTAGTCGCCGGCAACGAGAGCGTCGCACACGGCCAGCACACGTTCTTTCTCTTCGATCACGAATTTAGCGCGGAAATAATCCTCGGCCGAGATGTCACTTTTGACGGAGTCGAGCATCTCCATGGTGGCGTCGCGGAGGGTCTCGATGCCCAGACGCTTGGCCACACGCTCGCACGATGCACGGCGCTTGTTGTAGGGCGAATCGGCCAGTTCGTGCTTCACAACGGAGTCAACCAGCACCAGGCTGTAGCCCTTGGGCTCGAAGGGGAAGTATTCGTACTCCATCGAGCGGCAGTCGAGGCGCATCAGATGGTCTTTCTTGCCGAATACGCTGGCGAACTGGTCCATGATGCCGCAGTTCACGCCGCAGTAGTTGTGCTCGGTGCTCTGACCGATGCGGGCGAGCTCGAATTTGTCGATGGCGTTGCCGTTGAACATATCGTTTACTGCAAAAGCGAAGCACGATTCAAGAGCTGCCGACGAGCTCAGACCGGCGCCCAGAGGCACATTGCCGGCGAAAACGGCGTCGAAGCCCTCTACCTTACCGCCGCGCTTGAGCACCTCGCGGCATACGCCGAAGATGTAGCGTGCCCACGACTGTGCGGGAGCATCGGCTTCGGTGAGGCCGAATTCGGCATAGTCATCGATGTCGATGGAGTAGACACGCACCTTGTCGGTGCCGTTGGCGCGGATTTCGGCCATGATAACCTTGTCGATGGCGCCCGGGAATACGAAGCCGCCGTTATAGTCGGTGTGTTCGCCTATGAGGTTGATACGTCCGGCAGAGGCATAGATAGTGCCGTGACCGCCGAATCGTGATTCGAAAGTCGAGTCGATTTTGTTCTGTAATTCCATGGTGTTAAAGTATATTTTTGGGATGTGTTTATCTTAGTTTTCCGCCGCCGCAACCGGCAGCGCAACGAACGTCTTCAATTTTGATTACGTAGCGCAAAGATAAGAAACCGCGTGTTAAAATACAACCCAAAAACTCTTAACGCCCCCATTTTGCCCGATATGTAGTATCATTTGACTTATTTGTATCCTTTCATGAGCGTTTTATGCGGCGCCCTGTGGCCGTGTTGATGATGAGAGGAACCGTCTCCTGCGTCACAACACTGGTCTCGAGCCCCATCGCCTCGGAGTCGCCCACGCCCAGACGGCGCAGCAACTGGTGCACGAGCATGAGCCTGCGGTCGCGCCCGCGGCAGTTGCTCGACGGCGAGAATATGCGGTGTATGATCATGAATCTGAAATCGCCGGGAATATTCCGTGCCCGCAGCGACGGATAGCTGCTGAGCAGATCGAGGCGTCCGTCGGCCACGAGATCCTCCACTATCTGGCGCAGGTAGGCCGTCACTTTAGGCTCTACCCGGAAGCCCAGGCGCATCGTTATGAAGTAGACCGTTTCGGGCACTGCTATCCTGACGCTGTATTCGAGCGTATCGGGCGCGTCGACATTCTCGATATGCACAAACCAGTAGTGATCGGCCCGTTTGGGCAGCTTGTTCACAATCGAATATACGATTTTGCTTTCGATAAGGTCCTTATCGCCCGAGCGGCTGAAATACACCAGGTTCGACGTGAATTTCGGGATCGTGTCATCGGCCTTGATGGCCGATATCAGATCGGCGCACTCGTCGAGCCGCCGGTATTCGATATACGAAGCCCTTGCCCGCGTGGCGTTGCGCCACAGAATCATCACCGCGGCAAGCAACGCCGCTATCACCATGCTGTACCAGCCTCCGTGGGTGAATTTGAACAGATTGGCGACAAAGAATATCATCTCGACAGCCGCGAAAACAAGCACGAAAAGCGCACACACCGCCTTAGGCACACCTCGCGACACCATCCAGAAGGCAAGCAGCACCGTGGTCATGAGCATGGTCACGGTTATGGCCAGACCGTAGGCCGCCTCCATATGCGAGGAATCGCGGAATATCAGCACCGTAAGCATACACCCGGCAAACAGGGCCATATTCACCGCCGGAATATATAGCTGCCCTTTCTCGGCACTCGTATATTTGATTTTGAGCTTGGGCCAGAACCCGAGACTCACGGCCTCGGAAAAAATAGTGAACGAACCGCTGAGCAGCGCCTGACTCGCAATGACTGCCGCTCCTGCCGACATGGCCACGCCAATGCCCGAAAACCACGACGGCATGATGGCGAAGAACGGATTGACGTCCCCAGCCCCGGCGCCATGGCTTATCAGCCAGGCACCCTGCCCGAGATAGTTGAGTATCAGACATATCTTTACAAGAATCCAGCTTACCGATATATTTTTGCGTCCGCAGTGCCCCAGGTCGGAATAGAGCGCCTCGGCACCGGTGGTGCAGAGAAACACCGCGCCCATGATGAGAAACCATTCGGGCGACGAAAACAGAAGCCTGAACGCATACAGCGGATTGAACGCCCTGAACACCGGCAGGTATGATCCTACCGAGGCGATACCGAGCACACCGAGCATCAGAAACCACACGAGCATGAACGGACCGAAAAAACGGCCTATAGTGCCCGTTCCGGCCCGCTGCATCAGGAATATGCACGCTATCACAGCCACAGAAATCAGCACCGTAGGCAGATCGGGGTCGAATACCCGCAGCCCCTCGACCGCCGACGACACCGTGATGGCCGGTGTAATGACACCGTCGGCCACAAGAGCCGCCGACCCTACCGCCGCCACAACATACAGGCCTCCGGGCTTCATGCGCCGCAGCAAGGCAAAGAGCGCCAGTATGCCGCCCTCGCCCTTGTTGTCGGCCCGCAAGGCCACAAGCACATATTTCACCGTGGTCTGCAAGGTAAGTGTCCATATGATGCACGACACGGCCCCTATGATGTAATCGGCATCGAAATCGGGCGATGCCCCGACAATCGCCTTCATCACATAGAGCGGAGACGTGCCTATATCGCCGAAAACAATGCCTATGGCCACAAGCAGCCCCATGGCCGACAGTCGCCGGACACCGCTATTGCCGTGAAGAGATGAGTCTTTCATGCAATGGAAACACAGCACTCACAAAAAATGTTCCGTCTTTTGCGGGATGTAATCAGCCTCCTGCGGAGGCTTTTTTTGGGGGGGCCAGATGACCCGGCATGCACGGTGGCATGCCGGGCTACGTATAATCAACCTCCTGCGGAGGTTTTTCCGTTGTTGCCGATTATCCGAATGGCGCCATTATTGTATGGATGCCGCTTCGAGGCCTCCGTCGGAGGCCGATTTCGCGTAGCCCGGCATGCCCCGCGCATGCCGGGTCAAAAAAACGCCCAACGATATTAAGGCCTCCGGCGGAGGCCGATTAAACGGTCCGCTTCCGGCGGCTGCGGGGTCATTCGCTGCGCAGATGGTCTATAGGATTGCTGCGGGCCACATTGAGGCTGTTGAGAGCCACCACCGATACTATGAGAAGCAACAGCGCAAGCACGCACAGCACCATGCTCAGCGGCGAGAGCGACACCTGTTCGGTGTACTGCGACAGCCACCGCCGCCCGGCCACGGCCGCCACGGCACCGCCGGCCACCAGCGACGGCACGGCCACTTTCAGAATATCCACACACAGCATCCGCACTATCTTCGCCGCGGGCGTGCCCGTGACCTTGCGAATGGCTATTTCCCGGGCGCGGCGCTGCACCTCGTCGGCCGTATAGCCCACCAGGCCTATCATGGCTATGACTACAATGGCAATACCGGCTATTATCACCGACAGCCCGAAGCGGCGGACGGATGCCGTGAGCTGCTCCACCTGCGCTCTGTAGGGAGTGATATACAGCTCGCGGGCCGGATATACCCTGTTTATAATCTCCTGCGCCTGATGCATCGTTTCGGGGGTGAGACGGTTGAACCGTACAAACAGATTGCCCGAAATATATTGGCTCGGGAAAATGACAGCCGAGCGCATATCGGCGCTTTCCTCATCGAAACCGCCGCGACGCATGTTGCGCACAACGCCGCACACCATGAAGTCCTGCCTACCCTCGATACCGACATGTTCGGTTATCTTGAAAGTGCGTCCGATGAGGTTGTTGTCGTCGATGCCGGTAAGTTTCTTCATCACATCGATAAAACGCTCCTCGACCACTACCTGGCGCCCGACACTGTCGGCCGTCATATCGAATGGACCGCCCTGCACGAACTCCATGCCCATCACATCGAAAATTTCGGGATTTACAATATAGAAATCGGCTACATTTATCTGGTCCTCGATCTTATCATCTATCCACACATTGTTTCCCGAAGCCTTGTCGATAAAGTTATGATATGTCGAAGCCACGCCTTCGACACATCCAAGGCTTTTCAGCTCGGAAACTATGGCCGACCGCGACTCGCGGGGCACGCCGTCGAGCGACACATAGCCCACATTCTTATATTCGAAGCCCATGTCGAGACGCGACATCATATAGTACTGACGCCCCACCAGCACAAGCAGGCACATCAGCAGCCCCGATGCGAAGAACTGCACAGCCAGCAGCGCGAGTTTCCAGCCACGGCGGCTGCGGACATTGCTGCGGAAGGCTGCCGCTACGGGCGTGCGGCAGTACATCCATGCCGGCACCGCTCCGGTGATAAGCAGCAGACCTATGCAGACTGCGCCTTCCACAAGCCACACCTTGCCGGTCGAGAAAAGCACCTGCGGGCTATAGCCGAGCAGATCGCGGCACAGATCGGAGAAACAGAACACCAGAAGCACGGCCAGACCCATCGACACCAGAAGGAAGAACACGCTCTCGGCCATGATGCGGCCGAAAATGCGGCCGTTGCCGGTGCCGTAGCACTTGCGCACGGCCATCTCCTTAGAGCGGTGGCCCATCTGCCCTATCACTATAAGCAGATAGTTGAGACCTGCGCTCATCAGCAGTATTACGGCGAGCAGCGACAGCATCCATATCATGGTCCGGACCATGTCGGTCGACGTATGCAGTCCTACCAGAGGCTTAAGCCCCATGCGGAAAGTGAACATTTCGATTGCCTCCTTGTCGACATGATCCTCGATCAGTTTAAGGAGTGTGGGTTTAAGGTCTTCGGCCGACACACCTTCCACAAGCTTCACGCAGCTCGAATAGCGGTCGTTGCCCATCCAGTTGTTTCTTCCGTCATGAGCGAAATTGCCAATCGATGAAAGGCTTAGATAAATGGCGTTCGGCAGGGTGGAATTGACAGGGAAATCTTCGTATACGCCCCCTATCGTCACCTTATAGTCCTCCGAGAAAGCCAGTGCGCACAGCCTCTGCCCAACGACATTGCCGCCGATCTTATCGGCGAGCGAGCGCGGAATCATACACACATCCTTCACCGCGAGTGCCTCGTGAGGATCGCCCGCAATGATACGAGCCTGGAAGACATCGAAAAAGCAGCTGTCGGCAAGTTCCACGCCTTCGGCCGTGAAGGAGCGGCCGTCGTCGGTCCTGACATCATTTTCGTGCAACATTCCGGTATATCGTGTGGCAGCCTCCACCTGCGGCGCATACTGCTTTAGGCCGGGAGCAAACGCTCCGGGCGTGAAGAGATATTCCATATACTCGCCATTCTGCACAAAACTCTCTGTAATACGGTATATCCGGTCGGATCCGGGGAAGAAAGTGTCATAGGTCTGTTCGAAATAGACCTTGGCGATAAGGATGAAGCCCATCGCCAGGCCGACGGTCAGGCACACGATCTTGGTGATATTGCGCCGTATATCTGAAGTAAAAAATCTCATATTCCAAGAAGTATTAAGTATTGAGTTTAAAAAGTTAGGATAATGGTTCTCAGTACTATTATCTTAACTTTTTCGACTTTTTCAACTTTTTCAACTTTCTAAACTCTCCATCAGGCTACATGCGGTCGGCGAGGTTCTCTACTATCTGGCCGTCGAAAAGATTGATGATATAGTCGGCGCAGGCGGCATCTTTCTGCGAGTGTGTCACCATGATTATGGTCGCACCATCGCGGTGAAGCTCGGTGAGCAGTTCCATCACCTCGGCACCGTTGCGCGAGTCGAGATTGCCGGTGGGTTCGTCGGCAAGAATGAGGCCCGGCTTGGCCACTATGGCACGCGCTATGGCGGCGCGCTGCTGCTGACCGCCCGACAGCTGCGACGGATAGTGCCCCGCACGGTGCGCTATGCCCATGCGCTTCATGGCATCGTCGACACGGCGGTTCTTCTCCTCGCGCGACATCTTTATATTGTTGAGCGGCAGCATTATGTTTTCGCGCACGTTCATTTCCTCGATAAGGTTGAACGACTGGAATATGAAGCCTATACGGCCCTTGCGCCAGCCGGTGCGCTGCATTTCCCTGAGGTGCCCCACTTCCCGGCCGTCGAGCACATACTCGCCCGAAGTGGGATTGTCGAGAAGGCCCAGAATATTGAGCAGTGTCGACTTGCCGCAGCCCGACGGACCCATGATGGCTACAAATTCGCCGTCTTTCACACTGAGCGACACATTGTTGAGCGCCTGGGTCTGCACGCTGTCGGTGCGGAATACTTTGCTTACGTTTTTGAGTTCGATATCCATTTTTTTACGTTTATTCGGGGTTGAAAAAGTATTGAGTTGAGGGAGTTAAGAGGATGGTTATTTCAGACTTATCTTATCGGCGTCGCCGAAAGCGGTGTATGAGCTTGTTATGACGCGCTCACCCGGCTCGAGTCCTTCGAGAACTTCGTAGTAGCGGTAGTTCTGTCGTCCGATGCGTATGTTGCGGCGCGTGGCGGTCTTGCCGTCCTTATCGAGCACATACATCCACTGTCCGCCCGACGACTGGAAGAATGAACCCTTTGGCACCATTACGGCCTCGGTGGCCTCGCCGAGCACCAGATCGACGGGATAGGTCTGCCCCACGCGGATATTGGCGGGCAGCTCGCCGTCGATGGTGAGGTCGGCGCGGAACTGGCCGGCGGTCACTTCGGGGTACACCTTGCGCAGTATCATGTCGAGATGCTGGTTCTGCCTCTGCGCAGTAGCCCGAAGGCCCTGGGTCACGCGGTCGATATAGTGTTCGTCGATGCTCACGCTTATCTTGTAGTTGTCGAGCATATTGATCTGTCCCACCTGCTGTCCGGCGGCTATGTTCTGACCCAGTTCGGCATTGAGGCTGCCGAGCTGACCGCTGTGCGAGGCGCGGATATTGAGGTTGTCGGCCCGCTCGCGCACCAGGGCGAAGTTTTCCTGCATGTTATGGAGGCTTTCGCGCATCATGGACAGCTGCACCGAGCGGTAGAGCGAGTCCTGGCTGATACGCCCCTGCAGCAGATCGACGGTCTCGGCGGCAAGCTGATAGTCCTCGCTGGCTTTCAGATACTCCTCGCGCGAGGTCAGACTCTCGGCGTAGAGAGCCTCCTGCTGCTCGGCCAGGCGGCGCTTGCGGTTGAGGTCGGTGCGGGCCGCCAGAAGGTCCTGCTTGAGCTGCAGGCGTTCTTTCTCCATGGCTATCTCGGTGTCGCGCAGCATATTCTGCTTCTCGGCAAGCTGCGATTCCGAGTCGAGTATCTGCTGCCGCAGATTGGGATTGCGCAGTGTGAGGATAATGTCGCCTTCGCGCACCATGGCGCCCTCCTCTACCCATTTCCGGTCCACTATGCCGGTCTCGAGGGCCGAAACCTGCACGACGGTACCGGTTTCGACACGTCCGTTGAGGCGTATGTAGTCGTCGAACGAGCCTCGCGTAACGTCGCCGACGACGATGGCCGCGGCATCGGCCCTGTAGGTCGACGTGCCCGACGATGCGGCCGCCCATATCACGGCCACGGCCAGAGCCGCACCTCCCGCGGCCCACAGTCCGTATTTTCTCAGCAGCGGATATTTATGTCTTATCTCAGTATCCATACATTTCTATTTTATAAGTTTGGCGCCATGATAGTACGAAAGGATGATGGCGCTGATAATCTTCTGTATTCGCTTTCCCTCGAGATTGGCGCGGGCGGTGGCGAGTTTCGAGCTCGAAGTATAGAGCTCGATGGCCGACACGCTGCCAAGCTCGTACTTGCGCCGCATGGCCCTGAAAGCCATCTCCTCGGCTTCGAGGCGCTCCTGAGCGGCGGCAAACTCATCGGTGGCGGCGCGGAGGTCGAGTGCGGCCTCCTCGGTCTCGCGGGCTATCTTATAGCGGGTCTGATCGAGCCGCGTGCGGCTTTCGGCAACTTCGATACGCGCCCGCTTCACGCGGTTCACGTTGCCCAGGCCGGTGAACAGCGGTATCGACACCGAAAAGCCCACGTATTGGCCCATGTTGTCGTGCCACTGCCGGCTGAAACCGGGGGTAATCACGTCGGAACCTATCATCTTATAGTACGATGTGGAAACGCCCGCATTCATCGATATCCGGGGAGAGAAAGCGCCGCGGGCGGCCCGCAGTCCGTACTCGCTCTGCTTCAGCGCCATCCGGGCCTCCGCTATCTGCGGGTGCTCGTCGGTATAGGCGGTCTCGCCGTCGGCGTTGTCCTCGGTGAGCTCGAGCGGTTCGCCGGTCGGCTCCATGCCCATTTCGCCGCGCAGGGCCAGGTAGGCCTTGCCGAGGAGACTGCGCTGGTTGGTAAGTTCGTAGCGGTCGGCGGCCACTACGGCCTTCATCTCGGCCACATCGGCGCCGCTGCGGGTGCCGAGCTGTTCGCCGCGTTCGGTGGCGCGCAGGTCGGTGCTGTCGCGCTCGAGCTGACGCTCCATCTGCTCTACCATTGCCTTGCAGTACGACACGTTGTAGAAAGCCCGTATCACAGCCAGCGACACGCGGTCTTCCTCGGCCTGAGCCGCATGCTGCTGCCGGAGCACCGCCACATGGGCCGCCTTGAGATTGTTGATATTCACCAATCCGTCGAACAGCGGCAGCGACATCTGCAGCCCGAAGCCGGTCGAGAGGGTTTTCTTGTTGTCGTAGGTATTGGTTTCGGGGTCGATGTTGCGGCCGAAACTCAGCGAGCCGCTCGACGACAGTGCCACATAGGGCATCAGATCGGAGGCCGCCACACCGCGGTCGGCGCGGGCCTTGTCGGTTTGGCAGCGCTGTATGATATTGGAGTGCGCATGCTCGCGGGCATAGACCAGACAGTCGTTGAGGCTCATCTGCGCCTGCAGCGGCAACAACGCCAGTATCGAGAGTAATATGAGTGCTTGTCGTTTCATGCCGACAAAATTAGGCCGCACAACCGCACCGTTCCCGCCATTTGCCTCAAAATCGTATCGTAAGGCCCGAAAATCGTCTAAATTATTTACACTGCCTTATGAAAGAATTCGCTACTTTTGCGCCATGAAGATACTTATCATCGATGACAATCCGGCCGTCAGGACCTCGCTCAGGCTCGTGCTCGACGGCGTATTCGACGAAATCGCCGCCGTCGGCGACCCCCGCCTCATACCCGCGCTCCTTGCCCCGGGCAATATCGACGCCGTGCTGCTCGACATGAACTTCGACAGCACACGCCTCGACGGCAGCGACGGCCTTTTCTGGCTGTCGAACATCAAAAACCGCGACAACGCTCCCGCCGTGGTGCTGATAACGGCTTTCGGCGACGTGCCACTGGCCGTCGAGGCCATGAAACGCGGCGCCGAGGACTTCGTCACCAAGCCGTGGGACAACGACGATCTCATAGCCAAGCTCCGCAAGGCCATCGCCCGGAACCGCGCCGCACGGTCCTCGAGCATCTCACTGTCGAACGCCCGCGAGCTCGAACGCCTCGAAACCGCACGCCGGGCCATGACGCTCGACGAACTCAAGTACACGCACGTGCGCGAGGTAGTCGACAGCTGCGACGGCAATCTCACCGCCGCGGCCGAGCGCCTCGGCATCACCCGCCAGACACTCTATAATATCCTTAAAAAGAAGTGAGACGTTTCCGCCTTAATTTAGCGCTGCTCACAGCTGCCGTCGTAGCCGCCACGGCAGCCTCCGCCCTGCTCTACGCCTCGGGGCTGTGGGCGCCTGCCACTCTCGCCGCCATATGCGGCCTGCTCGCCGTGTGGGCGCTGGCGGCTCTGATACGGCGGCTCACACGCCTGATGTCGACCTTCGTCAGCTCCCTGCAGATGAACGACGTGACCATGCGCTTCGACATAGACCGCGGCGACGCCGAGCTGCGCAAGATGTCGGAGGCAATGAACAGCATCACCGAAATATACCGCGCAAACACCCGCGAACTCGAAACCGGCAAACTGTACTACGACCGCATACTGCGCATCATGACCCACGAGATGCGCAATTCCATCACGCCGGTCATAGCCATATCGGCCGACATATCCGCTCATCCCGAAAAATACAGCGCCGACACTCTGGCCGACGCCGTCGGGGTGATACACAGCCAGAGCGAGGGCATAAAGCATTTTTTGGACGCCTACTACACCATGACCCACATCCAGGAACCGGCGAAAACCACCGTCGACGCCATCGCCTTCTTCAGCCGCATCAGGGCCATGGCCGCCATCGAAGCCGCTACCCGGCATCTGCCCGAGGATGTATGCGATTTTGTGGTGGCGCGCGACATGCAGCTCGAAATCGACACCTCGCTTATGACGCAGGCCCTCGTAAACCTTATCCGCAACGCACTCGACGCCGTCGCCGGCAGCGATGCTCCGCACGTCGGCATCACCGTAAGCCTCTCCGACGGCCGCCCTGTCATTTCAGTGGCCGACAACGGCCCGGGCATATCGCCCGCCATCGCCGACAGCCTCTTCCAGCCTTTCCTGTCCACAAAGCCCGGCGGTACCGGCGTGGGCCTGTATCTGAGCCGCCAGATAGTACGCAAACACGGCGGCGACCTCCGCCTGGCCAACTCGGCCCGCGGTGCCACCGCCGTGATTTCTCTTTAGCGCGGTTTACACGTTGAAGCGGAAGTGCATGATGTCGCCGTCCTGCACCACGTACTCTTTGCCTTCCACAGCCATCTTGCCGGCTTCGCGTACGGCAGTCTCGCCGCCGAGGTTCACATAGTCGTCGTATTTTATCACCTCGGCGCGGATAAATCCTTTCTCGAAATCGGTGTGGATGATGCCGGCGCATTTCGGGGCCTTGGAGCCACGGATAAATGTCCAGGCACGCACCTCGTCGGGACCTGCGGTGAAGTAGGTCTGGAGATCGAGAAGTTCGTAGGCGGCACGGATGAGACGCGACACGCCCGACTCGGTGAGGCCGATCTCGGCAAGGAATTCCTGACGTTCCTCCCAGGTGTCGAGTTCTGCTATCTCGCTCTCGGTGCGGGCGGCAAGCACAAGCAGCTGTGCGCCTTCGTCCTTGATGGCCTCGCGAACGGCGTCGACGTAGGCGTTGCCGTTGGCGGCGGAGTCGTCGTCGACGTTGCACACGTAGAGCACCGGCTTGGAGGTGAGCAGGAAGAGCTCGCGGGCGAATTTCTCTTCATCGACAGTGTCGAACGATACCGAGCGGGCCGGCTTGCCCTTGTCGAGGGCTTCCTTGATGCGGCACAGCACGCCGTACTGCATCTTTGCCACCTTGTCGCCGCCGGTCTGCGCCTGCTTCATGGTCTTGGCGATGCGCGATTCGACGGTCTCAAGGTCTTTGAGCTGAAGCTCGAAGTCGATTATCTCCTTGTCGCGGACAGGATTCACCGAACCGTCGACATGGGTTATATTGTCATCGTCGAAGCAGCGGAGCACATGTATTATGGCGTCGGTCTCGCGGATATTGGCAAGGAATTTATTGCCCAGACCCTCGCCCTTGGAGGCGCCTTTCACCAGACCGGCGATATCCACTATCTCGACAGTGGCAGGCACCACCGACCGGGGGTTGCACATCTCGACGAGCTTGGTAAGACGGTCGTCTGGCACCGTAATGACGCCCACATTGGGCTCTATGGTGCAGAACGGAAAATTGGCCGACTGGGCCTTGGCATTGGAGAGACAGTTAAAAAGTGTCGACTTGCCCACATTGGGCAGTCCCACAATTCCACATTGCAATGACATCTTTATTTAGGATATTAAGATGATAGGATGTTAGGAGATTAGGAGGATACGAGATTAGGAGATTAGGAGGATACGAGATTAGGAAGTTAGGAGGATAAGAGATTAGGAAATTAGGAGGTTAGGAAGGGGTGAGGCTTTTTATCAGGAGGTTTAGGAGTTTGTTTATGGAGAGTCGTAATGAGTCGATTTTCACATGTTCTGACGGACATATATAGCCCAGATCTTTGGCTATAAGCAGCTGCGCTTCAATCTCTGCAAGCGAACCACGAGCCACGTAAAGGAACTGAAGAAAATCCTTTGTCGTATTTCGGGCATTACCCTCGGCGATGTTGGATTCTACCGAAACTACAGCGCGACGGATCTGAGACAAGAGACCGAACCGTTCTTCTTCCGGAAAAAAACGTGTTACACGATATATTTCCAAAGTGAGTTCGTGCGCCTGCTGCCACACCAAAAGATTTTTAAAATCCGGTCGCATACAGATTATCCTCCCAATTTCCTTATCTCATTATCTCATAATTTCTTAATCTCCTAACCTCCTAATTTCATTCCATAAGTTTGCGGTAGCGCTTGCGGGGGAGTTCCTTGCCGCCGTTGAGGCGCTTTTTGTATTCTTCGTAGTCGGAGTAGGAGCCTTCGAAGAACACTACCTCGCCGTCGCCTTCGAACGACAGTATATGGGTGCAGATACGGTCGAGGAACCAGCGGTCGTGGCTCACAACCACGGCGCAGCCGGCAAAGTCCTCGAGGCCTTCTTCGAGTGCGCGCAGGGTGTTCACGTCGATATCGTTGGTAGGTTCGTCGAGCAGCAGCACGTTGCCCTCTTCCTTGAGAGCCATGGCCAGGTGCAGACGGTTGCGCTCGCCACCCGAGAGTACGGCTATCTTCTTCTCCTGGTCGGCGCCGGTGAAATTGAAGCGCGACAGGTATGCGCGGGCGTTGACGTCGCGGCCTCCCATGCGGAAACTCTCCACACCCTGCGATATCACCTCGTAGACCGATTTTTCGGGCACAAGATCGTGGTGGGTCTGGTCGACGTAAGCTACCTTGACGGTCTCGCCTACATCGAACGAACCGGCATCGGGCGCTTCCTGGCCCATGATGAGGCGGAAAAGAGTGGTCTTGCCGGCGCCGTTGGGGCCGATTACGCCGACGATACCTGCGGGCGGCAGGGCGAACGACAGGTCCTTGAACAGCGTCTTCTTGCCGAAAGCCTTTGCCAGATGCGATGCCTCGATCACCTTGTTGCCCAGACGCGGACCGTTCGGGATAAATATTTCGAGACGTTCCTCGCGCTGACGCTGATCCTCGTTGAGCATCTTGTCGTAGTTGTTGAGGCGCGCCTTGCCCTTGGCCTGACGAGCCTTAGGTGCCATGCGCACCCATTCGAGCTCGCGTTCGAGAGTCTTGCGGCGCTTCGACGCCTGCTTCTCCTCCTGCTCCAGGCGGCGTGTCTTCTGTTCGAGCCACGACGAGTAGTTGCCCTTCCAGGGTATGCCCTCGCCGCGGTCGAGTTCGAGGATCCAGCCGGCCACGTGGTCGAGGAAGTAGCGGTCGTGGGTAATGGCGATAACGGTGCCCTGGTACTGGTTGAGATGCTGCTCGAGCCAGTCGATCGACTCGGCGTCGAGGTGGTTGGTCGGTTCGTCGAGCAGCAGCACGTCGGGCTGTTGCAGCAGCAGGCGGCAGAGAGCCACGCGGCGCCGTTCACCACCCGAGAGAGTGTTCACCTTCTGGTCGTCGGGCGGACACTGCAGGGCGTCCATGGCGCGCTCGAGCTTCGAGTCGATGTTCCATGCGTCGGCGGCGTCGAGCTTGTCCTGCAGCTCGGCCTGGCGTGCTATCAGGGCATCCATCTTGTCGGGATCCTCGAGCACATCGGGGTCGCCGAATGCCTCGTTCACCTTGTCGAACTCGGCAAGAAGGTCCATGATCGGCTGCACGCCCTCGCGCACCACCTCGATCACAGTCTTTTCAGGGTCGAGCTTCGGGTCCTGCTCCAGATAGCCCACGCTATAGCCGGGAGCCCATACCACTTCGCCCTGGAAATCCTTGTCGATACCGGCTATAATTTTGAGCAGCGACGACTTACCGCTGCCGTTAAGACCGATAATGCCGATTTTGGCGCCATAGAAAAAGGAGAGATAGATGTTTTTCAACACCTGCTTCTGGGGCGGGTAGATCTTGCTCACGCCCACCATCGAGAATATTACTTTCTTATCGTCTGCCATATATTTTACTAAAGTGCTCGTAGTGGAAAGTGAAGGGTGAAAGGTGAAGATAATGGTTCAGTCTTCACTCAGGCACAGCATTCACTTCAACTTGAGCTTGCAAAAGTTGATTTATTTAGCGAATTTTCAGACCACAAAGGTACAAAAAATCCGCCGAAAACCAATCAGCCCCACCACCGTCCCGATTACATTCCACAAACCAGCCCAATTAATCGGCCTCCGCGGGAGGCCACGGCATCGTCGGGCGTTTTTGACCCGGCATACGCGGAGGCATGCCGGGCTATGCGAAATCGGCCTCCGCCGGAGGCCTTGGGGAGGCAACCATACAATAATGACGCCATTCGGATGATCGGCAGCAGCGTAAACCTCCGCAGGAGGTTGATTATGCATAGCCCGGCATGCCACCGCGCATGCCGGGTCATTTAGCATCCCCCCCCAAAAAAAAGCCTCCGCAGGAGGCTGATTACGCATAGCTCGGCATGCCACCGCGCATGCCGGGTCATTTGGCACCATCTCACCCAAAAAAACCTCCGCAGGAGGTTGATTACCTTCCCACAGAAGCGAACCGTTTAATCGGCCTCCGTCGGAGGCCATGGTATCGTCGGGCATTTTTTGACCCGGCATGCACGGAGGCATGCCGGGCTACGCGAAATCGGCCTCCGTGGGAGGCCTTGGTGCGCTATTCGGATGATCGGCAACAGCTGAAAAACCTCCGAGGGAGGCCTCGGGAACGGCTGACGAGTCAAAAGGTACCGCGTAGCGGTGAGAGAGGTTAGGCCCGGGTTAAGGGCGCCGTTAGGCCGTCCGCAACCCGGGTACGTTGATTTCCCAAAAAAATATTTCGACTCTGTAGGAGTCGCACTATATCATCGACGAATCTGTGCGACTCCTACAGAGTCGTTTTTTTAATTTGTTGTTTGCTTAATCCCGGGTTGCGGACGCCCTAACGGCGCCCTTAACCCGGGCCTAACGTCTTGCACCACTCCGTGGTGACCGCCTCCGCAAAAATACGGCCCCATTAATCGGCCTCCGCCGGAGACCCCGCTGTAGTAACCATGCAACAATAGCGACATTCAGATAATCAATTGTTATACAATTAATGCATCCTACAACACCGATAGTAACTTAAAATCAGATTTCCGGCTTACAATCTATTCTTAGAGACCACGTTAATTCTATCTTAATAGATTAACTATGACAAAATATACTGATATTTAATCAATAGGATACGTTAGCCGTTTCCCATTCAGATTGAATAATATTTATGCCTTCTCGTCTTGCCTTCTGGCGGATATTTCTCATTTCCCTTTGGGCTTCTCTAAGACTTCGTTTCATATGCGTATATTTACCAGGAGACGTTTTTCTACCAGAATGACCATTTTTCTTATCATTCTCATTTGTATAAGAATATCCTAAATTAGTAAGAGAGTTATAATGTTTTTCTGCAATACTGGACCATCTGTCATATTGACTCTGATAATTAGATTCAGTTTGGATTACATTTCCTCTATCAGCCAAGTCGTCACCGCTAATCGTTTCACTTAAAGAATTATATTCTTGAACCGAAGAATTTCCATAAGGCTGAAATAAAGTGTTCGATATATATTCAAGTACATTCCATACACTATTATGGTTTGAAACATTCTCAAATTCTTGATTTGTTGCATTCCGACTCATATTCTCTAGTTGAACTGCGTCAGACATTATCTTCTTGGCATAATCATTGGCAGGATCTAATGTTAAAACCATTTCTATAGCCTCAATAGCTTCTGAATAAAAGCCTTGATTATATAAACATGCACCATAGTTATTCAGAGCTGTCAAGTGACTGTTGTCCAATAAAAATATTTGATAAAACAATGCTTGAGCCTCCGCATACTTTTTCTTATTAAAAGCCGTCCTTGCTTTTTGCTCAAGAAGTCCTATAAACTTTTCGTCACCTTCCGATTGAGAATAATTCCGCACACAAGAAATTGGATTATAGATATATCCTTGTTCAGTACCATTATCACTTCCGATCCATAAGGAAAGAACATTTTCGGAGAACGAGTCCCCTAGTATAATATGACTGATATTTCTAAACCTTTCTCTAAAATTAAGTATACATTTACCACTTTTATCTATAAGTCTCTCGTTTCCAGCCTCATCAATTACAGCAACCCCCTCATTAAATTTTGGTAAATTTATTACATTAAAGGGACCGACTATTCGTTTAGTTTCAGTGTTAAAATAACAGTTCTTCCCGTCTAAAGACCCCAATATCATACCTTCATAAATTCTTTGGCCCGTAAACGGATATATGGTATGATCTTTAGCATTGAAAAGACAAGAACCTCCTCCTTTTTTATCCATCTTATACCATACATCTTCGATATGAAATAATGATTTAGCATTTTCAATGATATTACCATTATAATCATAGTAACGTCCTTCTACTGTATAAAAAGCATAAGGGCCGTTTCTCTGAGCAATAGATGGCATTGTTCCTATCGTTTGGCCTTTTTCATTAAAAATATAAGTTAAATCGGTCTCAGAATTATAACCAATGAGCCTATCATTTATCCAAACATCTCCTTGATATAGATACTTTAAATCAGATATAGGAGTCTTAGTATTTGTGTTTATTATGCGAAAATATAATCCATCAACATCTATACCAATTTTATTATCATTTATCAGAAGTTCTTTTGCCGGAATACGCTCGCCTGATGTTAAATCATAATATAGATATGCTATAGTATTATCATTGTTTAAAACATTAGCAATAGCATATAATGTATTCATCGCATCTATACGCCCTTTTATTACATCTTCTGTTTTAACATTCACAACCTCATCACCCTCATCCGAACTACATCTAAAAAATGGGTAAGACACTTCCATTATTAATCTATATTTGAAAGGTGTAATTAAATGGCCATTATGAAACAATGCTTTTTTTTGGGTTTCTTTGTCCACTATACTGAATACCCCTTTCCCATCATCACGAATGTCATATTTTTCTGAAGGGGCAAAGATCCATTCTCCTTTAAGATTTATTATTCCATCCTTTTTATCAGCATTAGAGGCCCTACAATAACCATGTATTAAACTTTCTCCATATATGCGATGGAAATGTTCGTTTGTAATCACCTTGCCGTTCTTATACATTAGTTCATAGCCATTAGAAGTACGGATCGCTGCAACTCCATTATGAAATTCACCACCATTTGCTACATCATAAAGAGCCCACTCAATTTTTTCTGCATTGGCAAGAAAGACGCTACAAACACAGAACATTAATATAAGGATCTGTTTCATGAAATTTATAGTTGGCATTATGACTCCCCTCAATACCAAATTTTATTAATGAGAAAAGCGTAGGAATCTGTATCTGTTACCGTCCTACGAACAGAGGCTTCTCGCATTGCCCTATCAAAGTCGGACGGCAACGCCAGAAGCCCACGCTTGTATATGCAACCATTGCGTCCGGCTATATCTTTCCCAAGATATCATGCCGAAAGCAAGATAATTACATATCCACGGGCATCTACCGTTGCTCAACCCTTGACTTTGATATGAAATTTTGCGAGAATTTCTGTTCGTCAAGAATCAGCGCGGATAAACGCTTTCTATGTATGTCTACATCCCGCCTCTGGACCCCGGACCGGGGCTTCTGAATAAAACGGTCTGCAGTCGCAAATTTAAGCCTTTATTTTGAATTGCACAAAAAAAGTTTTTTTCAATTAATAGCCTAATCGCCAATGACAATATGAGATGCGCCTGAACCGGGTCAAATAATCGTCCTCCGTCGGAGGCCTTGATGTCGTCGGGCATTTTTGACCCGGCATGCGCGAGGCATGCCGGGCTATTCGAAATCGGCCTCCGCCGGAGGCCTCGGGGCGGCAACCATACAACAATGGCGCTATTCGGATGATCGGCAACAGCGGAAAACCTCCGAGAGAGGCCTCGGGGACGGCTGCTGGGTCAAGAGGCACCGCGTAGCGGTGAGAGAAGTTAGGCCCGGGGTAAGGGCGCCGTTAGGCCGTCCGCAACCCGGGTTTACGATTGAATTCCCCACAAATATTTCGACTCTGTAGGAGTCGCACAATATCATCTACGAATCTGTGCGACTCCTACAGGTCGTTTTTGAATTTGTTGTTTGCTTAATCCCGGGTTGCGGACGCCCTAACGGCGCCCTTAACCCGGGCCTAACTTCTTGCACCACTACGTGGTGACTGCCTCCGTTGGATGCGGACCGTTTAATCGGCCTCCGCCGGAGGCCATGGCAGCGTCGGGCGTTTTTGACCCGGCATGCGCGGAGGCATGCCGGGCTATGCGAAATCGGCCTCCGCCGGAGGCCTTGGCATCGTCGGGCATTCTTTGACCCGGCATGCGCAGAGGCATGCCGGGCTACGCGAAATCGGCCTCCGGCGGAGGCCTTGGGGGACGGATGCCGCGTCAAAAGTTACCACGTAGTGGGGTCACGCCGGAATCGATTATTGTTCGGACTGCCAGCCGCCGCCGAGGGCTTTGTAGAGGTTGACGATGGCGAGGCACTGGTCGCGCAGGGCGTTGCTCATGCCGATCTGGGCGTCGTAGTAGCGGCGCTGGGCGTCGAGCACGTCGATGTAGTTGATGGCACCGGCGTTGTACTGGCGGTATGCCAGGCGGGCATAGGCCTGGGCGGCCTCGAGGAGCTCGCGGCGGCGGTCGCAGGTCTGGTTGATCTTGCGCAGCACGGTCACGGCGTTATCCACTTCGTGGAATGCCGTCAGCACGGTCTGCTCATAGCCGAGGCGTGCCTGGTCGTAGGCGGCTATTTTCGAGCGGTAGCGGCGCTTGTTGCGTCCGAAATCGAATATTGTGCCCGTGAGGGAACCAATGACATAGGAGAACGGCGAACGGAAGAAATTTTTCAGCTCGTCCTGCTCCCAGCCGCCGGTGAGGGCTATGCGGAGTCTGGGAAAACGGTCGGCATAGGCCACGCCGACATCGGCCATGGCGCCCTGCAGCCGAGCCTCGGCCTGCAGTATATCGGGGCGTCGCTGCATGAGCTGCGACGGCAGGCCTACGGGCAGCGACTTGGGCAGCGAATCGCGCAGAAGGAGTGTGCCGCGCGATATATCTTCCTCCGGAAAGCGGCCCATAAGCAGCGATATGGCATTCTTCTGAATGTCGATGCGGCTTTCGAGATCGGGAATGAGGGCGGCTGTGGTGGCATACTCCACTTCGGCCTGGCGGTAGACCGTTTCGGGCGTCATGCCGCCCTCGAAGCGCAGTTTGGCCTTCTGCAGGTTCTCCTCGCGGGTGAAGAGAGTGCGCCGGGCAATCTGCAGCTCGTTGTCGAGCGCTATGAGTCGGAAATAGGCCGAGGCAGCCTCCGCTATAAGGGTAATGCGCATGGCGCGCTCCTGCTCCACCGAGGCGCGGAAATCGGCGCCACCCTTGCGCCGGGCCCATTTCAGGCCGCCCCACATATCGGCCTCCCAGGCCAGGGTGGCCTTGAGGCCGTATTCCGGGTCGTCGACATGATGTTTTGTGGTATAGTCGTTGGTCTCATGGTCGCCATAGGCCTGACCGGAGATGGTAGGGAAGAAGTTCGACGCCGTAATTCCATACAGCTCTTTCATTTCCTGCACGCGTGCGCCGGCAGCAAGGAAATTGCGGTTATGGGCGAGGGTCTCCCGGATTATGGCCACGAGCTGAGGATCGTCGAAGAAATCCATCCAGGCGATGTCGGCTGCGGTGACCGAGTCGGTGCTGTTGCCGGCAAGTTCGGCAGGAAGATCGAGCTGCGGCTTGGAGAGGTTGCGCACACCCGAGCACGATGCGAGCGCCATGGCGGCCGCGCATATTATGATAATGTATCTTGATTTCATGACATCATTTTTTAATCCTGACTTTTTTCAGCTTACGCGAAGCTTTGTCAATCATGACGAAGAAGAAAGGCACGAACACTATGCCGGCCGTAACAGCCACGAGCATGCCGAAGAACACGCCGGTGCCGATGTCGCGCCGGGCAGCGGAGCCCGGTCCCGAGGCGAAGACGAGCGGCAGAAGGCCGAGCATGAATGCGAGCGAGGTCATGACCAGCGGACGGAAACGCAGCCGTGCGGCCGTCAGGGCGGCATGGACGGCATCGACGCCCTTCTCAACCTCCTCTTTGGCAAACTCCACGATGAGGATGGCGTTCTTGGCCACAAGGCCAACCAGCATCACAAGGCCGATCTGGAAATAGATATTGTTCTCGAGCCCGCAGAGCGCTATGCCAAGGTATGCGCCCACGCCGGCCACGGGCAGCGACAGAATCACGGCCAGAGGCACAGTCCAGCTCTCGTACTGGGCGGCCAGGAAGAGGAACACGAAGAGAAATGCCAGACCGAGCACCAGACCGGTGTTGCCGCCGTTGTGCTTCTGCTGATACGACAGGCCGGCCCAGTCGACGCCGATATTGTCGGGCAGATGTTCGGCCACAATCTCCTCGAGCTTGTCCATGGCCTGGCCGGTACTGTAGCCGCGGGCAGCCTCGCCGCTCACGGTGGCCGAGTTGAACATATTGAATCGGCCGATAGTGCCCGGGCCCGAGGTATAGTTCGAATTACCGAGCGAGGTCACCGGCACCATGGCACCGTTGGCACCGCGCACGAAGAAAAGATTGAGATTGTCGCGGTTGGCGCGATAGGGGGCCTCGGCCTGAATATATACGCGGTATATGCGGTTGAACATATTGAAGTCATTCACATACACCGACCCGGTGAAGGCCTTCATGGTCGAGAAAATATCGCTCATCGGTATGCCCTGCAGCTTGGCCTTGTCGCGGTCGACGTCGAAGAACAGCTGCGGAATGTCGGACTGCAGCGAGGTCGACAGGCCGGCGAACTCGGGGCAGTCGGCGGCGTAGTAGCGCAGGGTGTCGACAGCGTGCGCCAGATCGTCGTAGGTAGCGTCGCCGCGGGCCTCGAGCACCATCTCGAAACCGCCCGAACTGCCCAGACCGGGTATGATGGCCGGCGTAAAGAAATAGGCCTGCGCCTCGGGGTACTGAGCCAGTTCGGCCGACACGCGTTCGCGGAGTTCAGCAAGCGAATTGGCACCGCGCTCGCCGGCGGGTTTCAGAATTACGGTGAGTGTGGCATGTGCCTGATTGGTGCCTGTGCGCGGCGACGAACCGGTGACATTCTGCACATACTCCACGTCCTTGTCGGCTCGCAGAAATTCTATCGCACGGTCGGTGACAGCGCGTGTGCGCTCTATGGTCGAACCTTCGGGCAGCTCGATCTCCACGGTGAAATATCCCTGATCTTCGGGCGACATGAAGCTCGTCGGCACAAGCATGTTGGCTACATATATTATCACGAGCGCCATTCCGAACGCCACCCACATGCGGCGGGGCCGTGCCAGGGCCGCGCGTATGCAGCGGCTGTAGAAACGGTTGCCGCGCAGAAGACTGTAGTTGATTATACGGAAGAATTTAGGCTTGTGACGGCGGTCGGCCGGCCGCAACAGCCGCGAGCACATCACCGGCGAGAGGGTGAGCGCCACCACAGTCGATATGATCACCGACACGGCAATGGTGACAGTGAACTGGCGGAAAAGCTGGCCGGTGATGCCCGGCAGGAAGCTAACGGGCACAAACACCGCACATAGCACCAGGCTCATGGCTATAAGGGCGCTTCCGAGCCCGTTCATGGCACGGCGCGTGGCCTCGAAGGCGTCGACGCCGTCCTTTTCCATTATACGGTCCACATTCTCCACCACCACGATGGCGTCGTCCACCACAATACCGATAGCGAGAATGAGACCGAGCAACGTGAGCATGTTGAGCGAGAAGCCGAACACGAGCATCACGCCGAAAGTACCGATAAGAGAGATAGGCACCGCTATGACAGGGATGAGAGTGGCGCGCCAGCTCTGCAACGACAGGAACACTACCAGAATCACCAGCACAAGAGCCTCGAAGAAAGTGCGGTATACATGGTGTATGGACTCCGATATATACGTGGTCATGTCGAACGGTATCTCGTAGCTTATGCCCTCGGGGAATGTCTCGCTTATCTCCTCCATGGTCTTTTTCACCTCGTTGGCCACATCCATGGCGTTCTCGCCCGGCAGCATGTTGATTTCGAGGATGGCGGCGTTGCCGCCGTTGATGCCGCTCTCGGTGGAATAGCTCGACGCCTCGAGCGACACGCGGGCCACATCGCGCAGGCGTATGATGGAGCCGTTGGCGTTGGCGCGCACCACAATGTCCTCGAATTCGGTCTGCGACGATAGGCGACCGCGCGCTATGATGGGCACGGTGAGATCGATACCTGTCATGGGCGCCTGGCCAAGCACGCCGGCGGCCGACTCGCGGTTCTGGTCCTTGAGCGCGTTCTGTATGTCCTGCACTGTGAGGCCGAGGTCGGCGAGCTTGTCGGGCTGCACGTAAATCTGCATGGCATAGTAGCGGCTGCCCACATTTCGTATGCTGCCAACGCCTGGAACGCGGCGCAGAAGGTCGAGAACGTTCAGAGTGGCGTAGTTGCTCAGATATATTTCGTCGTATTTGGAGTCGTTCGACATCAGCGCTATCGTCATTAGCTTGTTGGCTGTCTCTTTTTCGACACTGATACCGTTCTGCACCACTTCGGCCGGCAGACGCGACTCCGCTTTCTTCACACGGTTCTGGATATCGACGGCGGCCAGTTCGGGGTCGACATCGACATCGAAAGTAACAAGGGCCGAAAAACCGCCCGAATTGGAACTGCTGCTCGACATGTAGATCATGCCCGGCGTACCGTTGAGTTCCTGTTCTATCGGGGTAGCCACGGCCTGGGTCACGGTCATGGCGTCGGCACCGGGATAGGATGCCGTCACCTTCACTACCGGTGGCACTATGCGCGGATACTGGTCGACAGGCAGCATCACAAGGCCGATAACGCCCAGCAGCACTATCACTATCGATATTACGATAGCGAAGACCGGATGATCAAGAAAGAAATTACGTTTCATGGCTGAGCTGTGCTTGTGGAATCGGCCGCTGCGGCCACGGGCTGTACTTTCATGCCGTGACGCAGTTTATGGAAACCTTCGGTAACAATGAGTTCGTCGGCCGAGAGGCCACGCTCTATCACACGGTAATTGCCGGCCTCGGGACCGGTCTCGACAAAGCGGCGCTCGACCACGCTGTCGGGGCGCACCACATACACGTATGCGCCGCCGCGCTCTATCTCGAGAGCCTTGGCCGGCACCTCGATGGCGTCGGTGCGGACATCCTTGAGCACTTTCACACGGGTGAACTCGCCCGGCAGAAGCACATGGTCGGGATTCGGCATCTCGGCGCGGACGGAGAATGTGCCCGTAGCGGGGTCGACCTGAGGCGAAGCGAAATCCACCAGTCCCTTGAACGGATATTCCGAACCGTCGGCCATCGTCACGGTGACGTACGGCTCCCACTGGCGCGACTCGCTCTTCTGCCCTATGTTGACATCGCGGTTTTTGCTGTTGAGGTAATCGAGCGCCGTCATGGAGAAATCGACAAGCACCGTATCGCTTTTCACCACCGTGGCAAGCAGCGACTTGCCGCCGGGGCCGACGAGTGTGCCAATGTCGGCCACACGCTCGCTCACATAGCCCGAAATGGGACTTGTGACAGTAGTGTAGCTGAGCACGAGCTCGGCTTGGGTAAGGTCGGCCGCCGCAACCGATTCTTCGGCCTTGGCGCTTTCGTAGGCAGCCTCGGCATTGTCGAGGTCGAGCTGCGAGGCAGCGTTCTGCTCGTAGAGCGGACGTATGCGCGCAAGGTCGCGTTCGGCCTTGAGAGCATTGGCCCTGGCTTTATTGAGCTGTGCGCGGGCTTTCTCGGCGAGAGCCTTGTACACCTTGCGGTCGATAAGGAACATGGTCTGGCCCTTGTCGATGTGAGTGCCTTCCTCGAAGAACATCTTCTCGAGATAGCCTTCCACACGTGCACGGACTTCAACAAACTGCTGGGCACGGATGCGGCCGGCATATTCGCCGTAGATATTTACATCGGATACTGTTACCGGACTTACAGCAACCACCGGAAGCGGTGCCGATGCCGGACGCGGCCTGAAAACGAACAACAGCACAACGGCTACTGCGGCAAGCGCCACTATGGATATTACGATGACCCTTGCTTTGCGCGTGGCAAACAGGGCGGTCAACTCTTTACTTTTCTTGAACATGGCAGTGACGAACTTATATCTTATATAATGATGTATACAAGTAACAATCCACAGGGCACGAAAGTGCGCCCGCGGCTACTGAAAAATTGCAGACAACCCGTTTGTGAGGTCAGAGCATAGCCACGACCCGCGCTATGTCGGCGTTATTGACCCCGAATTTTTCGTCCGCTGTGTCGTGGCTGTCGCTGCGTCTCTGCCCTGTCGCCTCGGCGCGCAGGGCCAGAAACTCGCCTATGGTGATGCGTCCAGCCTGCTTTTCCACCAGCGAGAGAATCCTGTCGGTGGGTATTGTCTGAGCATTCTGATCGTCGGTAAACATCTCGAGAACCACGACTTCCGAAGCGGCCACGTCGAGCCAGCCGAAAATCATGGATTTGTAGTCGGCCGTGTAATTGAGGTGCACAAGATACTGCACCGTCGACGGATCGTAGGCCACGCCGGTCTCATCGTCGATCTTCATCGGATATTTCGAATCCATCCATCCGGCCTTGAGGTTCACATCGAGCGCGCCGTCGGTATAGCAGCTCGCCATGAAACCCACACCGCGGGCACCTGCCTGACGCAGCCGCGGAAGATCGAGCTCTATGTATTCGGCCGCACCGACCATGTCGGGGATATGCTGTATATCCTCGCTGTGGATGGCGCCCGTCGGCTCGGAATTATAGTACGAGCATTCCTCGCGGCTGTTTTCGTAGACAATTATGGCGCTGAGGTCCATGTCGAGATGCTGGGCAGGAAGTCCCTCGCCCCATTGCAGGAAGAGGCGCACCTTGTCGCCCTCTACGGGCAGACGCGTGCCCTGAGGCATATAGTATTCGCCGGCGCCGGCAGTACTGCGCTCGCCCACCGGCACAGGGATTCTGAACAGCTCGGGTGCTATATACACCGTAGGCGGCACATCGGTCTGAGCAGCAAGATGGCACCGCATGGCATCGCGGCATACTGCCTTCACATCGGCCGTCATGGAAGCCAGCTCCGCCGGGGTGCGGGCCAGCAGAAGCGGATTCGGCTCTATGGGCATGGTAGCGCCGCCGGCAAGCCGCACACTTCGCTTCACATCGGGGTCGAGACAGTAATCGGCATAGGAGTCGAGCGACACCACAAGCCGCACAGGCAGCTTCGCCACAACCGTGCGGAAGGCTTCGATCACCTCGGCGGCCCCGAAGCGCAGCATCGTGGGGAACAGACGGCGCGCAAAGGCTCCGGGACGTTCCCTGAGCAAAGAGAGCGCACGGGCGCTGTCGCCGGCAAGTACGGCAGCCTCCACATCGCCGGCCCACACGTCGTAGTCGCCGCGGTAGAAGCGGTCGAGAAGCTCGCGCAGCCGCGGATAGGCCGCCTTGCGCGCATACTCGCTAAGACGCAGTGCGCGGATGAAACGCACCCACATACCGCGGTCGGGATGCATGTTCTCGCACATATCGGCAATCTCCATGGGCATGTATTCGAGCATACCGGCCACCATGCGGCACATGCTGCGGTCGTAGTGCAGCCGCAGGGCGACGCGCGCTTCGGCGGCGGCCGCCAGGCAGCGCTGCTCATAGTCCGGCTCCCAGCGGTAGCCCACGGTGGCCACACGGCGCTTTATCTCGGTAGCGGGCCGCACCATACGCAGCGAGTCGGTTTTCTTCGACCAGAGGGCACGCAGTATGTCGGCGGGAGTTTTCATAAGGGCGGCCGCACGCGTAGGCTGTCCGCTGTCGACAAGCGCGAAAAAAGCGAGTACCGCGGTCTCACGCACCGGCACGACGACATCGTCTGGCAGCCCGAAAGCCGCCAGAAGCGAGCGTACTTCCTCTTCCTGAGTCCCGTCGAGAGGCACTTTCGACTCCAGGAGAGTCCGGAGCCGCTGCTGCAGCTCGTCTTCGGTCCACAAAGTAAGCAATTTGCGCGCTTCGCCTCCGCCGGTATTCACGAAGTCGGCTGTGGCGAACACCCGGCCGCACAGCGGGCAGCCGTTGTAGCGCTCGAGCGGAAACAGTCCGTCGGGTATGAAATGACCGCAGGGCAATCTCGTGCCCGTCACATTCTGCAGCTCCGGAAAAGAATTTATGAGCCAGCCGATGATAGTGTTGGCCCGCGGAACTCCGCGTGGCTCGGTCCAGTTCCGTACCATGGGCATCCAGTTGAGATGCACGCCATTGATGTCCTCGACAGCGTGCCTGAGGGCGTCGATGCGGTCGTTGTCGAGATGGCACAAGGCATAGAAAAGGTCGCGGTCGACCGCATAACCGAGCTTAGAAAGCGACATAACCATAGCCGTGGCCGCGGGAGTGGCCTCGCAAGGGATGGTGTCGGCCCATTCGGCCGGTATAAAAAGAGCATTCGACGCGAGTGCTGTCCTGACGAGAGATGTATCCATGGAAACAAAACACTGTTAATTTTCGCAAGGTTTCAACTTGCCTAAAGTGAAAGGTGAAGGGTGAAAGGTGAAGATAATAGTTAAGGTAAGAATGAAGTATTACCTTCACTCAGGCAAAGCCTGATTTTCACTTTTCACTTTATTCACCCCAACTTGAGCTTGCGAAAGTTGATTAAAAATGCGGGCAATTGAACGACTGATACAATGTCGAGTAGTCATTAGAAGTAAGTCGTTCTTGGCCCGCAATATGATTTTCGGCCAAAGATATGAATAAAAATGATAATGTGCAAAAAAAATCGACCGCAGCACGTGGCCACGGTCGATTGTCGGTATGGGATGTTATGACTATTTTTCGGTCGTAGATTATTCGGCAACAACTTCGAAGGGAACCTGAGCGGTAACGTCCTTGTGAAGTTTCACAGTAGCTACGTATTCGCCAACTTCCTTCACGGGTTCGATTTCGATAATCTTGCGGTCGATGTTGAAGCCGAGTTTTTCGAGGGCTTCAGCAATCTGGATGCTGTTGACAGAGCCGAAGATAGTGCCGGTAGCGCTTGTCTTGGCACCGATTGTCAGCTTCACATCCTTGAGCGATGCTGCGAGAGCTTCGGCGTCGGCCTTGATCTTGGCGAGCTTGTGGGCACGCTGACGCTGGTTCTCAGCGAGTACCTTCAGAGCCGAGGGAGTAGCGATAACGGCTTTACCGTAGGGGATGAGGTAGTTGCGGCCGTATCCGTCTTTTACTTCTACAACGTCATCCTTGTATCCAAGGCCGCTGACGTCTTCTTTGAGTATGATTTTCATATTCTTTCCGGCTTTAAGGGTTATTTCATCAGGTCGGTCACGTAGGGCAGAAGAGCCAGGTGGCGGGCACGCTTGACAGCCTGGGCCACACGACGCTGGAATTTCAGCGAGGTGCCGGTGATACGGCGGGGAAGGATTTTGCCCTGCTCGTTGAGGAATTTCTTCAGGAATTCCGGATCCTTATAGTCGACGAAGTTGATGCCGAAACGTTTGAAACGGCAGTATTTTTTCTTTTTCACGTCTACCGACATGGGTGTGAGGTAGCGGATTTCAGATTGAGTCTGTGCCATGGGTTAGTCCTCCTTTGTTTCTACGGGTTGAGCTTGGGGCTGGGCAGCGCGGCGGGCACGACGCTTGGCGGCGTACTGGGCTGCATATTTGTCCTGACGGAAAGTGAGCCAGCGGAGCACACGCTCGTCACGGCGGAATGCGGTTTCGAGCTTGCGGATCACCTGGGGATCGGCATCGAACTCAATGAGGCTGTAAAAGCCGGTCGATTTTTTCTGGATGGGATAAGCGAGCTTGCGCAGGCCCCACTCCTCGGTGTTTACAATCGATGCGCCGTTATCGGTGAGCACCTTTGCAAACTTTTCTACCGCTTCCTTCATCTGTGCATCAGACAAAACGGGAGTTAAAATGAAAACGGTTTCGTACTGCATTTGATAATTAATTGATTAAGTGGAGTTTTTGTTTTTCCGGCTGCAAAGGTACGATTTTTTTTTCGCACGGCCAAATTATTTCACACCCTGCAATCACTTTTTTTTCACAGCAGGCGGCGGTGCTTGCGGTAGAAATAGAATAGCGCGCGGATGTGGGCGCGGCCTATGGCCGACAGCGGCCGGCGCGAGGTGATGCGTTTCCATTTATGGACTATCGACACCGCCGGCAGATAGACCACGCGCCACCCGGACTTGCGGGCGCGCAGACAGAAGTCGGCATCCTCCGGACCATAGAATATATGCTCGTCGAGCAGCCCGACGGCATCGAAAACCTCGCGCCTCACCAGCTGGCATGCGCCGATCACATACTCCGGCTCGAACGGTAGCCCCGCCGACATTTCGGGAGCATAAGGGTCGGCGCCGTCCATGCCGAGCAGTCCGCGCAGTTTCGGCACAAGCCCCGGAAAAAGCTTGTAGCTACGCTGCAGAGCGCCGTCGGGAGCCCGAAGGGCGCAGGCACATATGCCACAGACAGGATGCGCCTCCATATAATTAATGAGTGCGCCCACGGCGTCGGCGTTAACCACCGTGTCGTCGTCGAGCAGCCATATATAGCGGCCCGAGGCCAATTCTATGCCGCGGTTGCGCGCGTAGGCCACACCGCGGTTTCGGTCGAGGCGCCGGTACACGATGTCGGGATGTGTAGCGGCAATATACCGGTCGGTGCCATCGGAAGATCCGTTGTCGACAAGAATTATCTCATGGCCGATACCGGCGAGAGCCGCCGGCAGAGAGGCGAGCAGCCCCTGCAGATTGGCCAGAGAATTCCAGCATATGATCACTACCGACAGCCGGGGTGTCATTGTTTTCCGAAGAGTTTTATGCGCAGGGCCTTGAAGGCGGCGCTGAATTCGCCGAAACTGCGGAAACGGCGCAAATGCCGCCACACGATTCGCGGCGAAAGGAAATAGCGCAGATTGAAGCGGTAGAGCGCACGTTCCATATCCTCGGCCGACAGATGCGGGTAGCTGAGTATCGACTCGCGCTGCACGTTGGTGGGCGAATATTCTCCGCCCTTTATCCAGCCGTTTTCCTTAGCCATCCGGTAGAATTCAGTGCCGGGGAAAGGCGATACGATGTTGAACATCACCTGATCGACATCAAGCGACATGGCCGTGAGAAGGGTCTGCCGAAGGGTTTCTTTGGTTTCGAGCGGACTGGTGCCGATAAGGATATTGAGCTTTACCGGCACATTGTATTTCTTGAGAAGCTCCACAGCCCGGATTATCTGCTCCGAGGTGATACCCTTGCGGATGAAGCGGAGAATTTCGTCGTCGAACGACTCCACTCCCAGATCCACATAGGTGCAGCCACTCTCGCCGAGCATACGTGCTATAGGCTCGGTAATGGCGTCGACGCGCGCCTGGCAGCCCCATATGATGCCGTGCTTACGCAGAGCGCGGCATATGCCGGCGGTGCGCTCCTCGTTCCATATGAAATTGTCGTCGACAAATCCGATGGCACGGTAGCCCTCGGCAGCGAGCATGTCGATTTCCTTCTCTATGCTTTCGACCGAGCGGAACGATATCGGAGGCTTGCGGCCATGGTCGGCGCGGAAATCGAGCTCGCGGGCGAATGTCAGCGACGACGGCACACAGTATATGCAGTGGAACGGGCAGTTGCGCGATGTGAGCATCGGCGTGTAGGGCGACAGTTTGAGTTTCGGGTTGTGGAAAGCGCGGCCGCCGAGCAGATGGCGTCCCGGGAACGGCAGCGAGTCGATATCGGTCATAAGCGGCCGCGAGGGATTGCGCACTATCGCTCCGTCGGCCCCGCGCACGGTGAGGCCTTCCAGATGTGCCCACGGCTTATGCTCGCGGAGGGCCTCCAAGAGGGCCGACACCGTCTGCTCGGGCTCGCCCCGCACTATGGCCACACGGCTGTCGGTGAGATACAGACCGGGAAAGAAAGTAGCACCGGGCCCGAGGAAAACCACCATGGAGCCGGGGCGCAAGGCAAGGATAGCGTCGCGGGCGGCGAAATCGGCATCACGGCTCAGATTCACGCTCCATATCATATAGACATCGGAAGTGTCGCCACGGAGAAAAACGCTCAGATCGGCGCCGGCATCGGCCGTAAGGTCGACATAGCTCACTTCAAATCCACGCGACTCCACAAGAGCGGCCACCGTCAGCTCATAGAGATTGGGCATAGGGTACACCACGCGGGTGCAGCCGGCCGAGCGCTCGGCCGGTGTCTGAGCCACAGGCTCCGGCGGTATCAGAAAACATACTTTCATATATATAATAACTCCGTTGCACCCTGCTTTATTGCCTCTGGCACCGCCCCCGTCAACAACGCAATACGACAACTTCGTTTTTACAGATATATTTGTATATCCCGCAAATTGCTACTACCTTTGCACTGCAAAAATAGAATTACAGGATAAAGAGTTTTGTAATCCTCATCGAGGCAATCATAGCCGGAGAAGATGACTGGGTAAAACCGCCGTCTTATCCGGTAATTTTTTTGGCTGAATATTAACCCATAATAATGATTTCCTCTATGAAAAGAGCCTCGCTCGATATGGGGAAGATGAATGTCCCCGTGCTTTTCAGAAAGTATTTTGTACCGACACTGCTCGGTATGCTCAGCATGGCGTCCGTCACTGCCATTGACGGAATATATGTCGGTCACGGCGTGGGCAGCGACGGAATCGCCGCCATCAACATCTGTATCCCGCTCCTGATGCTGTTCACCGGGTTTGGTCTAATGCTCGGCATCGGCAGTTCGGTTGTAGCATCGATTCATCTATCGCACAATAAGGTGAAGGCGGCTCGCCTCAACGCTACGCAGGCTCTGTGGTTCGTCACCATTGTAACCGCATTTGCCGTTGCCGTCATCATGATATGGCCTTATGAAACGGCAAAGCTGCTCGGTTCTTCGGAGCATCTTGCTCCACTTGTCATCACTTATCTTTTATGGTTCGGACCCTCAATATTATTCCAGATGTGGTTGTCGGTTTCACTTTTCATCATCCGTCTTGACGGTTCTCCACAATATGCCATGTGGTGCAATGTAGTGGCGGCACTGCTGACTGTCATACTGGGCTGGATTTTCCTCTTCCCGCTGCATCTCGGCATCGAAGGCGCGGCGCTTGCCGCAACTGTCGCTACCGCTGTCGGCGGTATAATGGGCGTTTGCCATCTGCTGTTTAAGGCTAATAAACTTCGTATGATTGCCATACAACTTTCACTCAAAAGCCTCAGGCTGTCGATGAGAAACATCGGCTATCAGTGCAAGATCGGGTCCTCGGCTCTGCTTGGAGAGGCCACGCTTGCAACTCTAATGTTCGTAGGCAATCAGGTATTCATGAAATATCTTGGAGATAATGGCGTTGGGGCTTTCGGAATAGCCTGCTATTACACTCCTTTCGTCTTTATGGTCGGCAACGCCATCGCACAGTCGGCACAGCCTATCCTCAGCTATAATTTCGGTATTAATCTGTACAAACGTGTGTCACAGACCGAAAAGTTAGCTTTGAAAACTGCCCTTATGTGCGGTATCGTAGTGACTGTGATATTTTATTTCTTTCCGCACTGGCTGATAGGGCTCTTCCTTCCGCCTGGCAATGCGGCCGCCAAAATCGCAGTGGCCGGACTTCCGCTGTTCTCGCTCGGATTTATCTGCTTCATAGTCAATCTGACAGCAATAGGATATTATCAAAGTCTTGAAAAAATCGGTGCGGCCACGACTTTCGCCCTGCTGCGTGGATTGCTGATACTCGTCCCCGTGTTCTATCTTTTGCCGACAGCACTGGGCGACAGCGGCATCTGGCTTGCCATGCCTGTCTCTGAGGTCTTGACAGCGTTGCTGATTTTCATTTATTATTTCTCAACCAAATCAAAAGTTTCAGGAACATGAAATACAATAACATCATTTTTGATTTCGACGGTACGCTGGCAGATACAGCCGATTTGACAGTAGCAACTATGCAAAAGACTATCAGCGCTTTGAATTTATCCAAAAAATCCGATGATGAGTGCAGGGCAATGATAGGTTACCGACTTGAAGAAATTCCTTCAATTATGTGGCCCGACATTCCCGATCTATCCGAGCGATATGCTGCCGCTTTTCGCGAAATTTATAAATCCGTCAAGGGCTCCTTTAGGGTTCGTGCATATCCACTTGTAATTGATACGCTGGCCTTGCTAAAACAGAGTGGAGTAAAAATGGCCATTGCGTCCAGCCGAAGCAAGGTATCTCTGCTGGAGCTTTGCTCCGAATTGCATATTGGAGAATATTTTCAGATGATAGTCGGCGGCGGTGACGTAAAAAATGGCAAACCGGCCCCCGATCCGGTAAATCTTATTCTTGCCGCACAGGGATGGAACAGGGATGAGACACTTGTGGTAGGAGACATGGATGTTGACATTTTCATGGGCAAAGCCGCTATGACAACCACATGTGGCGTGACTCATGGTAATGGCTCTTTAACAGACCTGAAAGAAGCCGGAGCAGACTATATCATATCCGGTTTCTCAAAACTTCATGCCATATCGTGCATAAATGATTGGTAATTTGGATTTCGGAAATGCGACAGTTTTTTTCGGTTCATACATGGTTACGAGCCGATGACCGGAAGCTCGCAAAAATAAAAATGCAAAAATTCGCGAAAATGTTTGCACAGTTCGAAAATTGATTGTAAATTTGCACCGCAAAAGCCCGGAGGGGCTGCCGCAATAACTGCTTCAATAGCTCAGTCGGTTAGAGCATCTGACTGTTAATCAGAGGGTCGTTGGTTCGAGTCCATCTTGAAGCGCTTATTCATTATCACATACTTGCGCAAGCAACAGCGCACACTGCTTCAATAGCTCAGTCGGTTAGAGCATCTGACTGTTAATCAGAGGGTCGTTGGTTCGAGTCCATCTTGAAGCGCAAACAGAGGATTTCCCGCGAGGGTAGTCCTCTGTTTGCGTTTACACCCTTCATGTCGGAAATTAATTTTTGGTAATTTGAAAAAAATCGTTACTTTTGTGAAAATTTGGAGAGAATGGCAAAGGATCTCGCCGAACAACTGACACGATTAGGCCACAAAAGCGAACTGCTGGTGACCCGTTTCGAAAGTCTGCGCCGCCGCAACCTGGAACTGACCGCCGAGCTCGAAGAGCTCAGAGCCACACTCCGGGCGCGCGATGCCCAGATTGAACGTCTGCTTATGGAAAAAGAGCACCTGCGGGTGTCGGCGGCAGTGGCCGCAACCCCCGACGATGTCAAGCGAGCCCGAACCCTTGTCGCCGAATTGGTGCGGGATATCGACGCATGCATTGCCGATCTGACCCGAGATATCTGATAGCACCCCAGCAGCAGCCGATGGACGATAATAAAGAACATAGGATTACAATCAAGATAGCCGGTGTAGAGCCATTCAGGCTCCCGGTGTCGGAGAGCGAAGAGTCGTTCTACCGCCTGGTAATAAAGCGAATCAACGAGAATGTCGACCGCCTCAGCTACGGCGTTGGCGCCGACCCACAGCCTATAGCGCTCGCAAAAGTGGCTCTGTACTATGCCACAATGCTTTACCGCCAGACCAACATGATAAATTCCCAGGCCCGGATGCTTGCCGACTTCGAAGAGCGCCTCGACGCCCTTCTGCAAGGCACCGAATAGCATCGGGCATCGTACCATTGCACCGCAGCTGCCGGGCACGCTTCATTTCTTGCGTCGCTCCGGTCGTGACCGTCGGTCCACTCGCCGATCGAGTGTTGTTAACCGCGCCTGTAGCCTTTTGCGGGACTTCTGTCCCCGCACGGGCTGTCCGGGCGCCTTTTTTGTTTTTCAATTACAAGAACCTAAAGATAACCATGTTTTTGTACTACATCGCCGTTGCTGTCGTGGCCGCCGCCATCGCGGTAATCATCACCCTGATAGCACAGCGCAGAATGGCCGGCACACGGGCCAAGCTCATCATCGATGACGCTCAGCGTGCCGCCGAGGACATCAAGCGCAACAAAGCGCTCGAGGGTCGCGAAGAAGCCCTCAAAATCAGTGCCGAAGCCGAAAAGGCAGCAAACGCCCGTCTGGCAAAAGTGCAGTCGGCCGAAGCCAAGCAGAAGCAGCGCGAACTGCAGCTCAACCAGCAGCAGAGCGAGAACCAGCGCACCCGCAACGAGCTCGAAGGCCTCCGTCAGGCAATCGAAGGCCAGCAGGCAGCTCTCGCCGCCCGCCAGGCTCAGCTCGACGAGCTCCACCGCCAGGCCCAGGACATGCTCGAGCATATATCGGGCCTGTCGTCGGCCGAAGCCAAAGAAAAACTCATCGAAAGCCTCAAGGACGAGGCCAAGACCGCAGCCGCTTCCTATATCAACGACATAATGGACGATGCCAAAATGACCGCCAACAAGGAAGCCAAACGCATTGTCGTGCAGAGCATACAGCGTGTAGCTACCGAAACTGCCATCGAAAATTCGGTGACAGTGTTCCACATCGACTCCGACGAAATCAAGGGCCGCATTATCGGCCGCGAGGGCCGCAACATCCGCGCTCTCGAAGCCGCTACAGGCATCGAGATCATCGTCGATGACACCCCCGAGGCAATCGTCCTCTCGGGCTTCGACCCCGTGCGCCGCGAGATAGCACGCCTGGCGCTGCATCAGCTCGTGGCCGACGGCCGCATCCACCCCGCCCGCATCGAGGAAGTGGTGGCCAAAGTGCGCAAGCAGATCGAACAGGAAATCATCGAGACCGGCCAGCGCACATGTATCGACCTCGGCATCCACGGTCTGCATCCCGAGCTTATCCGCCTGGTTGGCAAGATGAAATACCGCTCGAGCTACGGCCAGAACCTGCTGCAGCACTCGCGCGAGACTGCCAATCTGTGCGCCGTCATGGCATCGGAACTCGGCCTTAACCCGAAGAAAGCACGCCGCGCAGGCCTGCTCCACGACATAGGCAAGGTGCCCGACGAGGAGCCCGAGCTGCCCCACGCACTTCTGGGCATGAAACTGGCCGAGAAATACAAGGAAAAACCCGAAATATGCAACGCCATCGGCGCCCACCACGACGAAGTGGAACAGACCTCGCTTCTGGCACCCATCGTGCAGGTGTGCGACGCCATTTCCGGCGCTCGCCCCGGCGCTCGCCGCGAAATCGTGGAGGCATACATCAAGCGCCTCAACGACCTCGAGCAGCTTGCACTCTCCTACCCCGGCGTTGTGAAGACCTACGCCATCCAGGCAGGCCGCGAGCTCCGCGTGATCGTCGGCGCCGACAAGATCGACGATGCCGAAACCGAAAAGCTCTCCGGCGAAATAGCACGCCGCATACAGGACGAAATGACATATCCGGGTCAGGTCAAGATTACCGTAATCCGCGAAACCCGCTCGGTAAGCTTTGCCAAGTAAGATGAAGGATAAGGAAGAAAAAAAGGCCCCTGTAGCCCCCGACGATAACGATGCCGCCCGGTCGGCGTCGCGAAACGCCGAGGAGCAAGGCACCGAAGCGCCCGCTCCACGGCCACGCATGTGCGGCGGCTGCCAGCGCGGCAAGCTCCACAGCTTCAACTGGCTCGACGATATTCCGGGCGGATATGCCGACAGCGATCTTGTCGAGGTGCAGTTCAAGAACACCCGCAAAGGTTTCTACCGCAACAGCGCCCGCATACCACTCGAAATCGGCGATGTCGTGGCTGTGGAAGCATCGCCCGGCCACGACATAGGCACCGTCACCCTCACTGGCAAACTCGTGGAGCTGAGCATGAAGCGCGCCGGCATCCGCGGAGGCGCCCAGGGCACCGAGATAAAGCGTGTGTTCCGCAAGGCCAAACCCGCCGACCTCGAGAAATTCGACGAGGCCCGCGCACGCGAGCACGACACCATGATCCGCGCCCGCCGCATAGCCGAAGATCTCAAGCTCAACATGAAGATAGGCGACGTCGAGTATCAGGGCGACGGCAACAAAGCCATTTTCTACTATATAGCCGACGAGCGCGTCGATTTCCGCCAGCTCATCAAGATACTTGCCGAGACATTCAAGGTCCGAATCGAGATGAAACAGATAGGCGCACGCCAGGAAGCCGGCCGCATAGGCGGTATCGGACCGTGCGGACGCCCCCTGTGCTGCTCGCAGTGGATGACCAACTTCGTGTCGGTGGCCACAAGCGCCGCACGCTATCAGGACATATCGCTCAATCCGCAGAAGCTCGCCGGCCAGTGCGCCAAGCTCAAGTGCTGCCTCAACTTCGAGGTCGACACCTATGTGGAAGCATCGAAAAAGATGCCTCCGCGCGAAGTGCGCCTCGAAACGGCCGACGCCACCTACTACCACTTCAAGAGCGACATATTCAACCGCCTGGTCACCTACTCGACCGACAAATCGCTTGCCGCCAACCTGGTGACTATCGACGCCGACCGCGTGTTCGAAATCATAGCGCTCAACAAAGCCGGTGAAAAGCCCCTCACGCTGCAGCGCGAGGCCGACGTGAAACCCAAGGAGAAAGCAGCCTTCGGCGATATCCTCGGCGAGGACGATCTCACACGCTTCGACAAAAAGAAAAAACGCAAAAACAAAAAGAAACCCAAGGCCGACGGCGCCCAGCCACAGCCCGAAAAGGCACAGCCGCGCCAGGAACAGAAACCGCAGACCGACCAGGCTCCGCGCAAACCCAAGCCCAGGAAGCCCAAAGGCTCCGGTCAGCCCCCTAAGAAACCACAGGGCGAATGAGTATGAAAGCTACACTTCCGGCATTTGTGGCGGCGGTGTTGACACTCACCGCCTGCAACGGTCTTGTGGGGCGAGGCGACGGCGATGACAACCGTTTCAGCGCCTTTGCCGACATCCCCGTATCGGGCTGGCGCTACGAGCGGCCCGTCGATTTCGAACCCGACACGCTGCTCGACAGCATTGTCGACCGCGGCCGCATGCTTGTGTCTGTCCGCCACGGCAAGGACTATCTCTACCGCAATCTGTGGCTCGAAATATCCTATGCCGACACCGATTCGACCCGCCGCGCCGACACTCTCAACATCGAACTCGCCGACGCCATGGGCAACTGGCACGGACGCGGCATGGGCCTCTCGATGGAAGTGCTCGACACCGTGCCCGGCAACTTCCCTCTGGCCATGCACCGCGCGGTGAGGGTGCGCCATATAATGCGCGCCGACACACTTTTCGGCATAGAGCGCGTCGGCATAGTATATATACCACTGTAAGATGCGTACTTTCGACAGCTATCTTTTCGACATGGACGGTACTCTGTGGGATGCCGTCGACAGCTACTGCGCAGTGTGGAACCGCACTGTCGCCGACTGCGGCGCCTCTGTGCCGCCGGTGACACGCGTACGGCTTGAGACGCTCATGGGCAAGCCTCTCGACTTCATATATTCCTGTCTGATAGGCGACAGCACCGACCAGGAAGCCTTCATGAAGCACCTCGAAGAGAACGAGCGCGCCATGATGCCCGTGATTGGCGGCCGCCTATACGACGGCGCACGCGCCACCCTCGAGCGGCTGCGCGAACGGGGTGCCCGGCTGTTCATGGTGAGCAACTGCCAGGCCGACGGACTGCCGACATTTATCCGCTTCAATGCCCTCGACGGCATATTCACCGACACGCTGTCGTTCGGCGCCACCGGAAACGAAAAAGACGTGAACATTAGGTACCTCGTTGAGCGTTATAATCTCGAATGTCCTCTCTACATCGGCGATACCGCCGGCGACGCGCACTGCGCGCATGCTGCCGGAGTACCGTTTGCATGGGCATCGTACGGCTTCGGCCGCGATGTGAAGGACTATGAGTTCAGATTAAATAACATAGAGGAACTTCTGCAATGCATACCCTGAAAGTTCAAACCGAAATAAACCTGCTCGGACACGACGAGCAGGCTCTGCGTCTGGCCCGCATCTACGACGGCATGGCCGCCCGCGACTACCGGTCGGCCCTTGTCGCCTCGCTGTCCGACATCTACTATCTTACCGGCCGCATATTCCGCGGCTACATATATCTCGACCCCGCCGCCGACGGCCCGGTATACTTCGTGCGCCAGCCCAACCACCTCACGGGCAAAAACGTACACATGGTGCGCAAACCCGAGGAGATTCCCGCCATTCTCGCCCGCAACGGCATCGCCGCGGCCGGGCCCGTGGCTCTCGAGCTCAATTCGCTCACCTACGCCGAAGCGCTCCGCCTCAACGGTCTCTTCGGCCAGGACACTGCCGGCAACCTTTCGACTGTGATGCGCGCCGCCCGCGCCGCCAAGACACCCTTCGAGCAGAGTCTCATCAAGGCATCGGGCATCAGGCACTCGCTGGTCTACGAGCGCATACCCCACCTCTATCAGGAGGGCATGACCGACATCGAATTCCAGATCGAAATCGAACGCGCCTCGCGCCTCGAGGGCTGTCTGGGCATATTTCGTGTAGGCGGCAGCGACATGGAGCTGTTCATGGGCAATGTCCTCACCGGCGAGAACGCCGACACACCGTCGCCCTACGACTTCGCCATGGGAGGCGAGGGCCTCGACCCGTCGCTGCCCATAGGCGCCAACGGCACGGTCATTAAACCCGGCATTCCGGTAATGGTCGATGTCAACGGCGACTACACCGGCTACATGACCGACATGACACGCTGCTTCTGCGCCGACACTCCCCTGCCCGAGGCCGTACGTGCCAATCAACTTTCCATCGACATATGCCATGCGCTTGCCGACATGATGAAACCGGGCGTCGCAGCCGCCGACCTCTACTTCAAAGCCGTCGAAATGGCGAAAGCCGCCGGCATGGAAGAATCTTTCATGGGCCATCGCAGCCACGCCGGCTTCGTGGGCCACGGTCTTGGCATAGAAATAAACGAGGCGCCGGTGATAGCGCCCCGCTCCGCCGACATACTCCAGGCCGGCAATGTCATAGCCATCGAGCCCAAGTTCGTGATTCCCGGCATGGGCGCCGTAGGCATCGAGAACACCTATATAGTTGGCGATGAGGCTCCGGGCCGGGTCGTTACCACGGCGCCCGAGCACATCGTGCTTCTGGACTAATCCATCTATGAACCTTTCAGAATCACTTAGTAAGAAAATATTTAAAACCATAGGCTCCATCGCCGACAGTCTCGGCCGCGAATGCTATGTCGTGGGCGGATATGTGCGCGACATCATCATAGGCCGCTCGTCGAAGGACATCGACTTTGTCACCGTAGGCTCGGGCATCGAGCTTGCCGAAGCAGTGGCGGCGGCAATGGGGCGACACACATCGCTGGCGGTGTACCATAACTACGGCACGGCACAGGTGAAGCACGGCGACCTCGAGCTCGAGTTCGTGGGTGCGCGCCGCGAATCCTACCGCCGCGACTCGCGCAATCCCATCGTCGAGGACGGCACTCTCGACGAGGACATAGCCCGGCGCGACTTCACCATCAACGCTCTGGCCATATCGGTCAATGCCGGCACATTCGGCGAGGTTATCGACCGCTACGACGGCCTGGGCGACATCGAGCGTCGCATCATCCGCACCCCGCTCGACCCCGACATAACCTTCAGCGACGACCCCCTGCGCATGATGCGCGCCATACGCTTCGCCACACAGCTCGACTTCACTATCCATCCCGACACTTTCGAGGCCATACGCCGCAACGCCCCGCGCATCGAAATCATTACCAAAGAGCGGATTAAAGACGAGCTGTTCAAGATAATGGCGTCGCCGAAACCGTCGATAGGATGGAAACTGCTGCTCGACAGCGGTCTGCTGAAATTCATACTGCCAGAACTGGCCCGCATGAAGGGCGTGGAGCTCGTCGACGGACGCGCCCACAAGGACAATTTCTACCACACCATGGCCGTGCTCGACAGCGTGGCCGAAGCTTCCGACAATGTATATCTGCGCTGGGCCGCCCTGCTCCACGACATAGGCAAACCCGTGACCAAGCACTACGACCACGACCGCGGCTGGACATTCCACAACCATAACTTCGTGGGCTCCAAGATGGTGAAAACCATATTCCGACGCATGAAGTTCCCCCTCGGCGCCGAGATGCGCTATGTGGCCAAACTTGTGGAACTGCACATGCGCCCCATCGCGCTCGTGGAGGACGAGGTGACCGACAGCGCCGTGCGCCGCCTCATACACTACGCCGAGGAAGACCTCGACGACCTGATGATACTCGCCCGCGCCGACATAACAAGCAAGGACAGCGCCCGCAAGGCCCGCTATCTGGCCAATTTCGACCTGGTAGAGGAAAAATTCCGCGCCACCAACGCCAAGGACTTCGAGCGCAACCGCAAAAATCCCGTCGACGGAACAGAAATAATGGCGCTTTTCGGACTTAAGCAGGGTCCCGAAGTAGGCTACTTCACAAAAAATCTGAAGCAGGCCATAAAAGACTGCGAAATCGACGACAACCGCACCGCCGCCTTCGAATACCTGCTCCGCATCGCAGCCGAAAAAGGCATCGCACCTCGCTACGACCCTCTCGCATCCTGAACCAATCCATAATCAGTTATGAAAAAACGACATTTTATTTTCCTTGCTGCGGGACTCCTGCTCGCCTCCTGCACCAAAACCGACAGCGTGCCCGCTCCCGAAGAGTGGGCATGGCTCGACTTCGAACGTCTCAGCGACGCACCCGTACTCGCCCCCGACACCAATGCGGTCTTCGACTGCCCCATGCGCGGCGAAGAGGTGAAATGGATGGAAAGCGACGTCTTCAATCCCGCGGCGACAGTCAAAGGCGACAGCATAGTGGTGCTCTACCGCTCCGAGGATAACTCGGCACAGGGCATAGGCAGCCGCACCTCGCGCATAGGCTATGCCGCCTCGGCCGACGGTGTGCATTTCGAGCGCCTCGACGCTCCCGTGCTCTTCCCCGCCGACGACGCCGAAAGCATCCACGAAGTGCCCGGCGGCTGCGAAGATCCGCGCGTGGCCATGACCGACGACGGCACATATGTGATGATGTACACCCAGTGGAACCGTCAGGTACCGCGCCTGGCAGTAGCCACCTCGCGCGACCTCCGCAACTGGACCAAGCACGGCCCGGCATTCGCCAAGGCGTACGACGGCCGCTTCGCCGACATGGCGTCGAAATCGGCCTCGATCATCACACGCCTCGACGGCGACCGTCAGGTAATAGCCCGCTTCGACAGCGTCTACATGATGTACTGGGGCGAGGAAGCCGTCAATGTGGCCACCTCGACCGACCTTGTCAACTGGACTCCCATGCTCGACGAAAACGGCGAACTCCTGAAAGTGATGGTGCCCCGCGACGGCAAATTCGACAGCGCCCTCACCGAGTGCGGTCCTCCCGCCGTCATGACCGACTGCGGCATACTGCTGCTCTACAACGGCAAAAACGCCACCGACGAACGTCGCGACCCCGACTATACCGCCGGAACATACTGCGGCGGACAGGCACTCTTCGACAGCAACGACCCCGCGCGGCTCATCACACGCCTCGACAAGCCGTTCTTCGTGCCCGAAAGCGACTTTGAAAAGAGCGGCCAGTACCCCGCCGGAACAGTATTCATCGAAGGCCTCGCCTACTACAAAGGCGCCTGGTACCTCTACTACGGCTGTGCCGACTCCCTCGTCGGCGCCGCCATCCGCCGCTGAGACTGTAGATGAACTGAGTGGATTTCCTTTTCCTTGCGGCATTGGGCGGGGAAAAGGAAATTTTTGTTAATTTTGCAAGTATGAAGATCTGCATCGTCACCACTACCCGCGCCGACTGGGGGCTGCTAATGCCTCTGGCCAAGGCGCTGCGTGGCACCGAGGGTGTCGACATAGCCATCGTGGCCTCCAACATGCACCTGATGGAGCGCTTCGGCATGACTGTCGACGAGATAACCGGAGCCGGTTTCGAGGTGACGGCGCGCGTGCCGATGGATGTCGACGGCGATGACGAGGCCTCGCGGGTGCGTGCCTCGGCTGTGTGCATGGCAGGCATGGCCGACGCTTTCTCGGCCATAAAGCCCGACGCCGTGCTTCTGCTTGGCGACCGCTACGAAATGCTTGCGGTAGCCTCGGCGGCGGCGATCATGCGCATCCCCATCATACACATCGCCGGAGGGGCCGTGAGCGAAGGCGCCGTCGACGACTGCATACGCCACGCCATAACCAAGCTCGCGTCGCTGCACCTCACCGAGACCGAAGAATACCGCCGGCGGGTGATCCAGATGGGCGAGCAGCCCGACACTGTCGTCAACACCGGCGCCATAGGCGTATGGAACGCCCTCAACATAGCCCCTCTGCCGCAGAGCGAACTCGAGGATTTCCTGGGCATGAAGCTCGACGGCACCGTAGCCGTGGTGACATATCATCCGGCCACCAACGACAGCTCGGCAAGCCCGGCCGACCAGGTCGGCGCCATGCTCGAAGCCATAGAGTCGTTCCCCGCGCTGAAATGCGTGATAACATACCCCAACAACGATGCCGGCGGCACGTCCACCATACCGCTGCTCGAAGCCTTCGCCGCAGCGCACCCCGACACCGTGCGGCTTGTCCCCTCGCTGGGCATGCTCCGCTACCAGTCGATGCTCCGCGTGGCGAGCGTGGTCATAGGCAATTCGTCGAGCGGTATCGTCGAGGTTCCATCGTCAGGCATACCCACCGTCGATATCGGCATACGTCAGCGCGGACGCACGGCCGCTCCATCGGTAATACACTGCGGCAACAGCGCCAGCGATATCCGGCAGGCCATAGCGCATGCGCTGTCGGCACCCGTGCAGGCTCTTGCCGCCAAGGCCGAAAACCCCTACTACCGCCCCGACACCCTCGAGGCGATGCGGCAGGCAGTGACGGCGTTCATGCGCACACTGCCCCGGGCTCCGAAAAAATTCCACAACGTCAATTTCGACTGATGACACCTCTCTACATCATACCCGCACGCGGCGGCAGCAAAGGAATACCGCGCAAAAACATAAAACCGCTTTGCGGGCGCCCGCTCATAGCCTACACTATCGATGCGGCGCTCGAAGCACGCAAAAGCACCGGCGGCACAGTGCTGCTTTCGACCGACGATGCCGAAATCGCCGACACAGCCCGTGCGCTCGGCCTCGATGTGCCCTACATGCGGCCGGCCGAACTGGCCACCGACACCGCGGGCAGCCGCGAGGTGATTCTCGACGCCATGGACTGGGCCGACGCCCGCGGCATCGCCTACGACTGCGTGGTGCTCCTGCAGCCCACATCGCCATTCCGCACCTCCGCCGACATACTGGCATGCATCGATGCTCTCGGCCCCGACGACGACATGGCCGTGACAGTGGCCCCGGCGCACGACAACCCCTACTACACCGTGTTCGAAACCGCCGCCGACGGTACCCTGCACATCAGCAAGGGCGACGGCAGCTACACGCGCCGTCAGGACTGCCCGCCGGCGTGGGTCTACAACGGCGCCGTCTATGCCATCCGCCCCGAATCCATACGCACGATGCCGATGGGAGCCTTCCCGAGGCGTGTGCCATCGGTGATGCCGGCGGAGCGCAGCACAGACCTCGACAACGAACTCGACTGGCTCATCGCCGAAACCATAATGGCACGCGGAGCGTTTCAATAATCGATAGAATGATGATGAAAAAACATACGATATCGGCCCATGCAAGCATCCTCGACGCGCTGTGCGCCCTCAACGCGCTGCCGGGAGGCTCTATGACGCTTTTCGTGCTCGATGATTCGGGCGCGGTGACTGGCACGCTCACCGACGGCGACATACGCCGCGCCCTCATAGCCGGGGCGGGTACCGATGCCCATGTCAGCGATGCTGCCATGCGCACTTTCCGCAGCGTGCGCGCCGACAATATCGACCCGGCCGTGCTGCGCGACTTCCGCACAGCCGGTATCACCATGATTCCCGTGCTCGACGCCGGGGGACGTCTGGCCGACATCCTCGATCTGTCGAGCCGACGCACACGTCTGCCGCTGAAAGCCGTGCTCATGGCCGGCGGCAAGGGCGAACGCCTGCGGCCCATGACCGAAAAGACCCCCAAGCCACTGCTGCAAATCGAAGGCAAGGCCATAATCGACTACAATATCGAGGCCCTGGCCGCATGCGGCATCGACGACATATATGTGACCACCCGCTATCTCGCCGAGCAGATCGAGGAGCACTTTGCCGAGCCGGTAGCCGGCGTCCGCGTGAAGTGCGTGTGCGAGGATACTCCCTGCGGCACCATCGGGTCGGTAGCGCTTACCGGCGTGGCCGAGAGCGACGGCGACACTCTGGTGATGAACTCCGACCTGCTGACCACCATATCGTTCGAGGACATGTATCTGCATCACCGCGACAACCATGCCGACATAACGGTGGCCGTAGTGCCCTATCAGGTGTCGGTACCCTTCGCCGTACTCACCCTCGACCCCGCCGATCCCGTGCTCTTCAAGGGCATAGAGGAAAAGCCGTCGTACTCCTACTACGCCAACGCGGGCATCTACATATTCTCCAACCGGCTGCTGCGACAGCTGCGCAAGGGCGAGAAGTGCGACGCCACCGACCTCATCGACAGCGCCATACGCCAGGGCGCACGTACAAGCTATTTCCCCATCAAGGGCACCTGGATAGATGTCGGCTCGCCCGTAGACTTCCGCCAGGCCGCCGAACTGATGAAACACCATAAATCGTTCTCCTCTTAAACAACACTACCTATGGCTGATTCCAATTTCATAGACTACGTAAAGATACTCTGCCGCTCGGGCAAGGGCGGCGCCGGCTCGCGTCATTTCTACCGGGCCAAATATGTGCCCAAAGGAGGCCCCGACGGCGGCGACGGCGGCCGCGGAGGCCATATAATACTCAAGGGCAACCGCAACATGTGGACCCTGCTGCCGCTGAAATTCCGGCGCCACATCTTTGCAGGCAACGGCGAGAGCGGCTCGGGAGGCCGAAGCTTCGGCAAGGACGGCGAGGATGTGGTGGTCGAAGTACCCTGCGGAACGGTCGTGTTCGACGCCGAGACCGGTGAGTTCCTCTGCGAGGTCACCGACGACGGTCAGGAAGTGAAACTGCTTCGCGGGGGCCGCGGCGGCCTGGGCAACTGGCACTTCAAGAGCGCCACCAACCGCACGCCGCGCTATGCGCAGCCCGGCGAACCGGCCATAGAGCGCTCCGTGATTCTCGAACTCAAGATGCTTGCCGACGTCGGTCTTGTAGGCTTCCCCAACGCCGGTAAATCGACCCTGCTGTCGGCAGTATCGGCCGCCGAGCCCAAAATCGCCAACTATCCCTTCACCACCATGGAGCCGCAGCTCGGCATAGTGTCGTACCGCGACAACCGTTCGTTCGTAATGGCCGACATTCCCGGTATCATCGAGGGCGCCAGCGAGGGCAAGGGCCTCGGCCTGCGCTTCCTGCGCCACATAGAGCGCAATGCCGTGCTTCTGTTCATGGTTCCGGCCGACGCCGACGATATAGCCGCGGAATACAACATCCTTCTGCGCGAGCTCGAGCAGTTCAATCCGCAGCTCATGGACAAGCAGCGGGTTCTGGCCATATCGAAAAGCGACCTTCTCGACGACGAACTGCGCGAAGAGATAGCAAAGACGCTCCCCGAGGGAGTGCCGTCGGTATTCATATCGGCTGTAACCGGCCAGGGAATAACCGAACTTAAGGACATGCTGTGGCGTGCCATAACCGACGAAAACAACCGCATCGACACCGCCGACATAATCCACCGTCCGCTCGACGGCCATCACCGCGTGCGCGAGGAAGACGAATTCATATTCGAATATAAGCCCACTGCCGAAGAAGAGGAGCAGGAAGCCGAAGATCTGCGCAGCATATCGCCCGACGCCTGGGGCGAGGACATCGACTGGGACGACGCCGACTACGACATGGCCGACGAAGACGACGATACCATATCGGACGACGAGGCTTTCGGCTACGAGTCGATAAACGACGACCGTCAATGACCACTCTCGCCCAATACTACCGGCAACTGCGCCAGACGCTGGCGGCGACGCTCCCGCAGGGCGAGGCCGACAGCGCCGCCGCCATAGTGATGGAGGACGTGGGCGGCTACAGCCGCACTACCCTCTTCGCCGACGGCGACCGCGAGCTATCGCCATTCATGCAGGCTAAACTCGATGCCGTAGCGGCGAAAATCGCCGGCGGCGAGCCGGTGCAGTACGCCGTGGGGCGCGCCCTCTTCATGGGCAACAGCTACACGGTGACTCCCGCCGTGCTCATACCGCGCCCCGAGACGGCCGGACTTGTCGACATGATTACCGACCGCTATGCCGGCCGCACCGATCTGCGGGTGCTCGACATAGGCACCGGTTCGGGCTGCATAGCCATATCGCTGGCCCGGGCACTGCCTTTCGCCCGCGTCGATGCAGTGGATATTTCCGACGCCGCCCTCGAGGTGGCACGCGGAAACGCCGCCAATCTCAGAGTACGGATCAATTTCGGGCAGGAGGACATTCTGTCGGCCGAGCCGCCGGCTGTACCGTGCTACGATATAATAGTGAGCAACCCGCCCTATGTAGCCGACAGCGAGCGTGCCGACATGGACGCCCGGGTGCTCGACTACGAGCCTGCTACGGCCCTCTTCGTGCCCGACAGCGACCCTCTGCGCTTCTACCGCGCCATCGCCGCCTATGCCCTGAAGGCCCTTGTACCCGGCGGCGGTCTTTTCTTCGAGATAAATCAGAATTTCGGCCCGCAGATGCAGCAATTGCTCGCCGCCGAGGGCTATGCCGACATCGAAATTCTCCGCGACTTCCGCGGCAACATACGCTACGCCATAGCCACACGCCCATGACGCCCGAACAAGCCTACACCTACGCTGCGGCGCTCTGCAACAAGGCCGAATACTGCACCGCCGAAATAGCCGCCAAGCTCCGCACCAAGGGCCTCGACGCCGCCGACATCGCCAATGTTCTCAGCACCCTGCATGCACAGCGGCTGGGCGACGACCGCCGCTATGCCATGGCGTTCGCGCGGCAGAAATTCCGCAATCAGCTGTGGGGACGCCGCAAAATAGAAATCGAGCTTCGCCGCAAGCGCATCCCCTCCGATATCATAGCCGAAGCCACCGCCCAGATCGGCGAGCGCGAGTACACGGCAGCCCTCCGCTCCATCATAGCCAAAAAGGCGCGCTCCTACCCTGCACCGCCCGACCGCGCCGCCCGCACCTCCATAGCCCGCTTCGCCATAGCCCGCGGCTTCGAACCCTCGCTGGTCTTCCACGCAATCGCGTCCACAACACACTCCTGACCGACTTGTGGAATACCTTTTATTCAAGAGGCTGCTCTGAATGACGGGAGATGAACCCTGAGGATTCGCAGACAGACCGGCGAAATGCCGTTGGCTGTCCGGCAACAGTGATAAAAAGGTGAACCGAACCGGGAATCAGAACGTATTTCGATTCCACTCCAAGGCGAGCCAGCCTGTCGGCAAAGTCGGCACCCTGACAACGGAGAATGTCGCGTTCTGCCGCCACAAGCAAAGTAGGCGGCAGTCGGGACAGCACTGTGTCCGACGCCTCTGCCGGCGAGACCAATGGATTGTGTGAATCTGAGGTATAGGCATTGTTGAAAGTGTTCATTAGTTCGCTGTCAAGCCCGAAGCCTTTTCCAAACTCTTTCCAGGAATCAGAGCCGTCTGCATAAGCTTTTGTGACGGGATAGAATAAAATCAGACTATCGAAAGTGCCCTCGGGGAAACTCATGGCCGTGGCTATGGCAAGATTTCCTCCGGAGCTGTCCCCTCCTACGGATATACCTCTGCATTTCCACTCCGCCATATTGTCGAGAGCAAAATTTATCGCATCTATGCAATCGTTCAGACCTTCGGGGAAAGGATGCTCGGGGGCGAGCCTATAATCCACGGCAAGCACGGCAATTCCTTTATCGGCCATTGTTCCGCAATATCGTGAACAGCTGTTTATACTTCCGATCACCCAACCGCCGCCGTGGAAATAAACAAGCAATGGTATAGTATCATTATCAAAACGATTACTACGGAAAAGGACCAAGCTTTTGTTTATTTCAGTCCGCGATACACCATCGGGCAATTCAGCCGCATGATTTCGTGCATTTCGTACATTATAAAGCAAGCCGCTTTCGCCCGATATCGCCTTGCTTATCGCTTCCGCCTGACTATCCTGCAGTTTATCGGGCATATTGGCGAGGAAAGAATCGGCTTCTGCACGTTCCGGATTCTTGCCGCCGTCGGCATTTGCAGAATACAACGTGCAGGCACACCATATCACAAATATAGCAATAATGAATCTTTTGAAATTCGGTATTGAGAACATCGGACTAAATCTTCATCTATGGATTCCTATTTGCCGTCAAAATTAGAAAAATTGTTTGAAACAGGCTCTAAACGCGAAGCGGAGTCAGCACCGTGTGGTGAGACTCCGCTTAGTATGTGGGGTAATGAAGATTATTTGAGGGCTTCCTTGACGGCGTCGTTGGGAACCATTTCTTCCTTGAAGATGTAAGCGCCGGTTTTGGGCGACTTCACCATCTTGATGACCTTGCTGTAGGTACGGCCTTCGCCTTTCTGAAGCGATGCAACGGTTTTCTTTGCCATATCTTAGATTCTTATTTGATTTCTTTGTGGATGGTCATACGCTTAAGAATGGGGTTGTATTTCTTAAGCTCGAGTCTCTCGGTGGTGTTTTTGCGGTTTTTGGTAGTGATGTAGCGCGAGGTACCGGGCATGCCGCTTGCCTTGTGCTCGGTGCATTCGAGAATCACCTGTACGCGATTGCCTTTAGCTTTCTTTGCCATTTTGTGTCAATATTTGAGGTTAGAGGTAATAGATGTCGTTCTCTTTGAGGTAACCGTTCTGGTAAGCCTGGTTCATGGCTTCGTTGAGGCCGAGCTTGTTGATGGTACGAAGTCCGGCAGCCGAGATGGTAAGGCTGATCCATGTGTCGCGTTCTACCCAGTAGAACTTCTTGGTGAAGAGATTCACATTAAATTTGCGTTTGGTGCGGCGCTTCGAATGCGAAACGTTATTACCCACAATCGCTTTTTTGCCGGTGATCTGACAAATCTTTGACATGGCTGTTAATGGTTTATCGTTCTTTTTTATCTTTATATGCGTCAAGTGGTTGCAGCCGTCATCACATTCTCATATCGGCGCCCGGCTGCATCTTTTCCGGACACCTTTTAAGGATGGGCCACAAAACAGAGTGCAAAGTAACGACTTTTTTTCCAAAACACCAAATAATCACGGTCTTTTGTGTATTTTTTGTCGCTAAAAAATTTCCGCTGAGAAATCGCGGTCAGGATTATTCCGACAGAAGCGGGCCGCTGACAGTCCTGGTTTTGACAACAGAGTTACAGATATTCTCTGAAGAATTTCTCAATCGAAGCGAAAGGTATAATGTCTTTACGGTCGTAAAGATCGGTATGGCTTGCACCTGGAACGACCATGAATAGTTTGTTGTTTTCCATCCCCGGGGTGACAGTAAGTTTTTTGTATGCATCGCTTCCGAAATAGAACGAATGGGCTTTCTCGCCGTGAAGTATCATCACGGCATTATCGATTTCGCCTGCACGGCTCATCAGAGGAAAATTAATCCAAGGTATAGGTGAGGTGGCATTACGGCCGCCGTTGGAATTGAGCGACCGTGGATGATAGCCGCGTTTTGTCTTGTAATAGTCGTAGTAATCTCTGAGGAAGCGGGGGGCATCGCCGGGCAACACATCGGGCACACCACCGCCGAGCGCGGGCACACCGTTGATATAGTCCTCTGTGCGCTGTTCGGCCAGTCTCTCGCGAAGGGCTTTGCGCGCATGGGCACTATCATCGGCATCAAAGTAGCCATTGGCGTTGACCCTGCTCATATCGTACATAGTCGATGCGAGAGTCGCCTTGATGCGCGGATCGGCTGCCGCGGCATTGACAGCGATACCACCCCATCCGCAGATACCGATGATTCCAACCCGTTCGGAGTCGACATCAGGATTTGTGACAAGATAGTCGACAGCAGCACTGAAATCCTCGGTGTTGATGTCGGGAGAGGTCATGTAGCGTGGAGTGCCGCCACTCTCTCCGGTGAACGACGGATCGAATGCTATAGTCAGGAAACCGCGTTCAGCCATTTCCTGTGCATACAGACCTGCAGCCTGTTCCTTTACGGCTCCGAAAGGACCGCAGACGGCGATTGCCGGAAGCTTGCCGGCAGCCCCTTTAGGCTTATACATGTCGGCAGCTAATGTTATGCCGTAACGATTGATAAATGTTACTTTACTATGTTCTACTTTATCGCTCAGGGGAAAAGTCTTGTCCCATTCTTTTGTCAAAGTCAGTTTTTCCATCTCGTTTATATTTTCATTCGGACTGAAGGCATGAAGATCTGCAGAGCATAATATAAGACACAACAGACCTGTCGACAGTAATCGTTTCATATTAGAGGTTGTTTACGGTACAAAAGTATAAAAAAAGCTCCACGGCAATATTGCTGTGGAGCTCAATCATCGTTTCCGAAAAGCTCAGTCCGCGAGTGCTGTGGGGGCTATGCCGAATTCCTTTTTGAACGCAGTCGAGAAATGCGATGGATTACGAAAGCCAACTTCGGCATAGACTTCAACCACTTTCTTTTTCCCGGATTTCATCAGTTCGTATGCCTTTTCAAGTCTTTTCTTGATTAGCCATTTTTCGGGTGTAAGATCGCTGACTTTCTTGAAATCACGCTTGAATGTGGCAAGACTGCGACCTGTGTAGTGGGCTATCTCTTCTATGCTCAGGTCGCACATGAAGTTTTCCTCCATAAATCCAAGAATGTCTATCTTCCACGGCTCATTGAAATCGAACATCGTCGGCACGAATCTCTCGTCGATCGCTAAAAGAGCCATCAGACCTTCCTGCAATTTAAGTGCCATGAAATCATCCTTTGGCTTAACTTCGGGGTCGAAATATGGAGTCATGGAGGCGAAAAGGCTGGCAAATTCTACAGTTCGCGGCAATTTGATAACTCCGGCGGGAAGTTTATCCGCTTTTGCGTTGATTTTATTGAGTGACAGTTTGCCATACATTTCCCTGAGGAAACTGCGTGTAAACATAAGAAAAATACCACAATATCTCTCGCCCTCAAATGTTCTCTTATACATTGTTATACGATGGTCGCGGGGTATAAACACACACTCACCTTTGCGGACATGGATCTGTTCGGTACCGTTGTCGAGAATCATTTCGCCGGAATACACATAGTTGAGCGCATACTCGCGTGAACGATGTATACAACCGCTGATGTCATCATAGAAGAAGCTGTAAAAAACATTGTTGTAGTTGAATATCAGCTTCATCGGGCCAAGATTTTCTTCTTCGTGTGTTGCCATATCGGGAATCCTGTTTTTCAGTCGCAAAGATAATCATAATTATTCGGTGGCTTTGAGAAAAGGAATCAGGAACACATACTTTTTTTAAGTGCGCACAGTAGGTTTTTTCGCGCCACTTTCACTACTTTTGCAAAACTATGGAAGGAACAGTAATCCGGAACACCGGCTCGCAATATATAGTGCGCCTGGACTCAGGCGCCGAACTGCCCTGTAAAGTAAAGGGCAATTTCAGAATCAAAGGTCTGCGCACCACCAATCCGGTGGCCGTGGGCGACCGTGTCGACACCGGCGATCCGGGCCCCGACGGCGTGGCCTTTATCACGGCCGTACTTCCGCGACGCAACTATATCATACGCCGCTCCACCAATCTTTCGAAAGCGGCGCACATCATTGCCGCCAATGTGGACTGCGCCGTGCTTGTGGCCACTTTGGTTCATCCGGCCACGCCGCTGACATTCATCGACCGCTTTCTGGCATCTGCCGAGGCCTACAATGTGCCGGCAGCACTGGTGATAAACAAGATCGACCTGCTCGCCGACCCCGAGGACCGCGAACTGCTCGACGCCGTGCTGGGTCTCTACCGCTCCATCGGCTATCAGGCTACCGGCGTATCGGCCGCCACAGGCGAGGGCATGGACAGCCTCCGCGAACTCCTTGCGGGCAAGACCTGCCTGCTGTCGGGCAACTCGGGCGTGGGCAAGACCACGCTCATCAACGCACTCATACCGGGCCTCGGCCTGCGCACCGGCGCCATATCGGCCGCCCACGACACAGGCATGCACACCACCACATTCTCCGAGATGTTCGACCTCCCGGGCGGCGGCGAGATCATCGACACTCCCGGTGTACGCGGCTTCGGCACAGTGGAGTTCGAGCCTGAAGAGGTTGGTCATTATTTTCCCGAAATATTCAGCATATCCAAAGGATGCCGCTTCGGCAACTGCACCCACACTCACGAACCCGGTTGTGCCGTCCTCGAAGCCCTCGAACAACAGCACATAGCCCAAAGCCGCTATGCCTCCTACCTCAGCATCCTCGAGGAAACCCGCGACGCCGACGACAAATACCGCAAGCCCTTTTAGGAAATTAGGAGGCCAGGAGGTTAGGAGATTAGGAGGGAAGGAAATCAAGAGAAAAGGTTATTAGGAGAGTAAGAGATTAGGAGAATAAGAGGTTGGAAGATTAAGAAGTTAGGAGATTAGGTGGGAGGGGACTAAAAAAGTTTACAAACTTCTTAATCTCTTAAAAACTCCCTAAACTGTAATTTTACAATCCCCACTCCTCTCATGCCCCTTATTTCTTAATTTCCTATCCTCTTAATATCTTACCCTCTTGATTTCCTATCCTCCTAACCTCCTTCCCTCTTAAATTCCTTCCCTCATAACCTCCTAATCTCCTACGCAAGCGCTTCGGCGATGGCGATGGCCAGCTGGTCGGGGCAGGAGGTGCCGCGGCCACGGCAGTCGATGCCGCGCAGACGTGCTACGGTATCGGTGGCGTCGGCGCCTTCGCAGAGAACGGCCACACCATGGGTATTACCCGGACAACCGCCGGTGAAACATATGTTGCGAAGCCGACCTTCGGCATCGATATCGAAGTTAATACGCTTGGAGCATACCCCGCACGGGGTAAAATCGACGTGGCGCACGCCGTCTGCTGTCTTTTCTACCATAATAACCAATAAAAAAAAGAATTATGAATCAAGAACATATAATTCAAAATCCATAATTCATAATTTAAATACAGTACCCGAAGTGGGACTCGAACCCACACAGCCTAATGGCCAAGGGATTTTAAGTCCCTCGTGTCTACCATTCCACCATTCGGGCGAGAAAGGCACGGCAAAGTTAAGCATTTTCCGTCAATTCACCAATAATTCCATACCTTTTGAATTTCTGAAATTTGGATATCAGCCATATAAATATTTTCTTTGTATTGTAAAACCAATCGACCGAAAGATGTTGTATAAAACCAGACTCGAAAAAATATTCTGCTGCACGGGCCTTGCGATATGCCTGTTCGCCTGCAGCGAAAAAGGAAGCAGAAAAATAACGATGGAGACACTGCTCGAGGAAATGACCTCGTTCGAGAGCGTTTCGCGCTGGCCATCGCCACAATACATCTGCCTCCAGACAAGCAGTCACGACCGGCGCTCGGTATCTCCCGGCGAACCCGGCTGGTTCGCCAACGACGATGGTTTCGGATTCATACGCACCGACACCATCGACGGACGCATCGAAAAAGTACTCTTCGAGGAGAGTGCTCCAGGTGCCATCACCCGAATATGGCTCACAACGCAAAATCCCGAAGGCACAATGCGCTTCTATTTCGACGGATGCGACACCGCCGCATGGACCATTCCGGCCTACGACCTCATGCAGTTCGGACATTCCGAATCGGAAAACGGGCTCATACTGCCCCACACCAGTTACGAAAAAGGTGTAAAAGGCGGCAGCACGTCGTTTCTGCCTATTCCATATGCCTCGGCATGCCGCGTGACACTCGAAGAACCGGCCGATATGAATAATGTGCCGCACTACTACCAGTTCAATTTCCGCCGCTATGCCGACGATGCCGACGTGGAGACATTCTCGGCGGAAAACCTGCGCAAATACAGCAATGCTCTCTCCCGAGCCAAGCACCTGTTGCTCAACCCCGACGAGGCTGTGGCGAAAGGTAAATCGACAAGTGTGGAGAAAAACATGCAGTCAGGCGATACGCTGACACTCAGCCTTCCCGAAGGCACTCGCCAGGTTACTCGCGTAGAATTCCGGGTAGACTGCGATTCGACCGACTACGAACAGACAATGCGCAGTCTGGTCTACAGTGCCTGTTTCGACGGCGCTCAGACAGTCTTCGCACCGCTTTCCGATTTTTCGGGCGGCATGGGTGCACCGGCTGTAGAAAGCTGGTATCTGTCGGCCGACGGAAAGGGTCGTGTCGTAAGCCGATGGCCCATGCCATATCGGGAAAACGCAGTCATAAGTATATGTAATCTCTCGGACAGCGAATGCCACGTCTCACTGGAGGCTCAGACCACCGATTACGACTGGGACAACAGCAGTATGTATTTCCACACTTCATGGAAACACGAAAGCGATCTGCCATTCAATAAATGGGACAACGGTCAGTACGACTGGAACTTCACCACACTTAACGGCCGGGGAGTGTATCGCGGCGATGTCCTTTCGCTCTTCAACCACTCGCGCCTGTGGTACGGCGAAGGTGATGAAAAGATATATATCGACGGCGAACAATTTCCCTCTCACTTCGGAACCGGAGTGGAAGACTACTACAACAGTTCGTGGGCTCCTGTCTACGTTTTTCACACACCTTTCGGAGGCGCCCCGAGAGCCGACATGCACACCTCGCAGGGCTACAACACATTTTTCAGAACCCGCAACCTCGATGCCATACCATTCACACGAAGCCTGAAGTTCGATATGGAGATGATGGGCTGGACGGAAGGCTCAGTAGACTATGCGACGACAGTTTTCTGGTACGGCGACGCGGATGCAACCGCCGTTATGACATCGGGATCCGACGAAGCTGTGCGACCTCTTCGGCCACGCCCTGCCGACCCGGCCCGATACAAAATTGCCGACGCGACAGAATTCGAAAATCTGCCCATCGCGAGCAAATCCGGCCGTCTCGACATGAGCACGCAGAACATGCTCGACTTCCCCGACGGCCTATGGAGCGGAGCCGCTCATGCTCTCGGGAAAAACGGACAACCGGGCGACTATGTGGAGTACAGACTTACCGGCATCGCCCCCGGCACTTACTCCGCAGCCATCTATCTGACCAAGGCTTCGGACTACGGTCGTCTGCGCCTGACAGCCAACGGCATATCCGGTCCCGTTTTCGACGGCTATGACAGCACGGTTGTTCCGGCCGAAGCCGTAACCATCAACAACATACGCATCACAGACGGCCATATGACCATACGCGCCGAAATCACGGGCCGCAACCCGAAATCGACCGGCTATCTCTTCGGTCTCGACTGCATCGTACTCTCTCCAACTCATTGATATACACATTGGCAACTGATAAAGAAACCGAATAAGGCGTGAATACACTCAGGAATCCAATAAAGCCATGTTAATTTTTCTTATCAAATAAATGCGGAATTATTTCCTTAATTCGGAAAATGACCCTATATTTGCATACACATTTATCCTAAAGGCAACTATCAACATATATTGATCGTAAATAGCCAACATATTAAACAATTAAGACAATATGGCACAACGCAAACTGAAAATCCGCGACCTGACACTTCGCGACGGACAGCAATCGCTCTTCGCAACACGTCTGAGCCAGGCTGAAATCGACAAGCTGCTTCCCTACTACGAGAACGCCGGTTTCTACATCATGGAAGTATGGGGCGGCGCAGTTCCCGACTCCGTAATGCGCTATCTCGGCGAATCGCCCTGGGATCGTCTGCGCATCATCTCGAAGGCCATGAAGGGAAAATCGCTGCTTTCGGCTCTCTCGCGTGGCAGAAACCTCTTCGGCTATGTGCCCTACCCCGACTATGTGCTCGAAGGTTTCTATAAGGAAGCTATCGCCAACGGTCTGAATGTGATGCGTATATTCGATGCCCTCAACGACATCGACAACGTACGCGAATCCATCCGCCTCATCAACGAACTCGGCGGTATCGCCGACGGCGCCGTATGCTACACCGTCGATCCCAAGACCGAGGAAGGTCCCAAGCCCGGTTTCTTCGGCCGCCTCTTCGGCAAGAAGGCCGCTGAACCCGAAAAGATATTCACCGACGAATACTTTGTCGGCAAAGCCGTCGAGATGGAACGCCTCGGCGCCAAGATAATCACCCTCAAGGATATGGCCGGTCTGGTCAATCCTCTTCGTGCCGCCTCGATCATCTCCAAGCTCAAGGCAGCCCTCAAGGTTCCCGTCGACTTCCACACCCACTGTACTCCCGGCTACGGCCTGGCATCGAGCGTAATGGCCATCATCAACGGCGTCGACATCCTCGACACCAACATATGGTGGTTCGGCGGTGGCTCGGCAGCTCCCGCCATCGAGCTCATCTACATCTTCGCCAAGAAGCTCGGCGTCGAGGTTGAAGCCAATATGGAAGCTGTGGGCGAAATCCGCAAGAACCTTCTTGCCGCCCGTCAGTCGCTGGCCGCCTTCGACCTCCATAAAGACCACATGCAGCGCGACTTCGATCCGCTCCACGACACCCTTCCCGCCGAAATCGACGCCCAGTTCGACCGCGCCATCGCAGCCGCCAAGGCCCTCAACGAAGAGGAGCTCCTCGACGCCTGCCACGCCATCGAGGCATACTTCGGCTTCCCCAAGCCCGACGAAATCGTCAAAAACGCCGAAGTTCCCGGCGGCATGTACTCCAACATGGTTGCACAGCTCAAGGCACTCGGCGCCGACGACCTCCTCGAAGACGCCATGAAGCTCATCCCCATGGTGCGCCGCGACGCCGGCCTTGTGCCCCTGGTTACTCCCACCAGCCAGATCGTAGGCTCGCAGGCTGTGAGCGTGGCTCTCGACCGCAAGAAAGGTAATCCCGACTATTCGAACCCCTCGAACCAGTTCATATCGCTCGTCAAAGGCGAATACGGCCACACTCCGGTACCCGTCGATCCCGCTTTCCGCGAAAAGATCACCGGCAGCCCCGTCGAAAAGCCCTACGACGTAAACTCCTACAAGAAACCCGCCAATCCCACACTGCCCGAATACGGCAACGTGCCCCTGGCTGCCAACCGCGAGGAAGAACTGCTGCTCGAACTGCTGCCCAACGTGGCCAACGGCTTCCTGCGCAAACTCCGCACCGATGAGTTCAACGCCAAGCAGGCCGCAGAAGCTCCCGTTGCAGAAGTGAAGGAAGAAGTGAAGGTGGAAGAAGCACCCATCACCGGCCCCACACTGAAGGCACCGATGGGCGGCCGTATCATATCGGTCGACGTAGCTCCCGGCGACGCCGTCAAGAAAGGCCAGGTACTCCTCGTTTACGAGGCAATGAAGATGGAAAACGATGTAACAGCCGAAAAAGACCAGGTTGTGAAGCGCATCTTCGTCCGTCCCGATGACGTTGTAGGCACCGACGCCGTCCTCATCGAATTCGAATAATTCCCTACCCTCCTATAAACGAAACGCCCGGCATTCACCGGGCGTTTTTTCGTATATACCATTGCGCGCTCAGAGCCACGACAGTCGGTAGAGGCCCGCAGTGCCGTCGAGAATGTACAGAACTGTTCTGTCGTAGAAAAGGGAGGATATGCTGCCGTTTGCCAGCAGCTCGACACTGCCGGCAGGCCCGCAGCGCCACAGGCCGTCATCTGTACCGAGAAAGATACCATGCGGAGTGATAGCGGCACAGCGGATGTCGCACGGATGTTGGTGTATAAGCGTCCATTCGCCGTTGTAGAACGACAATACACGTCGGTGGGTAACCGTCACTATACCGTCGCGAAGCTTCTGCAATGTCACCGGTCTCTCGTCGAAGGTATAGGACGCTTTGGGGCGCCCGTCGGTAAGTCCCAGCTCCATAGCTCCGGAATTGCGCATCACATACACCGTCGAATCGGAAGCCGTGCATATGCCGAAGTCGGAATCCTCGAATGTAATGCCTGCAAAGCCTCGTGTCGCCGATGTCCAGACGAGCGAATTGTGTATTTTCATGGCCAGAAACGACCCGCACGACACAAAGCGGTCTATGACCGTGGTATCGCCTACGGCGACATCCACCCGGCGGCTTTCGACAGTAGGATCGACAGTGAGTATGCTGTTGCCGAAAACAGCACACAACCCCGAGCCCGGAATGATGCCCAGAGGCACTGAGTCGAGGCGTATGTCCTCGGCCGTAAGCAACTCTTCTATCTCCATTTTTTCGGCGCGAATGGCTGCCACGGAGACAGTGAGAAGTATTATTGTCAGCAGTTTTTTCATTTTTCCAGAGCCTGTGCGAATGCCTTGTCTATATCTTCCTGCGAAATAAAACGGAACGCCTTGACGCTGGCGCCTACCGAGAGCGGAAGTGCTCCCACACTTTGCGTGGCAGTCACATCGACAGCCGCGCCGTCTTTCGCTTTGCCGGTCCTGGATTTCCAGGATATCTCAGTGCCGAGCGAACCGCTGATACCGGCCTCGTGCACCACATAGCCTTTATAAAAAGGTATTTTGTGAACGAGAGTACCTCCGACACCGCCTTCGGCAAATTTTATCGACATTTTGGCGTCCCCTCCTTTATTGCCCGACACACTGGCCGAGCCACTAACAGAAGCATTGGCCTCGAAACCGCCCATCGCACTCCAGTCGTGACCGGTGGCAATGCCAAGATCGCTGAGACTGTAACTTTTACGCTCCACTTTGGCGCTCGATTTAAAAAAGTCGAGATCCACACTCAGCGAAACCCCGAAATCAGTGTCCTTTGCATCTTTTTCGTCCTTCATCTCCTTATCGGGAGAATATTTGGCAATATTCATTTTTTCGGATGCAGACAGGCTGAGTCCATCGACACTGACTCCCGCACTTACTTTAGCGCCTTCGCCCTTGTACGACGCCGATATTTCCTTATCGTTCAATTTCATGCTTGCGCTTCCGTCGGAAATTTCCCTTTTAGCATTATCATCGCCACCAAAAGGCTTCAGTGTGCCTCCTTTATTGAATCCGGCCATAGTAGCCGACGCTTCGACCGATAAATTCTTTATATTTTTCACGAGGTCGGAAAAAGAATCGTCTTTTTCGGTGAGAGTAAGCATATCGACCTCCGACCCGTCGGGAGAGATGGCGAAAACTTTGTGTTCGTCATCTGTGACCATAAGGTATTTCTTAGAGTCGGTATCGTAGTACATCTGTGGGATTACACCATCGTTGGCAAAATATACCACAGCCTTGAGCATATTCATACGGTCGGGCGGTATATTATGCGACATTTCTTCCCATGCATTGGACCACTTCATCTTCACGGGCTGAAGCGGCGGCTGCGGCCTAAGAGCCACTGCATAGGCCTCGCGGCAGTCTTTTTCCCACTCCGACCATGGCTTTGCATCCTGGCCCATTGTTCCCCAGGGAATCGAGCGGGAATCGAGAAAGCCTTTTTTTGCCGTAGACAGACTTCCGAGGCGGTGACGCCCTGCAACGGCGCCTGAACCGAAATTCTTGCGGGTGTCGGCTGTCATCAGCCGTTCGGCAGTGTGAGTGCGGTCGAGAATCTCGGCACCCTCGCCCGTACGCCACCGGGCTTCGGCTGTGAGGCGGGCGGCACGCTGTGCGGCCACAGCATCGGCAACGGCATATGCTGCATCGTAGATCTGCTGCCGGCGTATCCGATCGGCTTCACGACGGCGGTATTCCACCTCGCGGCGATGCTGCTCGTCGCGCTCGCGCTGCGCCCGCCGCTCATCGAGCCATGCGCGGTGCTGGGCGTCGTTATGATGCTTACGGGCTGTCGTCTGGGTCGAACTCCGCCGTGGTGCCGGCTGTGGCGAATCGCAGGAGAACTGTATGCCTCCGCGCGGCTTTGCCGGTGCCGTCGAAGCATTACTCTGCTGTCGGGGCTGCCTGAGGTCGGGCTGCCATTCGCGGATACGCCGTATGTTTTCTTCGCATTCGCGGTTTATGCGCTCGATTTCGCGGCTCACATTCTCGTCTACGGCACGCGGATGGCTATAGTAATTCCACTCGGCCTCGCTCACCTGGCCGATAGCAGGCAGTGCCAGTGCCGACAACACTGCCGCGGTAAATAGTGCTTTCATATGCGTCAGAAAGTAAAGCGGCCGCCAACACCGAATGCAATATCGCCGCGGGCATCTGTATCGACAACGGGCGATACCGACAGCGTTGCCTTGCGCTGCAGCCTTGTCATATTCTCGCGGTTGAACTCGCTGTATGCCTTATTTCGCTTGCCGATACGGTGTGTGGATATAAGCCACGGAGCAATCCATGCGGCTTCAGATCCGATAAGGGCGAGAATGACGCCTCCTATCAGTTTGCCGTTGTTCACCTTTCTTGAGCCGTCCGACTCATAGATATCATTACCATTGGCATCTTTTTCATTGCACCCGGCTATCATTATTATACCGCCTGTGAGCATGCCGATAGAGGCGACCTCGCTGCCTATGACCGACCACAGATATTTGGGGTTATAGCAGGAATACTGGCGGTTTATGGCCTCGATGCGGTCGCGTGCCTCCTTGTCGCCGAAACCGTAGATATGACCCTTGGCATCGACAAACGAAATACCGTCTTTGGCCTCCCAGCGAACATAGCTGATGCGTCTGTCGACATTCGGCCGGGGCGTATAGCCGCTATTGTTGACATCCAGCCAATAATCGAAGAACTGTGCGTTGGCCGTCATGAGGTCGGGTGCTGTCTGGTCGAGAGTCAGATTGAGGGCCGCTACATGTTTCGATATATTGGCCGTCAGCGAGATAAGGGCGTCGAGAAGACCGGCGGTAAGCTCGGTGGCAGCTGTAGCCGCCAGTTTGTTGCCGGTACTCGATTTAGACGATGCGATACTTGCATGCATATTCGCCCGGAACTGGCGCGTAGACTGAAAACCGCTCTCGGCAAAACTCGAATCGCCGACCTTGAGTTTTTCGCTGCCGAACGACATCTCCAGATGTCCGTCGGTACCTCCGAGATACTGAGTGGTGAACAGTCCGTAAAGGTCACCACTGTTCCGCGGTGTGAGATTGCCTATCTTCTCGGCATACACACCGTAGTTTTCGAGCGAGTTTATGCGGAGAATATTCCACGGAAGATAGTCGACCTCGCCGGTACTCTTGAAGTCGTAGGTAGCCCAGTACCCTCTGATTTTATCAATATACGGCACAGGATTGATAACATCGTCGTAGTCTTCGGTCATTTTAGCGATAACTTCGGCATACGGGTTGTCGGGAAAAGAATGGGAAAGAGCGTCGAACTCCGCAAGAACATCTTTGAGAGACTCGGTATCGGCCGTATAGGCAAAAACATGAGCCAAAGCCTCGTAAGCAGTGGGAAGTGCAGCAGAATCGGCAAGCACGATCACGGTATTGCATACCGACAGAAGCGAATCGACATTCTCAGCCTCTGTGAGTGCTGCCATACGATCGATATAAGCACCGGAAAGGGAGTCGCGGTCGAAACCTGCCGGCAGCGACCTGATATACGCGGCGGCTTCCGATGCCGGCTGCGGTGCGAACACCATCGAATCGAGAGAAACGACTGAGGCAAGCGAATCGGCCCGCGACATCACCTGCTCTACAGTAGGGATAACAGGCTTACGGGCCTTGCGGCGACGGCGACTCTGAGCGTCGGCACACACACTAACGGCCAACAGCAACACCAGTACTAATGCAAAGATTTTTTTCATAAGGAGATTGGTTTAGGTTCCGATATCCTCCGCTCGGAAACGTGGACAATGAAAAGGCGCGAGGAAAGTATATCTGTTCTATCTGCAGTACAACTCCGCCCATTTATATCTTCAGAATCGCACTGCGAAGATAAAATGTCAATATCACCTTTTGTAAGTCGGCGAAAAAGCCATCTGGAAGCTTTTCTTCCGATTTTGCGTCAAAGATAGTTAAATATGCCCTATATTCCAACTTTACAGCCACTTTTCCAAAATAAATCCTCGCGCACGCCTCCAAAAGCCATAAAACAGCCGGTTCAGGCCTCCTCCGAATACCGCATTTTACACAGGAAAGTTCGGATTTGTGCGATTTTTCGCATTTTTCCGAACTTTCCTATGTATAATAAGGTGGAACAACACCTACACTACTTAACCAAAGGAATCGCAGAGCCAAGCATCGTATACAGCTTGTCGAACCAGGCCGCAAGCGGAGACGGACTGCTTAGAAGGCCGCCATTGTACTGTAAATTAAGGGCAGAAAATCGTACGCGATATTTAGGATCATATTTCTTATTATACTGAGCCAAACTATTTCCGCTTATATTTCCCTCAGCCTTGACTTCGATCGGAATAATATCTGTATCCCATTGCATCACGAACTCTACTTCGGCCGAAGCAGCCGACGTCCAATACGACGGAAGATCCTGTGCGAGCAATGGCATGAATGATTCCAACACTGTGTTTTCGGCCAAAGCTCCTTTAAATTCCGTATAGTTTGCAGCCTTTGTATCCAGTATCACCGACGGCGGAAGACTGGCAAGACGACGCAAGAGTCCGCAATCGCAAGCATAGACCTTAAAAGCATCCGGCTCCCGATATGCCGACAAAGGCATCCCCGGTTTACTTATATCATAGATCCTATAAATCATTCCGGCCTGTTCAAGCCACATCAGAGCATCTTCATAGTCCTTGGCCCGGGCGCCCGAACGTAATACTCTATAAACAAACTTACGGTTCTCCTTGGAATGTTGAGATGGCAGAGAATGCCATATTGCCTGAATACGTGGAATTTCTCTGGCATCGGCATATTTCGCAAAATCAAGTTCATAAAGATCCAGAATATCCTGAAGATTATTTTCAACTTCGGCTAAACCACGGTTATCCAGAAGAGCAACAACCGCTTCGGGCATCCCTCCGCACACCTGATAACGACGATACTCCAGCAAGAGCTTATTAAGTATGATTTCGGGGAGACGTTCTATTTTATCTAATCTCTCTATATAATCATATGTCGGCCTGTCGCTGGAATAGAGAAATTCCTTGAAAGTCACAGGAAACATTTTCATGACGTTCACCTTCCCGACCGGCACTGTCATTTTCTTTTTTTTCACAGCCACTCCGAGCAGCGATCCGGCGGCTATGATATGATACCCGGGAGCATCATCACAGAAATACTTCAACGAATTAAGAGCCTCCTCGCACTCTTGTATTTCGTCGAATATTATAAGTGTACGGCCCGGCAATATCGGCTGCTCACAGTACAGCGTCAGTTCTTTGATTATTCTTGCAGGCTCTTTAGTATTTTGAAAAACGGATTTCAATTCAGGCTGGCGGTCGAAATCGAATTTTACACAATACTCGAAACATTCATGTCCGAACGTCTCCATGGCCCAGGTTTTGCCTATCTGACGGGCGCCTTTAAGAAGGATGGGTTTTCGTGTCGGGCTATCTTTCCACTTTTTGAAACGTTCTATTATTTCTCTCTTAATTTCCATAATCGCACTGCAAAGTTCGATTTTGTGTTCAAATCTACATTTTTCCGAACTTTCCTGTGCAAATATAACAATTATCTGAGAATTTATGGCGATCAAAAGGACCAAAAACACACACAGGAAAGTTCGGATTTGTGCGATTTTTCGCATTTTTCCGAACTTTCCTGTGTTAAGGAGGTGCGTTCTATAATCCGGACCGACGGTTATCTTACATACACACGTACTGTGCGGATAGCGCCTATACGTACTATATAGAACCCAGGAGCTACGGCGAGCGAGTAATCCGGCATTTCGGCGCTAAACGAACGGATACAGATGCCGGCATAATCGAATACCTCGACTCTGTCATCCTTGTCCAGACCACGAAATCCGATGAAGCCTCTGCTGCCGGTAACGACAACTGCTTCGTGCCCGACTTCCCCGATGCCGCTGGTACCTCTGACATCTATAGCCACGGTCTTTTCGGCCACGCGGCCGTTGGAAACGGCACGTAAGGCAAGCTCGGTATGCCCCTGGGCAAGCGGTGTCACGGTCAGGTGCCCGTCGCATATAGAAGCATCGGCCACCGAAGCATCGGGCGTCTTTATCAACGACACTTCAATCGCAGCCTTGTTCTGGTTCGCATCGCGATCGGCGACAAGGCGGCCGGAAGTAATCTCGAAGTTGTCGGAAAGAGACAGTTCGATGTCTCCGAGCAATATCTCCGGCTCATACTTGTCGGGGAATACGGGCATACTCTGGAACCAGAAATAATTTCGCGGACGCAGCGTGCGAACTATCGTCCGGCTGTCGGCATCGTAGTAATGTATCCAGTTTTCCAAAGCTCCGTACCCGAAGCCCCGAAGTGCCGGCACTATCAGCTCGCCGCTGCGGGCATCGTATCTCACAGCGCCATATAACGACTGGGCGTCCTGCTGTCCCTGAAGGAAATTGAACGATTCTGCGTCTGAAATATCGCTGTCGGTACTCCACCGGTAATAAGTCGATCCGATCTTCCACCAGAGGATATCGGCATCGGGCTGCGCGAACATAGACGACGGTCTCATAGTGCCTCCGCTGATACCCGACACCTTGAGTTCGCGCTCGACTTCGAGTGTAGCCGGGTTTATGCATACGAGCTTTTTCGCTGCGGCCATCCACACTTTGCCTCCAGAGGAAAGCACGACACTGGAGATATCGTCTTGTTCTATTGTCGTAATAAGCCTGTCGGTAGCCGCATCCAGCACATGCAGTCCTACTTTAAGCTGCATGGCGAACACCCGGCCGCCTATGTACACCATAGGGCCGAATTCTTCGTCAGCATTCTGCACTTCCAGTATTTTCGGGCCTATGGTCATAGAGTTTAAATCTAAAGCCTGCAGACCTTTGTTTGTTCCAATATAGATTTTATCGGGCGAGACACCCACCATATCGCGGCCGTCACCGCCGTTTATATCGTCGAAAGAGCAGATGGTTTTGAGAGTACGGGCATCGGCCACCACAAGACGTCCGCCGCCGGGATTTGGATCGCCGCCGTCGGCTGCCTGTTTGGAACTTACGAAAAGTTTACCGGCAAAATTTATGGCAAACTGCGATGTGCATCCGAAATTATTGCCGTCGTTTACCGCTTCGTACGGACGATAGACCATTTCATAGTCGGGACCTATGTAGTTGAGCGATCCATTGGTGTGGCCGAACCACTCCTCGTTGAGCATTATGGTGCCGTCGGTGAAATCGGTAATAGCGCACTCGGGTTCCTTCACGACCACATCGTAGGTGTGCGATATTTCGGAGCCGTCGGTAGTGGTAACTGTCACCTTGGTGCGTCCGGTCCGGTGAGCCACCAGCAAGGGGTATTCGTATACATTCCCGCCGAATTCAGACACCACCGACGGGTCCTCGACCTCCACCTTTACTTTCCTGATATCGACATCGGCCGGAGAGAAGACCGGGCGCACGCCGAATACCTCCTTGTACGGTATCACGATTTCATCCACGCCAAGTGTGAAATCCACAGCTTTGTTTTTAAGCCTGACGTTTACGACAAGAGTGTCGGTAATCTCTTTGTTCTCGCGATAGACGGCAATTATGGTGTCGCGGCCCTCGGAAGCCGAGGAGCGGATTACACCGTTGTCGACCCATGCGAAATGTTGTTTCGACGTATACGACATTCCTTTCATGCTCGGGCAGGCAGGCTCGATATGCAGTGGAAGAGCCATCCTGCTGTCGGGAGACATCTCTATTTCGGATGGCTCGAAACGGATCGATTCTATATATATCGCCGGATTCCTTTTCAGAAGGCATGTGTTCGATTTCACCACAGCAGTTTCCGCACCGCTTATGAAATCGGCAGATATTTCCACTGTCGATTCCCACGGGCCGTTCTTGGGCTTCATCTGCCTTACGAGGCTTTTATCGGCATACTTCTGCAGGATGGTGCACATCGTCTTTGTACCGAGCGAGGTTGCGACATTCATATTCGATAATTTCACGTCGGCAGCGCTGCGGTTCGCTATGAAAGGAATGACAAGATACATTTCGCCGCAATGCGTCGTTTCGATTTCCTCGGGCAGATAGAGTGCGTTCTCGTCTTTGTTCTCGGGGCAGTAGAAGCACCACTCGAGAGGCAAAAAGGTGTTCTCCTCGCTCTGATAGGAGAGACAGTATACGCTGCCGTCGGAAATAGTTACATCCGGGTTCAAGGTACGCGACAGAGCCTCACCTCCTGTACATTCATACAGTTTCCAAAGGCTGGCATTGTTTTCGGATGCGGACTGGTCCTTGGCATCGAACACACCGTTGCCGTCGACATCAAAAGATACTGTTACCAGTCTGTCGCCCCCAAGCAGCTCGTCCTGTCGGATATCGAAATCTATTCTTGCATATTCAGCCGAGATATCGGCAAGAGCCTCGCGGATGTTCCGGCGCCCATCCCATCTCACACCGAACACAAGATTCTCGGGGCCGAATGTGGTACTGTTCCACTGCACTACAAAAGCGGCCCGGGAGGAGCCTTCGCCACCCCATACGCGGATTTTGTCGAAATCGACACTTCTGGCTACGCCATATGCTGCGCAGGCATCCTCAAACGACATTGACAGAGCCAAAACAATTAACAGAATCAGTTTTTTCATTACAGATATTTGGGTTATATGATATTGGTCCGGCGATGAATATATGGTCAGAACGCCGGCAATATCAGGCTGATAGCCCTCAAATATCCGCACAGACGCCCTGCGGCGCCTGCAAAATGCCCTGACCTAATTCCTCGTAGATTCAGACAGTATGTACACGGCAGGCCAGGTATTCTGACTTATTCCGCAACGCCCGAAATCGCCTTCCCGAATCGCTTCAGTGACGTGTATGACTTCGGACCGGCCTTACGGCCGCGGAAATTACAGCAGCGGGTCTGTCGGGGAGTCACACCCCTGTTCCCTGATTCCTTCCGTAATTTGTATTTTTCTTCTGCAAAGTTAAGTGTTTTTCCTTTTCGTCAAAGCCCGCACGCAAAAAAAGCGCCGGGCGGGGTGGGTACCGTCCGGCGCCTGGTGTATGTAGGATTAGATTAGAATCAGTCGTTTACTACTTCGACGTCCATCACGGGTGCGTCGCCTACGTATTCGTGGAGAATTTCGTCATCATCTTCAGTGCTGCCGACAACGATGCTCTCGTATTCGCGCAGACCGGTACCGGCAGGGATGAGGTGACCGCAGATCACATTCTCCTTCATGCCCTCGAGGGCGTCGCTCTTGCCCTGGATGGCGGCTTCGTTGAGCACCTTGGTCGTTTCCTGGAAGGAAGCGGCCGAGATGAAGCTTGAAGTCTGAAGGGCGCTGCGGGTGATACCCTGAAGTATCTGCTCGGAGGTAGCGGGCTGGGCGTCGCGGACAACGACCTGACGGAGGTCGCGCTGTTTGAGCAGCGAGTTCTCGTCGCGGAGGCGGCGTGCGGTGATGATCTGGCCCTGCTGCAGGGTTTCGCTGTCGCCGGCGTCCTCGACCACTTTCTTGCCCCAGATACGGTCGTTTTCGTCCATGAAGTCGCGCTTGTCCACGATCTGCTCTTCGAGGAAGTTGGTGTCGCCTGCGTCGAGGATCTTGACCTTGCGCATCATCTGACGCACGATTACTTCGAAGTGCTTGTCGTTGATCTTAACGCCCTGCATGCGGTATACGTCCTGAACCTCGTTGACGATGTATTCCTGCACTGCTGTCGGGCCCATGATGTTGAGGATGTCGACAGGAGTGATGGCACCGTCGGACAGAGGTGTGCCGGCACGAACGAAGTCGTTTTCCTGCACGAGGATCTGCTTGGACAGGGGCACGAGATATTTCTTGGGCTCGCCGAACTTGGGCACGACGGTGATCTCGCGATTGCCGCGCTTCACTTTGCCGAACTTGACCTGACCGTCGACTTCCGACACGATGGCGGGGTTGGACGGATTGCGGGCCTCGAAGAGCTCGGTGACACGGGGGAGACCACCGGTGATGTCGCCGGCGCCGCCGGTGGCACGGGTGATCTTGGCGAATGTCTCGCCGGGTTTGATCTCCTCGCCTTCCTTGTGGATGAGGTGAGCGCCCACGGGCAGCGAGTAGGTGGCGAGGGTCTCGCCGGCTGCGCCGAGGATTTCGACGGAGGGCACATGCTGGCGGTCGCGGCTTTCGATGATCACGCGGTCTTCGGCCTGATGCGAGCCGTCGGAATCAACGCGATAGGTAACGTTTTCGATAAGGTCCACATAGTGAATCTTACCGGCAGTCTCTGCAACGATAACGGCGTTGAAGGGGTCCCATTCGCAGATAACGTCGCCGTTCTTCACTTCGTCGCCATTGTTGAAGAAAAGTTTCGAACCGTAGGGTATGCTTGCCGACATCAGGGCCATGCCTGTGTTGTCGTCGATGATACGCATTTCGGCCAGACGGCCTACCACTACCTTAACGCCTTCTTCCTCGGTATCGACGGTGCGGAGTTCCTCGATTTCGAGCTTACCGTTGTACTTGGAGGTAAGTTTCGACACGGCCGATATGTTGGTAGCCACACCACCGACGTGGAATGTACGGAGGGTAAGCTGTGTACCCGGCTCGCCGATCGACTGGGCTGCGATTACGCCGACAGCCTCGCCTTTCTGCACCATGCGGCTCTTGGAGAGGTCGCGGCCGTAGCACTTGGCGCAGACGCCGCGCTTGCTCTCGCAGGTGAGGACGGAGCGGATTTCGACGCTTTCGATGGGCGATGCGTCGATGCGGTCGGCAGCGGCATCCTTGATTTCCTCGCCTGCGGCCACGATGAGCTCGCCGGTCTGGGGATCGATGATGTCGTGCACGGACACACGGCCGAGGATGCGCTCGCCGAGCGAAGCAACGACTTCATCGTTGTTCTTGATGGCGGTGCAAACGAGTCCGCGGAGTGTGCCGCAGTCTTCCTCGTTGATGATAACGTCGTGGGCCACGTCGACCAGACGGCGGGTAAGATAACCGGCGTCGGCAGTCTTGAGGGCGGTATCGGCAAGACCTTTGCGGGCACCGTGGGTAGAGATGAAGTATTCGAGCACCGAGAGGCCTTCCTTGAAGTTGGCAAGAATCGGGTTCTCGATGATCTGACCGCCTTCGGCACCGGCTTTCTGAGGTTTGGCCATAAGACCGCGCATGCCGGCGAGCTGACGGATCTGGTCTTTCGAACCACGGGCGCCCGAGTCGAGCATCATGTAGATGGCGTTGAAGCCCTGGTTGGCCTCGGCCATCTGCTTCATGAGGATGTTAGTGAGGCGGGCGTTGACCTGTGTCCAGATATCGATGATCTGCTGATAGCGTTCCTTATCGGAGATGAAGCCCATCTGATAGTTCTCCATCACTTCGTCGACCTGCTTGTAGCCTTCGGCCACGATCTGCTCTTTCTCTTCGGGGATGAGCACGTCGCCGAGGTTGAACGACAGACCGCCCTGGAATGCCATGCGGTAGCCGAGGTTCTTGACGTCGTCGAGGAACTTGGCCGAACGGGGAATACCGCAGCGCTTGATAACGGATGCGATAACGTCGCGGAGCGACTTCTTCGAAAGTATCTTGTTGATATATCCGATTTCCTTGGGTACGAACTCGTTGACCATCACACGGCCTACGGATGTATCTTTGACAAGGTGACGGATGGGGTTGCCGTTCTCGTCGATGTCGTCGACCATCACGTTGATGGGAGCGTGGAGTGTCACGCGGCCTTCGTTATAGGCGATAGTGGCTTCTTCGGGACCGTAGAAAGTGTGGCCCTCGCCCTTGTCGCCGCGGCGAAGCTTGGTGATGTAGTACAGACCGAGTACCATGTCCTGCGAAGGCACGGTGATAGGTGCGCCGTTTGCAGGGTTGAGGATATTGTGCGAGCCGAGCATCAGCATCTGAGCCTCGAGCACGGCCTCGTTGCCCAGGGGAAGGTGAACGGCCATCTGGTCGCCGTCGAAGTCGGCGTTGAATGCCGTACATGCGAGCGGGTGGAGCTGGATAGCCTTGCCTTCGATAAGCTTGGGCTGGAATGCCTGGATACCGAGACGGTGAAGTGTCGGGGCACGGTTGAGCAGCACGGGGTGGCCTTTCATCACGTATTCGAGGATATCCCATACGACGGGTTCCTTGCGGTCGACGATCTTCTTGGCGCTCTTGACGGTCTTGACGATACCGCGCTCGATGAGCTTGCGGATGATGAAGGGCTTGTAGAGCTCGGCGGCCATGTTCTTGGGCAGACCGCATTCGTGCATCTGCAGCTCGGGACCTACCACGATTACCGAACGGGCCGAGTAGTCGACACGCTTACCGAGAAGGTTCTGACGGAAGCGGCCCTGCTTGCCCTTGAGCGAGTCGGACAGCGACTTGAGAGGACGGTTGGCATCGCTCTTGACGGCGCTGGACTTGCGCGAGTTGTCGAGCAGGCTGTCGACGGCCTCCTGGAGCATGCGCTTCTCGTTTCGCAGAATCACCTCTGGAGCCTTGATTTCCATGAGGCGCTTGAGGCGGTTGTTGCGGATGATAACGCGGCGGTAGAGGTCGTTGAGGTCGGAGGTGGCGAAACGGCCGCCATCCAGGGGCACCAGAGGACGGAGCTCGGGAGGGGTCACAGGCACTGCCTGGAGGATCATCCACTCAGGACGGTTGCGGTGGCGCGAGGCACGGAACGATTCCACTACCTGGAGGCGCTTCAGAGCCTCGGTCTTGCGCTGCTGCGAGCCTTCCTGATTGGCCTGGTGGCGCAGCTGATAGGAGAGGGAATCGAGGTCGAGCTCGCAGAGGAGTTCGTAGATAGCCTCGGCACCCATCTTGGCCACGAATTTATCGGGATGTCCGTCTTCGAGAAGCTGGTTCTCTTTGGGAAGACGGTCGAGTACGTCGAAGTATTCTTCTTCGGTGAGGAGCTGGAGTTTTTCGACATCTTCAGCCGCACCGGGATTGATAACGATATAACGCTCGTAGTAGATTACGGCATCGAGCTTCTTGGAGGGAAGGCCCAGGAGGTAGCCGATCTTGTTGGGGAGCGAACGGAAATACCAGATATGAGCCACGGGCACAACCAGACGGATGTGACCCATGCGCTCGCGGCGCACTTTCTTTTCGGTGACTTCCACCGAGCAGCGGTCGCAGGTGATGCCTTTGTAGCGGATGCGCTTGTACTTGCCGCAGTGGCATTCGTAGTCCTTGACAGGACCGAAAATGCGCTCGCAGAAAAGACCGTCGCGTTCGGGCTTATATGTGCGATAGTTGATGGTCTCGGGCTTGAGAACCTCGCCGCTCGACCTCTCGAGGATTTCCTGGGGCGAAGCGAGACCGATGGAAATCTTGGAGAAGACGTTTTTGGGTTTATTTTCTTTTCTAAAAGCCATATATGATGGTGGTGTCTTTTTTAAAAGTAATACGGAGGAGAGATGTTTCGCGCTATGGAGGCGGTGCTCCGTCCGGCCGCCGGTGAGGCCGCCGGACGGGCGCCGGTCCTTAGTTTTCGAGGTTGATGCTCAGGCCGAGACCGCGAAGCTCGTGCAGAAGCACGTTGAGCGATTCGGGGATACCGGGGGTGGGCATGGGGTCGCCTTTGACGATGGCTTCGTAGGCCTTGCTGCGTCCGTTGACATCGTCGCTCTTGATGGTGAGGATTTCCTGGAGGATGTGAGCGGCGCCGAAAGCTTCGAGCGCCCAAACTTCCATTTCACCGAAGCGCTGGCCACCGAACTGTGCCTTACCGCCCAGAGGCTGCTGGGTGATGAGCGAGTACGGGCCGATGGAGCGGGCATGCATCTTGTCTTCGACCATGTGGCCGAGCTTAAGCATGTAGATCACACCTACGGTAGCGGGCTGGTCGAAGCGCTCGCCGGTACCGCCGTCGTAGAGGTAGGTCTTGCCGTAGCGGGGCAGACCGGCCTTGTCGGTCCATGCGTTGAGGTCGTCGAGGCTTGCGCCGTCGAAGATAGGAGTGGCGAATTTCTCGCCGAGTTCGCGGCCTGCCCATCCGAGCACGGTTTCGAACACCTGACCGAGGTTCATACGCGAAGGCACACCCAGAGGGTTGAGGACGATATCGACGGGAGTACCGTCGGCAAGGAAGGGCATGTCTTCCTGACGCACGATACGCGACACGATACCCTTGTTGCCGTGACGGCCGGCCATCTTGTCGCCCACGCTGATCTTACGCTTCTTGGCGATGTATACTTTGGCGATCTGCATGATGCCCGAGGGCAGCTCGTCGCCGATGGAGATGTCGAACTTCTTGCGGCGCAGCTCGGTGTCGATTTCCTTGGCCTTCTGCAGATAGTTGACCACGGTGCGGCGGATAAGAGTGTTCTTATGCTCGTCGTCGGTCCAGTTGCTGAGGCTGAGGGTATCGTAGTCGATGGTGCGGAGGGCACCACCGGTGAACTTGGCTCCCTTGGGCACGATTTCGCTGCCGAGGAAGTCGAAGACGCCCTGCGACGTCTTGCCGTCGGTGAGCACGAGAAGCTTCTTCACCAGACGGTCGAGAAGTTCTTCCTTGCGGGCCTCGTACTCTTCGTCGAGCTTGGGCAGGATAGCGTTGACGCTCTTATTCTTTTTCTTCTTGGCGGCACGCGAGAAGAGGTTGGTGCCGATAACCACGCCCTTGAGCGAGGGAGATGCCTTGAGGGAGGCGTCCTTGACGTCGCCGGCCTTGTCGCCGAAGATGGCACGGAGCAGTTTCTCCTCGGGGGTGGGATCGGATTCGCCCTTCGGGGTGATCTTACCGATCATTATGTCGCCGGGCACCACGTGTGCGCCCACACGGATGATACCGCGCTCGTCGAGGTCCTTGGTGGCGTCCTCGCTAACGTTGGGGATATCGCTGGTGAGCTCTTCCATGCCTCGCTTGGTCTCGCGTACTTCGAGAGAGTACTCGTCGACATGGACAGAGGTGAGGATATCGTCGCGCACAACACGCTCGTTGAGCACGATGGCGTCCTCATAGTTGTAACCCTTCCAGGGCATGAACGCTACCTTGAGGTTGCGGCCCAGGGCGAGCTCGCCGTTTTCGGTGGCGTAGCCTTCGGTGAGGATATCGCCGGCCTTGACGCGCTGTCCCTTGTTGCAGATAGGCCGGAGGTCGATAGTGGTGCTCTGGTTGGTCTTGCGGAACTTGGGTATCTTATATTCCTTGACGGCATCCTCGAAGGCCACGAATTCGTCCTCTTCGGTACGGTCGTAGCGAATGCGGATAACGGTGGCGTCGACAAATTCTATCACACCGTCGCCTTCGGCGGTGATCTGCGTGCGGCTGTCGCGGATAAGCTGAGCCTCGATACCTGTACCGACGATAGGAGCCTCGGAACGCATCAGAGGCACTGCCTGGCGCATCATGTTCGAACCCATGAGCGCGCGGTTGGCGTCGTCGTGTTCGAGGAAGGGGATGAGCGAAGCGGCGATCGATGCGATCTGTGTGGGTGATACGTCCATGAGCTCGATCTGGCTCGGCGGTACCACGGGGAAGTCGGCGTCGCGACGGGCCTTGACGGTCTTGCGGATGAAAGTACCGTCGGGGTTGAGGGGCGCGTTGCCCTGGGCTATCATCTTGCCTTCTTCGAGCTCGGCGGTGAGGTATACGACATCGTCGTTGTTGAGGTTCACCTTCGAGTCCTCGACCTTGCGGTAGGGAGTCTCGATGAAACCGAGGTCGTTGATCTTGGCATACACGCACAGCGAACTGATAAGACCGATGTTCGGGCCTTCAGGGGTCTCGATCGGGCACAGACGGCCGTAGTGGGTGTAGTGTACGTCGCGCACCTCGAAGCCGGCGCGCTCGCGCGACAGACCGCCGGGGCCGAGGGCCGACAGACGGCGCTTGTGTGTGATTTCGGCAAGGGGGTTGGTCTGGTCCATGAACTGGCTCAGAGCGTTGGTGCCGAAGAATGTATTGATAACCGACGAAATCGTCTTGGCGTTGATAAGGTCGGTGGGAGTGAACACTTCGTTGTCGCGTACGTTCATGCGCTCGCGGATGGTGCGGCTCATGCGTGCGAGGCCGACGCCGAACTGGTTGTAGAGCTGCTCGCCCACGGTGCGCACGCGGCGGTTCGACAGGTGGTCGATATCGTCGACGTCGGCACGTGTGTTGATGAGCTCGATGAGGTAGCGTATGATGGCGATGATATCTTCCTTGGTGAGCACTTTCACGTCCATAGAGGTGGTGAGGCCCAGCTTGCGGTTGATACGGTAGCGGCCTACGTCGCCGAGGTCATATCGCTTCTCGGAGAAGAAGAGGTTGGTGATTACCTCGCGAGCCGATGCATCGTCCGGTGGCTCGGCGTTGCGCAGCTGCCGGTAGATGTACTGTATAGCTTCCTTCTCGGAGTTCGACTGGTCTTTCTGGAGAGTGTTGAAAATTATGGAGTAGTCGCTGCTGTTGGCAACTTCTTTGTGAAGCAGAATGGTCTGCACGCCGCTCTGGAGGATGGCGTCGATGTCGTCCTCGGTGAGTTCGGTCTCGCGGTCGATAATAACCTCGTTACGCTCGATGGTCACAACTTCGCCGGTATCTTCGTCGGCAAAGTCTTCTACCCATGTCTTGAGCACACGTGCGGCGAGCTTGCGGCCCACAGCCTTCTTGAGGTTTGTCTTGTTGACCTTGATTTCTTCGGCGAGTCCGAATATCTCGATGATATCTTTATCGCTTTCGAGACCGATGGCGCGTAAAAGGGTGGTTACGGGAAGTTTTTTCTTGCGATCGATATATGCGTACATCACATTGTTGATGTCGGTTGCAAATTCGATCCATGAACCACGGAATGGAATGATACGTGCGGAGTAGAGTTTGGTACCGTTGGCGTGGGTGCTCTGTCCGAAGAACACACCGGGCGAACGGTGTAGCTGGGATACGACAACGCGCTCGGCACCGTTGATGACGAAAGTACCGCTTTCGGTCATGTAGGGGATAGGGCCGAGGTAGACGTCCTGGATTTCGGTAGCAAAGTCCTCGTGGTCGGGGTCGGTACAGCTCAGTTTAAGCTTGGCCTTGAGAGGCACGCTGTAGGAATAGCCGCGTTCAAGGCACTCCTCGATGCTGTAGCGTGGCGGGTCGATGTAGTAGTCGAGGAACTCGAGAGTGAAATTATTGCGGGTGTCGGAAATGGGGAAGTTTTCCGCAAACACTTTGTAAAGCCCCTCGTTTGTACGCTTTTCCGGGGGAGTGTCGAGCTGGAAAAAGTCGCGGAACGACTTGAGCTGCACCTCCAGAAAGTCAGGATAAGGAAGGGGATTCTTTACCGAAGCAAAGTTAATACGGGGTTTATCTATCGAAACTGACATCTATCAAATGTAAAGGTGGGTTTCATGAGGATTTTATTGTGTCACCTTATGTCGCGGTTCCGGCCTCATATACGGGAAGCGACAGAGAACTGAGCTTTCAAAAGCGTGGCGGTGCCTGGTGTTTTATGTGAGTAAAAAATAAGCCCTCTGTGGATCACCGCCGTAGTATGGATTGTTATGACACAAAAGGTTAAGAATCTCCCGCGAAGGGGATTCTTAACCTATTTACCTGATATACAGGTATATTATTTGAGTTCGACTTCAGCGCCGACTTCCTTGAGCTGAGCAGCGAGTGCTTCAGCGTCAGCCTTGGCGAGGCCTTCCTTAACGGTAGAGGGAGCGCCGTCAACAAGTTCCTTAGCTTCCTTGAGGCCAAGACCGGTGAGTTCCTTCACGAGTTTAACCACTTTGAGCTTTTCGCCACCTGCGGCCTTGAGGATTACATCGAAAGAGGTCTTCTCTTCAGCGGCAGCTGCACCAGCTGCGGGGCCTGCTGCAACAGCTACAGCTGCAGCGGCGGGTTCGATACCGTATTCTTCTTTGAGGATGGTCTGAAGTTCGCTAACTTCTTTTACGGTGAGGTTGACAAGTTGTTCAGCAAAAGCTTTGAGATCTGCCATTGTTGTATTGTTTTTTGTATTGTTTGTTTTTTTGTTGATTAGTTTTTGCTCTCAGCCACACCTTCGAGGATGCTGTGGAGCTTTGAACCTGCATTGAGGGCCGACATAACGTTCTGCATGGGCGACTGGAGAAGAGCCACAACATCGGCGATGAGTTCGTTCTTGCTCTTGATGGAAGCGAGAGCGTCGATCTGATCGGCACCGAGGTAAACGGTTTCTTCAACATAAGCACCTTTGAGCAGAGGCAGTGTGTCGCCTTTCTTTACGAAGTCCTTGAGGAGTTTCGCAGGAGCGTTGCCAACATTAGTGCACATGAGCGAGGTCGATTCCTTCAGTGCGGGATAGAGCTCGCTGTAATCGCCGTCGAGACTTTCGAGAGCTTTGTGGAGAAGAGTGTTCTTAACCACCATGAGCTTGATGTCGGCATTGAAGCATGCGCGGCGGAACTCGGAGGTCTTCTCTGCATTAAGTCCGGCGGTCTCTACAAGGTAGAAGCTGCTGTAGGACTTGATGGTTTCGGCGATCTGGTTGATTATAATTGCTTTATCTTCCTTTTTCATTTTGTCGTAGTTTGTGCGGGTTTAAGCCTCGATGGAACGTGCGTCGACCTTTACGCCCGGACTCATGGTGCTCGAAAGATAAATACTCTTGATGTATGTGCCTTTGGCAGTGGCGGGCTTGAGTTTGATCAGTGTGTTGATAAACTCACGGGCGTTCTCGGCCATCTGTGCGGGGGTGAAGGAAACCTTACCAATCGACGAGTGAACAATACCGTTCTTGTCGACCTTGAAGTCGATTTTACCTTTCTTAACCTCTTCTACAGCCTTGGCCACGTCAACAGTCACAGTGCCGCTCTTGGGGTTAGGCATCAGGCCGCGGGGACCGAGGATACGGCCCAAAGCGCCGATCTTACCCATGATAGCGGGCTGTGTGATGATAACGTCGACATCGGTCCAACCACCTTTGATCTTCTCGATGTATTCGTCGAGGCCAACATAGTCGGCTCCGGCTTCCTTAGCAGCAGCCTCGGCATCGGGTGAGCAAAGCACGAGCACGCGCACAGTTTTACCTGTTCCGTTGGGGAGCGTTACCACGCCACGCACCATCTGGTTTGCCTTACGGGGATCGACGCCCAGACGGACATCGATGTCCAGAGAAGCATCGAACTTTGTAAAGGTCATTTCCTTCACAAGTTCTGTGGCTTCCGCCAAAGTATATGTCCTCCCGGCTTCAAGCTTGGATAGGGCCAACTTCTGGTTTTTAGTCAGTTTACTCATATCAAGTGAAGTTTTATTTATTTAGCAAAGGGAGACACTCCTTTGACTGTGATACCCATACTTCTGGCTGTACCGGCAACCATACTCATAGCCGATTCTATGGTGAAGCAGTTAAGGTCGGGCATTTTGTCTTCTGCAATTGCACGAACCTGCTCCCAGGTCACTTCGCCTACCTTGGTGCGGTTAGGTTCTTTCGAACCGCTCTTTACCTTGGAAGCCTCTTTGAGCTGAATAGCCACAGGAGGTGTCTTGACTACGAAGTCGAAAGACTTGTCGGTGTAGTATGTGATTACTACAGGGAGTATCTTACCGGCTTTGTCCTGAGTGCGGGCATTGAATTGCTTGCAAAATTCCATGATGTTGATGCCCTTCGAACCCAAAGCGGGGCCTACAGGAGGCGAAGGATTGGCCGCACCACCTTTGATCTGCAGTTTGATTTGTCCAGCAATTTCTTTAGCCATTGGTTTAATATTAAAAATTTAATACATTGCGCTTTTCCACAACATTAGCCGCCTGCCCGTAACATGCAAGCGACTCAGTGTCGTTTATTCGCGCTCTACTTGCGAATTTTCCAATTCAAGAGGTGTCTTGCGACCGAAAATCTTGACACTCACCTTAAGCTTGCGCTTCTCGCGGTTTACTTCTTCAATAAGCCCCTCGAAGCCTTTGAACGGGCCGTCGTTCACTTTCACTGTCTCGCCTACCAAATAGTCGTTCGTACCATCGGGTTCGGCAAGTTCGTCGGCAGCTCCCAGCATTCTCATCACCTCTACCTCGCGAAGACGTTCGGGCTTTGAGTTCTTTTCACGTCCGCGAAGAAAATCGATGACGTTGGTTGTGTTGGTGAGCTCATGGATAACTTCGCCGGTAAGAATGGCTTCGATGAAAACATACCCCGAATAGAGGTTCTTTTCTTTGACTACCTTCTTGCCGTTGCGAAGCGACATTACCTTTTCGGTGGGTATCAAGACCTGAAAGACATAGTTGCCAAGGTCGGTTCGTTTCATCGAGCCTTCGATGATTTCCTTTACCTGTGCCTCCTTGCCGGAGATGGCACGCAGTACGTACCATCCTTTTTTATTCTCTGCCATTGACTGTACCACTTAATCAGGGTGAGACTACAAGCTGTAAATAAGGTGCATCAACCGGTCAACGATCTGATCCATGATGAAAATTATCAGAGCGATAATAACGGAAGCTATCATCACGATGATCGCCGACTTTATCAGTTGTTTCTTGCTTGGCCAGGAGGTCTTGTAACGAAGCTCGTCGTAAGCCTCCTGAATATTCGTCAGTAGTTTCAGTTTCATATTTGTTTTTCTTGGCACGGGTTGAGAGACTCGAACTCCCGACACCTGGTTTTGGAGACCAGTGCTCTACCGACTGAGCTAAACCCGTATATTTAAAGAATAATGCCGGTCGTGGCTCCGGCCTAAGCCGGCATTATTCTATTCGATTTATATCGTTCGCAGATGCGAAGATTAGTCGAGGATTTCGGTGATCTGACCCGAACCTACGGTGCGGCCACCTTCGCGGATAGCGAAGCGGAGACCCTGATCGCATGCTACGGGGTTGATCAGGTCGACAGTGATTTCTACGTGGTCACCGGGCATTACCATTTCTACGCCTTCGGGAAGGGTGATTTCACCGGTAACGTCGAGTGTGCGGATGTAGAACTGAGGACGGTAGTGGTTGTGGAACGGAGTGTGACGGCCGCCTTCTTCCTTCTTCAGGATATATACAGAAGCTTTGAACTTGCTGTGGGGCTTAACAACACCCGGGTGGCAGATTACCATACCACGCTTGATTTCCTTCTTGTCGATACCACGGAGGAGCAGACCAACGTTATCGCCGGCTTCGCCCTGATCGAGGAGCTTGCGGAACATTTCGACACCGGTAACGGTGGATTTGAGGTTTGCACCGAGACCCATGATCTGAACTTCGTCGCCGACCTTAACGACACCTGTTTCGATACGGCCGGTAGCTACAGTACCACGACCGGTGATCGAGAAGACGTCTTCGACAGGCATAAGGAAGGGTTTGTCGACGTCGCGGGGAGGCAGGGGAATCCATGTATCAACTGCATCCATCAGCTCGATAACCTTAGCTTCCCACTGGGGTTCGCCATTGAGGGCACCGAGAGCGGAACCGCGGATGATAGGAGTTTCGTCGCCATCATATTCGTAGGCCGAGAGAAGCTCGCGCATTTCCATTTCTACGAGGTCGAGAATCTCTTCGTCGTCAACAAGGTCGCACTTGTTGAGGAACACAACAATACGGGGAACGTTCACCTGACGGGCGAGAAGGATGTGCTCGCGAGTCTGGGGCATAGGACCGTCGGTACCTGCAACCACGATGATGGCACCGTCCATCTGAGCAGCACCGGTTACCATGTTCTTCACATAGTCGGCGTGGCCCGGGCAGTCAACGTGAGCGTAGTGGCGGTTAGCGGTTTCGTATTCTACGTGAGCGGTGTTGATGGTAATACCGCGTTCCTTTTCCTCGGGTGCGTTGTCGATCTGGTCGAAGGACTTCACTTCGGAAAGACCCTGCTTAGCCAGCACGGTGGTGATGGCGGCGGTGAGGGTAGTTTTGCCGTGGTCAACGTGGCCGATGGTGCCGATGTTAACGTGCGGTTTGGTTCTTTCGAATTTCTCTTTAGCCATAACTTGCTGTTATATTTATATTAGTTGTTACTTTCTCAACAATCAGCCGCGATAATGCAGAAAGCACTACCGGGGCTTCAACTTTTAGAGCCGATGGCGGGATTTGAACCCGCGACCTCTTCCTTACCAAGGAAGTGCTCTACCCCTGAGCTACATAGGCAAATAAATATCAGAGCGGAAGACGAGGCTCAAACTCGCGACCCTCAGCTTGGAAGGCTGATGCTCTATCAACTGAGCTACTTCCGCAGAAGAGAATATTGAGTGTGGGCGAAGATGGATTCGAACCACCGAAGGTATAAACCAGCAGATTTACAGTCTGCCCCATTTGGCCACTCTGGTATTCGCCCTTGTTAACGACTGCCGCAAGGCGGCTGCCGGCCTCCTTTCCGAGAACCTCGCAGGAAGCAATCTCTTCTGAGCCTCTTGTCGGATTCGAACCAACGACCCCGAGATTACAAATCACGTGCTCTGGCCAACTGAGCTAAAGAGGCGGTTTCAATTTTCTCTTGCAGCGGGGCTGAGCGTTGTCCTTTCCCGTTTGCGGTTGCAAAGTTAAGCAACATTTTTCATTCCCGCAAAATTTTTTGTGCATTTTATTCGATATTTTTCTCAAATAATTTGCTTCGCATTGATTATCAGCGACATGTAAAATCCACTTTTTCGACGTCGCGATTTTTTAAGTTTTCGGGCGATACATTAATATATTAGAGATATCATAAAATGCGTTAAGTGCTGTCGCTAATTCGTTTTTTTAGCTTAACTTTGCGCCCATACTCACAATAATCCTTGAAATGAAGAGCATCAAAGCACTCATCGTCGCAATATTTTTTCTCGCTGTTCCGGCAGCCATGCTCGGCCAGTTCCGCTACGGCCCGGTAGCAGGTGTAAACTTCAATACGCTCAAATTCAAGCAGGACCTCGTCGACATCAGTTCGACAATTGGTGCCCAGGCCGGCGTGCAGGCCGAACTCATGTTCCCCGGCATAGGCTTCGGCATAGATTTCGGGCTCTTATATAATATGGAAGGTGCGAACGTCGATCTCGGTTCGCGAAAGATATGGAACTCGGACGGTTTCAAGAAAACCGACGTCACCCTCCACATGATCCAGATACCCTTCCACCTGCGCTTCAAATGGACGCGCATGAATGGCCTCGAGGACTATATAGCGCCTTTCGTATATGGCGGTCCCGACTTCTCGTTCATGGTGGCCCACAACAGCATCAAGGGCAATGCAGGCGTCCCCAATCCGTTCAGATATGCAGGCGGCGACCTGGGCCTCACAGCCGGCGGCGGCTTCGAACTCTACAAGCGCTGGCAGGTCAGCGTGCAGTACACCTGGGGCATGACCTACCTGCTCAAGACACGAAAACTCGAGAACTACAGCGCGCAGAACCGCCAGCTCGCCGTCCGTGTAGCCTACCTATTCTAAGAAAGTATCTGAATTTGACTATATCCGCCTATAAATCTTAATATAAGCCAATTTCAAACACTCTCTAAGGCGCGATATCGGCGTAAGCCGGAATCTGACGCAGAAAAGTGTACGATCCGCCGGCGAAACGGCAGCAATAGTGCACCAGTCCGTTGCTGACAATGAGATATGGTGCTCCCATCACAATATTATACCGTGCTATCTGGTCGAATACCTTCTGTGTTATATCGACCGACGGCACCTTGTACTCCACCACCACCAGTGGCCGCAGCACACGGTCGTAGACCACCGTGTCGCAGCGGCGCGACAGACCGTTGAGGCGCAACGACACTTCATTGGCCGTCAGAGCCTGAGGATAGCCTTTGCAGCTTACCAGAAAAGCTACAAAATTCTGGCGGACCCATTCCTCGGGAGTCAGCGCCACCCACCGGCGCCGAGTGGCGTCGTAGACCTCCATGCCGCCGCGGCGCGAGTCGGCATCGGGACGCATTTTCAGCCCGCAGGGCGGCAGATTGAGTTCAGGAAGCGCATCCATGTTGCATTATCGAAATTTTTCTGTAAATTTACAAAAATTTTTCCACTACCATGGCAGCAGCCCCGGCACCGACATACGAAGGTATCGTAAAAGCGCTCTCCGAGCACCGATATTCACCCGTCTATCTTCTTCACGGCGAAGAAGGTTACTTCATCGACGCTCTCGCCGGCCGTTTCGAGGACATTCTTCCCGACGACGAAAAGGCTTTCAACCAGTATGTGCTCCATGCTCCCGAAATAGAGCCGGCACAGGTAATCGACCTCTGCCGCCGCATGCCCATCATGGCCGAAAGGCAGATCGTGATTCTGAAAGAAGCGCAGGCTATCCGCGCCGACAAGCTCAACAAACTGCACACCTACGTAGCCTCCCCCGTAGCCTCGACCATACTGGTGATATGCTGCCGCGGAGCCGTAGCCAAGGGCAAGGACCTTATGGAGGCCCTGAAGAAAAGCAATTCCGTAGTCTTCGAATCGAAAAAAATAACCGACTACAACGCCCCGGCCTACATCGGCAACTACATAAAATCGAAAGAACTCTCGGCCGGTCAGAAAGCACTCGAGATGCTTCGCGACTTCATAGGCACCGATCTGAGCCGCCTCTTCAACGAAGTCGACAAACTGGCGTCGCTCCTTCCTCCGCGGGCCGAAATAACGCCCGAAGTGATAGAGCGGCACGTTGGCATAAGCCGCGAATTCAACAGTTTCGAGCTCGTCGATGCCATTGCCGCCCGCGACGGCGCACGCGTGTTCCGCATTCTGGCATACTTCCGCAGCAATCCCAAGGCCGTACCCCTTGTCATGGCTACGGCTTCGGTGTTCAATTTCTTTGCCGACCTGCTGCAGGCCTACTACAGCCCCGACCGCTCGGACGCCGGCATAATGGCCGAGCTGAAACTGCGCAACCAGTTCGCCCTGCGCCGTATCAAGCTGGGTATGAGCCGGTATACAGCCGTACAGGTCGTCGAGATCATCAGCGCCATACGCAATTTCGACGCCCAAAGCAAGGGCGTAGGCTCGCGACAGAACGAGCATCAGCTTTTCTACGACCTGATGTACCACATCCTCTCCGCACCGGGACGTCTGTGACATTCCCTACATGCACGAACCTAACTTTATTATATAAACCTAAATCCCAACACATTGATGCGCAACAACTACGCCAAAACGCTCGCGTTTGCCATCGGCTTGACAGCAAGCGCTTTACCGGCTTTCCCATCCACACTCACCGTGAACGAGGGAAGTGCCACCGACAATTATGTGCCGTTCCACTTTTACTATCTCGACAACGCAGGGTGCCGGACACAGGTAATATTCCCGGCCGACCAGCTTCAGTCCATGAAGGATCAGGCTATAACCGAGTTGAAATTCCACATAAACGAGGATGGATATCAATCGGCATGGGCTACAACAGACATGCGGCTATCTGTCGCCGAAACCGATCAGGCAGCCTTCGAGGCAAATCCGGCCGAGCGCTATGCCGAATTTATGACTCCCGAATGGACTGTAGCATACAGTGGTGCTATGGAAGGTGCGGCAGGCGGCCGTGAACTGGTATTCCAGTTAAGCGCCCCATACGATTACAAGGGCGGAAATCTGCTGATACAAATCAGTCTCGGCGCAAAAGGCAATGCATATCCGCGCACAAGTTTCCTCGGCGTGACAACCGAAAACTTCCCTGCAGCCTACACAACCAACGGCGGCACTGTATATGCAGAAGCCTTCCTGCCTATGACAACATTCACATACGGCGAACGCGCTCCCTTCGAAGCCAAACTATCGGCCGAGGCACTGGCTTTCCCCACGACATTGAAAGGAAAAACCACCGTTTTATCACTCTCGGTAGCCAATATGGGCATCAATGCATTCCCCGTATCCGTGAATATCGACGGCTCAGACGCTTTCACCGTCGGAACAGTTCCGGCCACCCTCGAATCAGGCAAGAGCGCCGATATTCCGGTATCATTTGCCCCGACAGCCTCGGGTGACTACACCGCCACCGTCAATCTCGACCTCGGCGAGGCCGGTACTTTCCAGATAGCGCTCACCGGCAAAGGCATGGAGACACCCTCGGGCTATGCGGCCGATTTCAACCTGCCGTCAAAATCTCTGCCCGAAAGCTGGATTGGCTGGGCCGTTACCCGCGAATACGATTATTCGGTCAGCGACTACGTCAATATAGTGGAAGCCAAGGAAACCCTCAGCTATTTCAACGCCTACACCAAAGCCGGCACATCGGGTATCGACATTGAAGAAGGCAACCATATCCGCAGCTATCCTAATATGACCATAATATACATGATTTCGCCCGAAGTGGAAGGCAACTTCATGCTGCAGATGGCCAAAACGAGCAATTACGACGGCCTCACCCTCTATCCGGCCACCAAGGCCGCCGACGGCTCATGGACGATAGGAACCGAAGCAATACCCTACACATGGGCTGCCGAACCGGCCGATTCGTGGGGCATAGCCATAGGCAGTGTCGCAGCAGGCACCCACATCGCCGTCGACATGCAGAATATGGCCATCGCCACATTCGCCGCCGATAAACTGTCGGATGCCGCCAGCGAAGACTACAAGGCAGTCCTTTCGGCTGACAACATAGCCTTCGGCACTGTCAACGCAGGCGAAGCAGTCTCCCGCACCATCACTGTAGCCAACAAAGGCACAAAACCTTTCGGCATAACTCTGCAACCTATTGCCGACGATGCTTTCGAGGCAGCATGTGCCGCCGCCACACTCGAAGCCGGTCTCACCGCCGAGATAACCGTAACCTTTACACCAGAGGCAGCCGGCACGTTCGCTTCCGAACTTAAAATCGATCTTGGAGAAGCCGGCATCCATACCGTAGCCCTCTCGGGTGAAGCGGTCGCTTCATCGGCCGATGTTCCTGTCGGTACCGAATTTACCGTCAGCGATATCAATTATATAGTTACAGCCACCGGCGAAGTTGGTGTCGCAGGCGTGGCTCCCGGCACGAAAGAATGCACCATTCCCGCAACCGTACAGAATGCCGGCGGGGCTTCATTCAGCGTAGTATCGGTAGAGCGCGAAGCCTTCTACTGGAGCGGCGTAACCAAAGTCGTACTCCCCGAGGGCCTGCGTTCCATTGCATTCGGAGCGTTCCGCCAGTCCGATCTGGCCGAAATCAATCTGCCCTCTACCCTCACATCGATAGACGACTACGCCTTCCGTGCCACCAAACTGACCTCGGTCGCCGTGCCCGAGGGAATCACCTCGCTCGGTTCATCGGTATTCGGCATGTGCGAACAGCTCAGCGACATCACACTTCCATCTACTCTCCAGTCGCTTGGTTCCGGAGTGTTCTATAAAGCCGCCATCACATCGATCGACATACCCGCCGGATGCACCGATATAGCTATGGAAGCCTTCGAAGGATGCGCCTCCCTTACCAATGTGGGTCTTCCCGCGACACTTACCGAAATCAAGGAAATGACATTCATGGACTGCGGAATGCTTACCAACATCGAATTGCCTGCAGCCCTCGCACGCATAGGTACCCAGGCATTCTGCAACACCGGCCTCACCGCACTGCATCTGCCGGCATCGCTGACATCGATAGCTTCGAACTCATTCACGAACTCGCCTGTGGCAACAATTACTGTCGATGAGGCGAATACCGCTTTCAAAACCGTCGACGGCGTGCTCTACAGCGCCGACGGCAACTTCCTCTATCTCTATCCACGCACCGATGCCGAAACCACAGGCTATACCGTGGCCGACGGCACACGAGGTATCATCGGAGGCGCTTTCTATAAAACAAGCCTCAAGACCGTGACACTGCCGCAGTCGCTGGTTGGCATCGACGAAATGGCCTTCTGCAACTCGGCACTCGAATCAATATCGATTCCCGACGGTGTAAGCGTAATTTTCGGTCAGGCCTTTGCCGGTACACAACTCAAGGAACTCGTTCTTCCGGCAGAACTCGAAAAGATAGAAGAAGGTCTGGTGGCAGCCTGTGAAAAACTGACCACAATCACTTTGGGCGAAGCTCTCACCGATGTTGGAAACCGCGCATTCTATAATTGCACCGCCCTCGAATCGATAATATGCAAAAGCAGCACTCCGTCGGAATTCGACGGCTGGGAAGGTTTCACCGACCCATTCCGCGGTGTCGACAAGAGCAAAGTAACCGTCTATTGTCCTGACGATGCTGTGGCCGACTATAAATCCAGCGAATGGGGCGACTTCTTCGACAATATCAAAGGCATTTCGGAATTCTCCGGTATCGCATCCATAGGCGCCGAAGGCATCTCCATCGTCGGAGGAACTACCATCAGCGTACAGTCGCCGGTAGCCGTCGCAGTCGCCGTCTTCGATATGACAGGACGCACCGTATTCGCCGCCACTGGCGAAAATATCGTTGTAGACAATCTCGCTGCCGGTATCTACATAGTCAAAGCCGGACCAGCGACCGCAAAAATAGTCGTAAGATAAATCTATCCCACTAATAACCAAGCGGCTGCATCGGAAACAATACCGGCGCAGCCGCTTCTTTTATCAAAATTCGATGCCTGGACAAGACGGTATGCCTACCAGCCGCCCGAGGCGCCACCGCCGCCGGTATGACCGCCGCCGAAACTACCGCCGCCAAAGCCTCCTCCCCCACCGAAGCCGCTATTGCCGCCTCCGCCGCCGAGTATCACCGGGGACACCACCACCGGCAGAATATAGCGCTCGCAGGTGGTATGGCCGCAGTTCATGCAGCCGTACTCGCGCACTCCCTCGCCCTCGCGCGTGGCAGTAGGCTCCCGGAGCACACGTGTACGCATCAGGCGCGAGGTATATGCATGGCACTGCTCGCACTGGTGGAAAGGAGTGTTGCGCTGCACATACTGCTCAATGTCGGTCTCGCCGCAGTGCGGGCACCGCCACACGTCGTAATCGACCGATCCGAGGCGCTCCTCAAGATCCTGGCCGCGGTCGAGGTATTCGTTGTCGTGCACCTCGTCGATTTTATTCATCATCGTGCCGCAGCGCGGACAGCGATGAGGGGCGTTGCGCCACCGACGAAGCATTATCACCAGCGGTAGCGAGGCAACGATGGGAATGCCGAGTCCGAAGACGGTCAGAGCCAGATAGATGGCTTTCAGACCGTCGAGACTAACATATTTCTGTCTCGGCGAAAGATTTTTCACCGACCGGTAGGTCTTGATAAGCACGAGAAGCAGTATTATGGCTATGATCGTGCCTATGATCAGCCATACCTGTATGATATCGGGCTCGCCAGCGCTTGTGCGTCCGTCGTAATCGGGGTCGCCAAGGTCCGACATTATCTCGTCGACAGCTTCTGGGTCGAGAAGTATCTCCCCGACACTGCGTGTGGCCGCGAGCATGCCGCCGTCATAGTCGCCGTCTTTGAAGCGCGGGAACATCTGCTCGCGCAGTATACGGCCACAGGTAATATCGGGAAGCACCCCTTCAAGGCCATAACCCGGACGGATTGCGGCCCGACGCAGATCCTTGGCTACCAGTATGAGCAGACCATTGTCCTTATCACCCTTGCCAAGGCCCCAGTTTTCAAACAGTTCGGTAGCAAAACCGTCGATATCGCCACCCTCGATGTCATCGACCACCACAACCACGGCTTCCGCTGAACTATTCCGTCTGATATCACGGAGAATGCCGTTAAGTTCATTCTCGGCCTCTACACTGAGGATTCCGTCGGGATTGCTTACAAAGCGGGTGCTGTCGGCTCTATGTACATTAGGTACGTCGACTACGGTGTATGTCTTTGCCGAAACCGATATTACGGCAAAAAACATCAATAGTATACAAATAATCTTTTCTCTCATAATCTTCTTTTAAACAGCCGGCAGCGATGTTCCGTTCAACTTGCGGTATAAATCGAGGGCATAGACATCGGTCATGGCCGACACATGGTCGAGCACGGCCTGAAGGCGCCCGTAGAGCGTGGGTGACTCGACGTCGTACTGCTCGGGGAACTTGGCAAGCAGCAGGCGCGAATAGTTGAGCTCGGGATGCAGCACGGCACCGACCAGGCGCTCCATCAGGAAACTGATGATGCGGTTACCGGCCAATTCCACATCCACGACCTCCGACGCGCAGTATATCTTGTTCCACGACAGTGCGTTGCAGCGCTCGTATGCGCTTCGCTCAGGATCGGGGATATTCTGCAGCAATGACCCCGTAAAAGTACCGGAAAGAATGGCGTCCTCGTTGGCTATGAAAGTTTCGGCACAGCGTTCGACCAGGGCGCCCACCACACACGAGCGCAGATAGGCCACCTGTTCGTTTGGATCGCTTACCCGCAGCATCGACTGCTCGATATGCGCGCGCCGTTCGGCCGGGAAATAGCCCAGCAGTACGTCGACAACTGTCGACAGAGGCAGTATCCGCAGTTTGTGGGCATCCTCGAGGTCCATCACCTCATAGCAGATGTCATCGGCGGCTTCCACTATATACACCAGCGGATGGCGCGCATAGCGGAGCGGTTCGCCGGGTCCCGAGAGCCGCAGCATGCCGAGTTCTTCCGCCACACGCTCGAAATCGGCCTTCTCCGATGCGAAAAAGCCGAATTTGCCCTTGCCGGACAGAACGGATTCGTAGGGATATTTGACAATGGAGGCGAGCATGGAGTACGTCATGGCGAAGCCGCCCCGACGGCGACCGCGGAACTGGTGCGTGAGCACTCGGAAAGCGTTGGCATTGCCCTCGAAACCTGTGAGGTCGCTCCATTCGGCGACGCTGAGACGCGACTGAAGCTCGCGGCCGGCCCCCTCGCTGAAAAATGTCGAGATAGCCTTCTCGCCCGAGTGGCCGAACGGCGGATTGCCAAGATCGTGGGCCAGGCACGCCGCCGCCACAATATCGCCCAAATGGTCGAAATGCTCCACAGGCTCGCCGGCCGCGCCGTAACGGGCCTTGAGCGCCTGCGCCACCATATCGGCCATCGATTTGCCTACACACGACACTTCCAAAGAGTGCGTGAGGCGGTTATGCACGAATATACTGCCGGGAAGAGGGAATACCTGTGTCTTGTTCTGCAGCCGTCGGAACGGACTGGAGAACACAAGACGGTCGTAGTCGCGGCGAAAATCGGTGCGCGTGCCGTTCTTTTTGGGGTCGTGGTAATCCTCGAGGCCGAAGCGCTTGTCGTTGATCAGCCGTACCCAGCTCATTTTTGGATTATTGCTCATATTGCAAAGTTCGTGTTTTTTTCGTAGCTTCGCAAAAAATTAACCTTGATTCCATAATTCGCATGAAACGCTTCTGTCTTTGTCTGATCACCATTCTGTCTTTGTATACCGGCCTCAATGCAGCGCCCTCATTCCGGCAGCTGCTCGACAATGGGTGGCGTTTTTCACTCTCGGCCGACAGCACGGCTGTGTCGCCCGCTTACGACGACAGCGCATGGCAGAAAATCGATCTGCCCCACGACTGGAGTGTGACACACGACTTCGACCGCGACTGCCCCTCTGGCAACGACGGCGGCTACCTCCCCACCGGCACCGGATGGTACCGGCGCACCCTGCATCTCGATGCCGCTCCCGCCGGATCCGAGTACCTGTACCTCGAAGGCGCCTATATGGATTCGGAAGTGTGGGTCAACGGCCACCGCGCCGGCGGACATCCCTACGGCTACACATCGTACCGCATCGATATCGCCCCCTGGCTGCATGCCGGCGACAACACCATAGCCGTGCGCGTCGACAATTCCCGGCAGAAAAACAGCCGATGGTACTCCGGTTCGGGCATCTACCGCCATGTATGGATCGAATCCCATCCGGCGACCCATATCCGGCCTGCAAGCCTGCACATCACCACACCGGTCGTCGGGCCTGACAAGGCCGTGGCGCGGATTCAGTTCACAGTCCTCTGCCCCGGCGAACGTACAGCCGACCTAAGCTTACCCGTCGAGGTATCGGAGGCTCGCTCCGGTATCACCATCCGCGACACCGCCCTGCTCCGCCCCGGCGAAAAAGAGAAATATATGAGCTACGACCTCGCGATCCCCGCCCCGAAACTATGGAGCCCCGACTCGCCCGAGCTGTATACCGCCACCGTCACACTGGGCAACGGCGACACCGACGGCACGGCATTCGGCTTCCGCACCATAGCATGGTCGCCCGACGGCTTCGTGCTCAACGGCGACACCATCCTCATATCCGGCGCCTGCGTACACCACGACAACGGCATACTCGGAGCCGCTTCCTACGACGATGCCGAGTACCGCAAGGCCACACTGCTCAAGGAGGCCGGCTTCAATGCCGTGCGCACGTCGCACAATCCGCCCGCACCGGCATTTCTCGACGCCTGCGACCGCATAGGCCTGCTTGTAATCGACGAGGCATTCGACGGCTGGCGCGAAGCCAAGACACCATTCGACTACTCCACCCTGCTCGACAGCTGGTGGGCCTCCGATCTCGGCGGGATGATAGAGCGCGACCGCAATCATCCGTCGATAATAGCCTGGAGCATAGGCAATGAGATACTCGAACGGAAAACACCCGGGGCCGTGGCCACGGCAAGGATGTTCGCCGCCAAATGTCGCGAGCTCGATCCGTCGCGGCCTGTCACACAGGCGCTCGCTTCGTGGGACCCCGACTGGGAGATATACGACGCCCTGGCTGCCGAGCACGACATCGTCGGCTACAACTATATGATACACAAGACCGAGGGCGACCACGAGCGCGTACCGTCGCGCGTCATATGGCAGACCGAGTCCTATCCGCGCGACGCCTTCGACAACTGGACCAAAGTGGCCGATCTGCCCTATGTGATCGGCGACTTCGTATGGACCGGCATCGACTACATCGGCGAATCGGGTATCGGACGCCACTACTACAAGGGCGATCCCGAGGGCGAGCACTTTCACCGCCCGCTGTGGCCGTGGCACAATTCGCAGTGCGGCGACATCGACATCACCGGCGCACGAAAACCGATGTCGTACTACCGCCAGATGCTCTATGCTGATACCCCAATGCTCTCGCTGGCTGTTCGCGAACCCGACGGCTACCGCGGCGAAGTGAAGGAAACCATGTGGGGTACATGGCCCACCTACAAATCGTGGAACTGGCCCGGACACAAGGGCAAACCGATAACCGTAGAGGTCGCTTCGACCTATCCCGAGGTAGCGCTATATCTCAACGATAAACTTATCGGCACCAAAAAGACGGGCCGCGCCGAGCGCTTTATGGCCACATTCGACATTCCCTACCGCCCGGGCACCCTCCGCGCCGTGGCACTCGACGCCGCGGGACAGCCGGCCGACACTGCCGTACTCGAGACCACAGGACGACCCGCGGCCATACGCCTCACGGCCGAACCGGCCTACGGTCCCGACCCCTCGCTGAAGTATATAGTCGCCGAAGTGGTCGACTCGCAGGGGCGCACAGTGCCGACAGCAACCGACCGCCTCGAATTCAGCGTCACCGGCGACGCCAAGATTCTGGCCACCGGCTCGCCCAACCCCACCGACCCCGAAGGCTACACCCGCCCCTCGCGCAAGGCAGCCCAGGGCCGCGTACTGGTCATAGTAAAACCCGGCACCTCACCCTCCACCTTGAAAGCCACCTCCAAAAGCCTCCGCCCGGCAAGCCTGCCCCTCTGACGCCCCCTCCTGCGGTAAACCTCCGCAGGAGGTTGATTACCTTCCGCTCAGACGCACAATTAATCGGCCTCCGCCGGAGACCTTGACGTTGTCGGACCTTTTTGACCCGGCATGCACTCGGCATGCCGGGCTATTCGTAATCGGCCTCCGGCGGAGGCCTCAATCTACTCAAAAAAAATAGCGCCGGCCCGAGAATATTGTCGGACCGGCGGCTTATGGTGTGTGATGAATGGAATTTAGCGGGCTACGATGCTATCGACAATAGCCTTGATGCTGTCGGCAAGCTGCTCGGCGGCCTCGGGAGTATGGGCCTCGGAGTAGATGCGGATGATAGGCTCGGTATTCGACTTGCGCAGGTGCACCCAGCTGTCGGCGAAATCGATCTTCACACCGTCGATATCGGTGATTCGTTCGCCTGCGAAATGCTTCTTGATGGCGTCGAGGATGGCATCGACATCGATTTCGGGTGTAAGCTGTATCTTAGTCTTGTAGATGTCGTAGGCGGGAAGAGCCGCACGGATTTCGGAGGGCTTCTTGCCGGTCTTGGCCATCATGGTGATGAAGAGCGCTATGCCCACCAGAGCGTCGCGGCCATAGTGGATGGCGGGATATATGACACCGCCGTTGCCTTCGCCGCCGATAACGGCTCCGGTTTCTTTCATCTTGGTAGTGACATTGACCTCGCCGACAGCGGCTGCGTTGTACTCGCCGCCATGGGCGCGGGTGACGTCGGCAAGGGCGCGCGACGAGCTGAGGTTGCTCACGGTGTTGCCGGGAGTGTGCGAAAGCACATAATCGGCTATGGACACCAGGGTGTATTCTTCGCCGAAGAATGCGCCGCCGTCGCTGATGATGGCCAGACGGTCGACATCGGGATCGACCACGAAGCCAACGTCGGCACCGCTTTCACCGACAAGCGCGGCGATATCACCGAGGTTTTCGGGGATGGGTTCGGGCGTATGGGCGAAATATCCGGTAGGTGTGCAGTTGAGTTCTATCACGTTCTTAACGCCAAGGGCGCGGAGCAACTCGGGCACTATCACGCCGCCGACAGAATTGACGGCGTCGACAGCCACGGTGAAACCGGCTTTGGCGATGGCATCGCGGTCGACAAGGGGCAGGGCGAGCACCTGCTCGATGTGGCGGCGGTTCCATGTATTGTTGGTGTATACCTTGCCCAGACGGTCGACCGGTGCGAAGTTGTAGCTGTCATCGGCCGCTATGGCGAGCACGCGGGCACCCTCCTCGGCATTGAGGAATTCGCCGTGCTCGTTGAGCAGCTTGAGAGCGTTCCACTGCAGGGGGTTGTGCGAGGCGGTGAGGATGAGACCGCCGCAGGCCTTCTCGCCGATGACGGCAAGCTCGGTTGTAGGAGTGGATGCAAGGTCGATGTCGATAACATCGAAACCCATGCCGCAAAGGGTACCTGCCACCAGGTCGCGTACCATAGAGCCCGAAATGCGGGCGTCGCGGCCTACAACGATGGTGCGGGAGCCGTTAGTGCAGTTCGATTCGATAAAACTTGCGTATGCGGCCGTGAATTTGACCACATCGAGCGGAGTGAGACCCTCGCCGGCAGGACCGCCGATGGTTCCACGAATGCCTGAGATAGATTTGATAAGAGACATGGGGTATTATATGGCTGATGTTATTCGCGTGACTGGTGTTATTCGCGTGGCTGATAGGTGAGGCGGTAGAGATAGGGCACGACATTGGTCTGGTCGTCGGACCATCCTACGGTCGATTTCACCACCAGGTTTACCTCGCAGTCGATGGGAAGCAGCGAAAGCGGGGCCTGGATGCCGGTGCCGTACTGCGACGACGAAGGAAGAGTGTAGTTATTATAGCGGAACGACATGGCCTGCAGCGACAGATTGTTGCCCGTGCCCTGCGGCAGTTTGCCATCGGCATAGCTTTCGAGCGCGTAGCGGGTGTAGCGGAAGAAAATCTGCTGGTTGTATTCCACCCGGTTGCCTTTGGTGCCGGGATTGAGCACCTGCATGTACAGGGCTCCGTCCTCGTCGATACGGTAATAAGGCGCATTCGGGCCTACCTCGAAGACAGTATCGGCCGGTATATCGAGATACACCACCTGGTCGGCAAGAAAATTGTTGACAGCGAGGTCCTCGCGGTTGAGCAATTCGGCATACGACACACTGTCGTCGCACGACGCAAGGAGGACAACACATGCGGCAAGGGCCGCTATATTTCTGATTATTTTCATTTTATGTATTTTTCTTTATTTTCTTTCAAAAGTTCGCGGAAACGGGCGGCGCACTCGTCGAGAGTGCCGTAGAACTCTCCGCCGGCGGCGTTGAGATGGCCGCCGCCACCGAAATGCTCCTTGCACAGCACATTCACCGGAAAATCGCCGGTGCTGCGCATCGACACCTTCACCATATCGGTTTCCTCGCGCAAAAAGGCGCTGTACACCACGCCGGGTATGGCGAGGGGGCGGTTCACAAGGCCCTCGGTGTCGCCTTTCACGTAGTGGTAGCGGTTGAGTTCGGCACGGGTCAGCACAATGAGTGCGGCGCCATAATCGGCGAACACCTCCATTTTTTCAGCCAAGGCATAGGCATTGAGGCGCATGCTGTTCTCGCTCATGGTGTTGAAAAGCTGCTTGTAGAGAGTGTCCTTGTCGGCGCCCTTTCGCAGCAGCTCGGCAACCACTATGTATATGTCGGGGTCGGCGCAGTTGTACGAGAAATTGCCCGTATCGGTCATCATACCGGCCAGAATACACTCGGCGGCCTCTTTGCCGATGAAATTGAACAGTTCCAGACGGCACAGGAAGCGGAACATGAGGTATGCCGTGGCACACATGTCGGGATGCGATATCACCACATCGGCGTCGATATCGGGGTGCAGATGATGGTCGATGAGTATCTTGTGGGCCTTGCAGCCTGCGAGCACCTTTTCGAGGGCGCCGGTGCGGCGCGGCTCGTTGAAATCGAGGCACAGCACCAGATCGGCCTCGGCGAAGAGGCGTGCGGCGAAATCGGGATAGCGCGAGGCGTCGACGATCTCCTTCGCTCCGGGCAGCTTGGCCAGATTGGCATTGTAGGCGTCGGGCACAATGGCGCGGCATTCCTTGCCCAGGGCGCCAAGCACATGCACTGCCGCCAGCGACGAACCCACGGCGTCGCCGTCGGGGGCCGAATGGCATACTGTGACAATGCGTTCGGCGCCGTCGATGAGCGCCTTGGCCTTCTTTATGGAATCTTCAGATATTTTACGCGAAATCATTGCGCAAAGATAGCGAAAAAGTAAGGACAGCCCAATTAATTAACTTTAAAAAACAGCACAGCCTCCCGGCCATACGGCAAAGAGGCTGTGCGGACTATATCGTGTGCGGGGACGGTATCAGAAAGGGAAGTTGATGCCGAAGTTGACCGAGGCATTCGAGTTGAGCGGCGCGAACTGCTTGGTCACCTTGCCCAGAGTGTGGTCCATGCCCAGGAAGAGATTGAAGCCGGTGGTGTGGAAGTTGAGAAGCCAGCCGAATCCAACGCCGTAGGTGCCTGCGGCGACGTTGGCGTCGGCCGAGAAACACTTCACAGGAGCCACGTTGGCCGACAGGCGCACTTCGCTCCAGGTGTAGTCGCCCTGGAAACGGGTCGAACTGAGCAGGCCGAAGTGAAGCTTGCGGTAGACAGGCAGCGTGTACTCCACGCCGACATTGAGGGTGGCGCCCAGACCTACGGAACGCGAGCCGATGTTGCCGCGGTCGTCGAGCTGATAGAGGTCGTTGAGACCGTTGCGAAGATTCTTCCATTCATTGGAGAAAGAGTTGGAAGCGTCGTCGTTGGCGTTGAAGGTGTAGGCATCGGTATTTACGGTCTGAGTACCGCCGGTGGTTGCGAAGTGAGTGTCGCTGTACGATATCCAGCCGAGGTCGAGGGCTGCGAGCGAGAAATTGAAGTCGCCCCACTGATAAGTGGCGCCGAGGTCGAAGGCCATACCGAAACCGTTGGGGCCGATATTGCCGTCGCCGTCGAGATTCATGCCCGACACATACTCGCGGCCCTGCTTGTTGATCTTGTGCTCGTACTGGAAACCGCCGATATTGGCATAGATATCGGCATTGGTACGCGCTATCCACTCGTTTTCGCCGAGTTCAAGATTGGCTTCGTTGAAATATGCGTCCATATTGGCCACGCCCACCAGAAATTTCATGGCGGCGCCCACACGCAGACCCGGCAGAGCCTTTATGTCGCGCGAGTGGTTGAGGGCTACCTCGGCGTATCCCTTTGCGCGGGCGCGGAGGTCGCGTATGTCGTAGGTCTTGTTCGAAATGCCTTCCTTAGCGAGGCTGAAAAATGCTTTGGGCACGATGGCATTGACGTCGGCGCGGGCGTTGATCGACACGGTGTTATATCCGCCGAAAGCCTTGAAGCCGGCCGAAAGGACATTTACTTTCACATTCGAGCCGATGCGGTTTTTATCGTGAATGCCGTCCATAACCTCGGCGGCGCTTATGCCGGGATTGGTGAAGAGGACGGTGCGTCCGTTGAGGCTGTAGATGACGCTCGACAGATGGAGATTGCCGCGCACGGCGACATTCATGTTGCCCAGAGCGGGCATCGACACGAACGAACGGTCATTGCCGAAAGCGGGGTTCATCTGGTAGCGGTAGTTGTAGCCGTCGAGGAAGTAACCCGAGTTGGTATTCTGTGCCACGGCGGCGACGGAGGCGGCCATTATGCCGCCGAGTGCGAGTATGCGGTTGATACGTTTCATTTGGCAGATAATGGTTTAGAGTTCTTTTTCATAATATCCGCTCACTTTGGCGCGGACATCGCGCAGAGTTATCGTCTGTGAGGGTGTGAGCACGGCGCCCGACTGGTCGCTGACCACACGGGCCTCGAAAGTCACGCCGTCGAGATGGCGTATCTCGCCCTGCATGACAATGCGGATAGGTGCGTCGGTGGTATTTGCAGGGAGTTCCGACTCGGTGACGATTGTCACGCCGCTGATACGGTTGCCGTTCACGTCGATAGGATATGCTGTGATCGATGCACCCAGAGGTGCATTGTTCGATGCTGTGGCCGTGACAGTGAGTTCGGAGATGGTGATGGCGTCGACGTCCTCGTCGTTCCAACCGTCCTTGGTATCGCTGTACACTATAACCGAACCGGCATTGAGAGACAGGGGTGCCATTAGTTCGTAGCGGCCGGTGACACCGGATATATTGCGTCCGAGAGCGAAATCGCTCACAGCGCCCTGCTTGATTCCGGGATTGTCGAGCTCTATGCCGATACGGTCGGGAAGACCTTTTACAGTGCTTGTGGCCGGGGTGGCAAGCAGATCGCCAAGAGTCGAGAAGCGAACGAATTCTGGCGAAGCGAAGGCTGCCGGAACACTGAGGTCGGCATCGGTGGGTGCGAGCACGAAATTATACGGGCCGCTTACGCCCTTGGCATAGCCGATGGTGATTTCGTTGACATCGGGCGAGAAAGGACGGTTGGCATCGCCAGTACGCATGGCCGTGAGGGTGATGCCAGTGCGGCATTCGAGATCGTAGTCGGCCACGGGGTTGTTCACCTGAAGATAAATCTGAGGGTTGGCAAGAGAGATGTCGGTCTGCTCACCGCCGAGGAAATCGGGAATGTCGGTGAGATCTACGGGATCTATGTCCATGCCTTCGAGTTCATAGCTGATAACACCCGAAAAAGCATTGATGGTCATGGCATCGAGATGATATGTGAGCTGAAGGTCGATGCTCTGGGGCAGAGTTGTGCCGCCCTGTGCGGTGAGCGCGAGACGGCCGTCGGTCACGCGGAATTCGCTGTCGAAATGCAACGAATGATTCTCGATCTTGCAACCGTTGGCGGCGAAGTCGATGGCTGTGGCCGTGAGCGAAGCCTGAGCAGTGTTGCCTGCCACAGAGTAGGAACCGATGGTCCATACACCGGTAGCGGGGTCGTAGCTGCCGGTCGATGTGCTTGCAGTGAGACCTTTGGGCATGCTGATATTAAGATCGGAGAAAGTCATATCCGACAGACGGCCGGCAACACCAATAGCCTCGAAATTGATTCGGAATGTCATGGGCTGCACCTGTGCCGAATTAAGAGCGACGATAGACTTGTCGATATTCCCCGACGAGTAGCTCAGATCGTTGCCCATCGCCTCGACCTGATATTCGAGAGTCTGCGCCCCGGGAAGTGTTCCGGCCACAAGCTGAAGAGTGCGACGCGACGGTGCCAGAGACGGAGCCGAAGCCGTTACCTTATCGATGTATATGGGGTCGGAACTGAAGTCGCCGCTCTCGGTGAGAGCGTAAAATTCCTTACCCTCGATATTTACTATCTGAATCTTGCTGTCTTCATCGATGGAAATGATGTCGGAGAGCACTATCGGGTCGATATTCACCGGTACTGTAAGATTATCGACCGTCACGCGGGTGGTGGTATCGATATCCGACAGGTCGTAGTTATCGTCGACACAGGCGGTGGCAACCACACACAGAGCCGGAATAACTAACCGACTTGCTAATTTGATCTGCATAATGATGGTTAATAGTTATAATGGTTGAAAAAGAATAAACATATCGTAAAAAACGCCGCAAAGTTAGTGAAAAATTCTTAACAAACAGCTATCTGTTCGCATATTTATCGCCATTTATAGTCGTTTTGTCGCCCGCTATCGCATATACACAAAAAAACGAATGCGCAAACCGCTGCAATCGAACGGTTTGCGCATATCACGTAGTCCCACCAGGATTCGAACCTAGACAGACAGTACCAAAAACTGTAGTGCTACCATTACACCATAGGACTATCCTTTGCTCAGGCTCATGGCCTAAAGCGCTGCAAAGTTAGAAATTTTCTGTCAATCCACCAAAATTAATTACACGGTATAGCCGATGTAGGTGGAGGGACTGAGGGCGTGGAGCTCGGCGCGGACAGACTCGGAGATGCCTTCGAGCGAGTCGATGAAGGCGGATATGGCGGCTTCGTCGACAACCGAGTTTGTACGTGTGAGGGCCTTCAGGGCCTCATAGGGCTTGGGATAGCCTTCGCGGCGGAGGATGGTCTGTATGCCCTCGGCCACGACGCTCCAGCAGTCGTTGAGGTCGGCGTCGATGGCGGCACGGTTGAGGATGAGCTTGCCGAGACCCTTGAGGGTGGATTCGACAGCGATAAGGGTGTGGGCCAGAGGCACGCCGATGTTGCGGAGCACGGTCGAGTCGGTGAGGTCGCGCTGCAGACGCGATATGGGCAGCTTGGCGGCCAGATGCTCAAACAGTGCGTTGGCCACGCCGAGATTGCCTTCGGAGTTCTCGAAGTCGATGGGGTTGACCTTGTGGGGCATTGCCGACGAGCCGACTTCTCCGGCCTTGATTTTCTGCTTGAAATAGTTCATCGATATATACGACCACATGTCGCGGTCGAGGTCGACGATGATGGTGTTGATACGCTTGAGAGCGTCGAATGCAGCGGCCAGCGAGTCGTAGTTCGATATCTGTGTGGTGAAGTATTCGCGCTGTAGGCCAAGACGTTCTTTGAGGAATGTATGGGCGAATTCGCGCCAGTCGATGCCCGGATAGGCTGCGAGGTGGGCGTTGAAGTTGCCGGTTGCGCCGCCGAATTTACCGGTGGCCGGCACAGCTGCGAGTGCCTCGATCTGGCGCACAAGACGCTCGAGGAACACGGCGATTTCCTTGCCAAGGGTCGTGGGCGATGCGGGCTGACCGTGGGTCTTGGCGAGCATGGGCACGTCGGCATACTCCATGGCGAGCTCGGAGAGCTTGTCGGTGAGGCGCTTGAAGGCGGGGCGCATCACTTCCTCGATGGCGTCGGAAAGAGCCATGGGGAACGAAGTGTTATTGATGTCCTGCGATGTCAGGCCGAAGTGAATGAACTCCTTGCGGTCGGCGAGTCCGAGAGCGTCGAACTGCTCCTTGAGATAGTATTCTACCGCTTTAACATCGTGGTTGGTAGTCTGCTCGATGGTCTTGATTTTTTCTGCTTCGGCAGGAGTGAAGACATCGGGCTCGTAGATACGGCGCAAAGCATCGACAGTGTCGGCGTCGAGAGGCGGCAGCTGAGGCAGTCCTGCTTCCGAAAGAGCGATGAAATATTCGATTTCAACTTTCACACGGTAGCGTATGATAGCATACTCCGAGAAATAATCGGCCAACTGTCCGCACTTGCCGCGATAACGGCCGTCAACGGGCGAAATGGCTGTTAAATTGCTGAGTTCCATTCGTTAAAAGTGGTTGAAAGGTATCTATATGACGTTGTTTCTTTTCTTCGAAAATTTCATCGATGGCAAAGAAGATGCCGCTTTCCTCGACATCGCCGAATTCATCGTTGATAGCCGTGCCGAACATACGCATCGTGGGCGACAGACCCATGTAGGCGTGTACCAGCGGCGGAATATTGTCGCCATGGCTGCGAACTACGGTATTGAGTATGCGGAAGTCGGCCTTGAAGTCGCCGCCGTTGAAGATCTTGTCGAGCTCAGCCGGATCGGCTCCTGTCTGCAGCGGCCGCAGAGGCCACACCAGGCGGTCGGGATCGGGGAAATATTTATGGAGAAAATGCAATATGAGGTCGCGGCACACTGCCGTGTAGCTCGGATACATGGTCACCTTGCCGAAAAGGTATTTGAGTTCGGGATAGACCACTGTGAGCGAGCCAAGACCGTCCCACAGATTGTCGAGCGCGTAGATAGCCTTGGAGCCGGCGCGCGATGACTGGTACTCGGGCCTTACGAATGAGCGCCCGAGTTCGAGCGTATATGGCAGATACTCTGTCATGAAGCGAGGCGAAAAGCCAAACATGTGTGCCGTGGCAATACGCGGACTTCCATCGGGCTTTATCTCTATGTCGCGTCCGCAGATAAAGCGGTATCCGCCCAGAATCAGTTTACTGTCCGGATCCCACACTATAAGCTGGCTACATGGTTTTTCCATGGTATCGAATTCATCGATATCGCATGCCTTACCTGTGCCGCCACCTGCCGTTCGGAAAGCGATTTCACGCAGACGCCCTATCTCGCGCATTACATTGGGCGCGTTGTGGGCCGTTACCACATATATCTCGTTGCCGCCCTTGTTGGTTTTCCTGAGAAAACGCGCGGGTGTAAGCTCCGATTCGATCAGAGCGCAGTCAACAGGGTCTATTATCGGTAGATTCATATCGATGAATTATATTCGGAAGGTAGTGAGTACACTATGCGGCGGATCTCGTCGGCCCGAAGAGAGGCTTCTGAGCGGTCTCCGAGACTGGCCGGACTTATGGGGCGCCCGCATGTGAGGGTGAAACTTTTGCCGGCGGCGCGGAAGACCTCGCGCGGCAGCAGAACCATTTCTATGTTGAATTTTATGCCGAGACATTTGCGACGCTGCGCCAGACGGTAGAACGACGCCGAATTCTCGCCCTGAAAGTGAACAGGCACTATCGGGCGGTGACATTCGATGGCCTTCTTGACAAACATACGGCGCCAGTGCAGATCGGCAATACTGCCGTCGGGCTGCAGCCGCGACACAAGGCCCGCGGGATAGACAACCACGGGAGCATCGCCGGCAAAGGCTGCGTCGAGGGTCGACACATCGCCTCGGTTCTGGGCGCCGTGCTTGTTGACCGGCACGAAACAGTCGCCCAGGGGCTCGACGGCCTTGAGAAGGTCGTTGACCACGAAGCGGGGCGTCACGCCATAGTGGCGGCTCAGCCATGCTATCATGCAGATGCCGTCGAGTCCGCCGAGGGGATGGTTCGAGGCCACAATGATGCGCGGATCCGCAGGAAGATTTTCCTCACCGCGCACCTCGAGCCGCACTCCCAGCCGCTCCACCACATGCTCGCAGAAATCGGCGTCGCGCCGCGGATAGGCGGTTTCGAGCAGATCGTTGAGAGCATCCTGGCACACAAGGCGTTCGAGCCAGCGCACAGCGAAGCGCGGCACCATACGCGCCTTCCGGCCGAGTTTGTCGGCCAGAACAGCGCCTACGTCTATTTTTATCGGACCTTGTGAGTTCAAAGCATTTGTCGCTGACAATGATTTAAGCTGCAAAGATACGAATTTTTTCTTTCTTCAGCGATAGTATGTGCCCGAGTAAACGGTCACGGCCGGGCCGGTCATGAGAATATGGCCGGTAGCGGGGTCGATATCGACATGCAGATTGCCGCCTATGAGCCTGACTGTCATGGGCCAGCGTGCGCGCCCTGTGGCTACGGCAGCGGCGGCGGCCGCACAGGCGCCCGTACCGCAGGCCATGGTCTCGCCGGCGCCGCGCTCCCACGCGCGCATCGACAGGGTATCGGGCGAGTCGACACGCACAAATTCTATATTAGCCTTCTCGGGCCATATGCCGTGGCACTCGAGTGCCGGGCCGAGTGTGCTCACGATATCGCCGTCGAAACTGTCGACAAACACTACGCCGTGAGGGTTGCCCATCGACACGGCGGTGACGGCTACCGTGCGGCCCGCGGCCTCGACAGGCTGCTCTATCATACGCTCGCCGTCGAAAACCACCGGAACGTCGGCCGGCGCCATGCGCGGCAGCCCCATGTCGACGGTAACGGTGTCGGTGAGACCGTCGATGCCGGCATGTATGTCGACCGTCTTGAGACCGCTGAGGGTCTCGACAGTGATATGCTCTTTATGCACTATCCGGTTGTCGTAGATATATTTGGCGACACAGCGTATGCCGTTGCCGCACATCTGGGCCTCGGAGCCGTCGGCATTGAAAATGCGCATGCGGCAGTCGGCAACATCGCTCGGCAGTATGGCGATGATTCCGTCGGAGCCTATGCCCGTGTGGCGTCGGCTCATCTCGACGGCCAGTTCGGGGAGCCGGTCGAGCGGACGCTCCATGCAGTCGACATATACGAAGTCGTTGCCGAGGCCGTGCATCTTTACGAAAGGTATGTTGGCCGGAGCGGAGGCAAGAGCCTGCCGCTTGCCCGAGGCCACAGTCACGATGGCATCACGAAGACGCGACAGCCCCTCGCTGAGTATGCTGCGGGGCACTCCGATATTCATGCGCATGAATCCGGTGCCGGCATCGCCGAAAGTGCTGCCGTCGCTCAATGCCAGGCGCGCACGCCCGGTGAGCAGCGAAACCAGTTCGGGCTGCGAGAGGCCGAGACTGCGGAAATCGAGCCATATGGCAAAAGAGGCTTCGGGGGTATACATGCCCACCTGCGGCAGCTCGCTGTCGAAGAAGGCGCGGGCATAGTCGACATTGGCCTGGAGATAGGCGAGGGCCTGGTCGAGCCATGCGCCGCCATGCTCGTAGGCGGCTTCGGTAGCCACCATTGCGGCGATGGGCGGCGCGTTGAACTCGCTCGCTGTCAGCCAGTCGAAAAACGGACGGCGCAGGCGCTCGGACTTGATGACGGTCCATGCGCTCACGATGCCGGGTATATTGAATGTCTTGGACGGCGCACCGAGCGTCACGGTAACCTCCTCGGCCTCGGGCGATACCGTGGCCGTAGGTATGTGGCGGCGGCCGCCGAGCATCATGTCGCCGTATATTTCGTCGGATATCAGCACCATCCCGTGCTTTTTGCACACCGATGCCACACGTGCGAGCGTGGCGGCGTCCCACTGCAGGCCGATGGGATTGTGGGGATTGCACACGAACATCATGGTCGGATGCTCGCGGGCGATGACGTCTTCGAGACCGTCGAAGTCCATCTCATAGCGGTCTTTGCGCAGCCGCAGCGGATTATACACCGCACGGCGGCCGTTGCCCTCTATCACCGTGCGGAACGAATGGTATACCGGCGGCTGTATGAGCACCGCGTCGCCGGGACGGGTGAAGAAATTGATACACAGACTCAGGCCTTTCTTGAGTCCGGGCAGAAAGGTTATCTCATCGTGGGCCACCTCCCAGCCGTGGCGCCGACGCAGCCACGAGGTGATGCTCTCCCAGAATTCGCCGGGAGGCGTGGTATAGCCCAGCACTGCGTGGTTCAGACGGTTGCGAAGAGCCTCGATAATACACGGACATGCCGGAAAATCCATATCGGCAATCCAGAAAGGCAGTAAATCATGACGCCCGAATTTGGCGTCCATTTCCTCGAATTTGGTTGCGCACGTGTCGTGACGGTCCACGACACAGTCGAAATTGTAGATTTCCTCTTTCATAAGGGCAAAGTTAGCTATTTTGCACCAACCGGACAAAAGACATGTGGCGGGATTTTATTACCTTTGCAAATCAATAACCAAAAACACAACCATGCTAAAACGCTCTGTAATACTGCTCGCGGCAGTTTCGCTCGCCTCTGCGATATATGCCGACGCCGCCGGGCAGACAATCAAAATTCAAAAGGACTATCTCATTTTCCCGGTATCACACGCCTGCGACCGCGTCCGCATAACTCTCGAGACCGACGGTATGGATCCGCTGCCCGTCGACATACGCCTGACCGACGGACAGGCCGACTATATGACTTTCAAGGACGTGTCGGCGCTCAAAGGCAAAAAAATAAAAATAACAGCCGCCGACGGTGTAAAGGGCCTCGACAAAATAACCCAGGCCGACCGTATTCCCGACAGCGACATTATATATAAGGAGGCGAACAGGCCGCAATATCACTTCACCACCCGCCGCGGATGGATCAATGACCCCAACGGCCTCATATACCACGACGGCGAGTATCACCTCTACTATCAGCACAATCCCTACGAGCGCGACTGGGGCAACATGCATTGGGGTCACGCCGTGAGCCGCGACCTGGTACACTGGACCGAGCTCGCTCCGGCGCTCTACCCCGACACCACTGGCACCATGTTCTCGGGTTCGGCAGTGTACGACGCCGACAACACATCGGGCTTCGGCCGCGACGGCAAAGCACCTATGGTAGTGGCATACACCATCGATTCGCCCGACCGCGAGACACAGGGCATAGCATACAGCCTCGACAACGGACGGACCTTCACAAAATACGAAGGCAATCCGGTGATCGACAGCAAAGATACATGGAATACCCGCGACACCCGCGACCCGCGTCTCTTCCGCTACAACGACCGCTGGGTGCTGGTGCTCAACGAGCGCGACGGTCACTCGATATACAACTCGACCAATCTGCGCGACTGGACATTCAAAAGCCACATCACGGGCTTCTGGGAATGCCCCGACCTCTTCGAGCTACCGGTCGACGGCGACAGGAACAACACCATGTGGGTGATGTACGGCGCATCGGGCACATACATGCTCGGCGACTTCGACGGCGAACGCTTCACTCCCCGCTCGGGCAAGCACCGCTTCGCCACCGGCAGCATATACGCCGCCCAGACTTTCAACGGCATTCCCGACTCCGACGGCCGACGAATACAGATCGGCTGGGGACGGCTGTCGCATCCGGGCATGAACTTCAACGGCATGATGCTGCTGCCCACCGAACTGTCGCTCAAAACGACCAAAGACGGCGTGCGCCTCGTTTCGAAGCCGGTGCGCGAAATCGAAGACATATGCGTGCCGGCCGGCAAGTGGCAGAACCTCGACCAGCAGCAACTCGCCGAAGTACTCGCACCTTTCGCCAAAGCCGACTGCCTGCGTCTGCGCGCCACCCTGCAGCTGTCGCATGCCACCAACGCCTCGCTCCGCCTCGCCGGACAGGGTCTCCTCGACTACGATCTCAACGGCAACACCGTCAACGGTTCGTTCTATTCGCCCCAGGACCCCACAAGCATGGAAATAACCGCCGACATCTATCTGGACCGCACATCGGTCGAAGTATTCATCGACGGCGGCCTCTTCTCCTGCTCCATGGGACGCACACTGCCCGCTGACGGCGCCGAAGGCTTCCGCCTCGACGGCAACCGCGTGACCGTAAAATCCCTCGAGGTCTTCACCCTCCCCTCCATCTGGCAATAATTATTTATACATTAAATCATCTACGGCTTCCGAAAATCATCTACGGCTTCCGACCGAATCCATCTCCGGCCGGAAGCCGTAGCTCCAAATATCTCGCAACCCGCTCACAGCGGGTCTCCATACAAAAGCTTTCCGAAAATATAACAGAGAGATGATGCACCCGCGGTGAGCGGGTCTCCATACAAAAGCTTTCCGAAAATATAACAGAGAGATGATGCACCCGCGGTGAGCGGGTGCCGGGACAATAGCGCAGGGTGGAGCGAAGCGAGACCCTGCGTTCGAAATCCTCCAATTAAACCAGACCCGCGGCGACCGCTGTCTTTATTTCAGCAATTTTCTTTCCCGCCCATCGTCGGCTTCCAGTATACTCATCTGCTGTATAGCGATTTGATTGAGTTTTACAATCCGATCTCTTTGCGATATTCCCTGCTCAATGAAAACAGCATTCAGGTTTTCCATATTCGACAGGCAAATTAGTTCATTGACCGAAGCATAATCGCGGATGTTACCCTTCTTTTCGGGATGGATGTCGCGCCATTGTTTAGCCGTCATTCCGAACATGGCCACATTAAGCACATCGGCTTCGTTGGCATATATAGCACTTGCCTGTAGCGGAGTAACCTCTTTTGGAATTAAATTTTGCTTTACAGCCTCCGTATGAATACGATAGTTGATTTTCGACAATTCCCGTTTCGCCGACCATCCCAACAAACGTTGTTCTTCGGCCTTGAGACGTTGAAATTCCTCTATCAGATAAAGTTTAAATGGTACGCTTATTGCTGAACCAAACTCAAAAGCTATATCCTTATGAGCATAGGTACCTCCATAGCGGCCTTTTTTAACGATTATGCCAATTGCATTAGTGCGTTCTATCCACTCCGACGCACTCAGCACAAAGGACGGCAACCCGGCACTCATTCTAAAGTGGTCAAATTCGACCACTTTAAACCCCGGATTATGGATAACCTCCCATGTCCCCAGAAATTCAATAGTATACCGATTTCGCAGCCAGTTCTTTATAATATCGGCCGAACGGTTTGTTCCCTCTTTAGCCGTTGCCATATCGGTTAGCGAGATATAATCCTGCTCATCAACCGAGAGAACCGTAACAGAGGTGTTTTGAACAACAATTTTTGACATTGATCAGGATATGACTTAAGGTTTACACAAAGGTATATAGTTTTTACACATATGCAATGTCTTCTAATGAAATTTAGCAGTTCTGTATACGGCTCTTTCATTTAAAATTGGCATAGACCTTCGAAAAAGGCGGTATTTTATAGCTACCACTACGGAAATCATCAAGGAGCATCAAGCGATTTTCGGTATGGATTGATTGTGGACATTTGTGGGTTCTTCAGCATTTAAAAAACCTGATATCCAATGAGAAAAATACATCGAAAATTTGGCCAAGTAGCGAGATTTTCGTAACTTTATAGCATAACAGTCAATAAGTTATGAGAAATTCGAAGTCAATTGATCAAAAGAGTTTGACGAGTGGAGAAGCCACATGTCATAGTGCAAAATTAGTAACTCAATCTGAAATTTCCGCCAGCATTTTTAACCAACTGATGGAATTTGCCTTATCTGTTCCTGATTTTCGCAGAACACATAGGGGCAATATCCGATACCGTCTTAAGAACATTATCATGCTGATTTTTGCTCGGGCATAGAGGTGTGTCGGACGCGCAAAGATAATCGAGTTCGACAATCACAATCTCAATAAGTTACACAAAATTGGAATACTGTAGAACGGAGTGCCTTCGGAATCAATGCTGTGCCGTATAGAGAATGGGGAAAAGACAAGGTTTATTTCAAGGTATGTACCTTGGCAGGAGTTCGTATGTTATAGATGAATTATTTTGGTATTCATCGTAACTAATATACACAGAAAAATAAGAATAGATAAATGAATATGCATTACCATCTGATGGTAACACATGCTTGTAGTCTGATTTTGAGAAAGCGTTAACTATTGATATAAACCAATCTTTCGGAAAAGAGCCCTCCCCGTCCACAAACATAAATTCTGAGATTACTTTCCCGTTTTTGATTTCAAACATTATTGGTAGGCCATCTCCCTTAGATTTGTAATATTTACCTCGACCGGATTCACCCCAAAAGATACAATCGGGAAATTCTCTCTGTATTTGAGATAGAGTCTTGTTTAAGTTATTGCCCGGTTCTGCAAACATATTAATGATGCAAATTAGAGCGAAAAACATTAAACTGAGAAATCGTTTCATGATAATTACTATTTAATGATTTTAAAACCATTTGAGAACTTGTTGAACTTAGTTTCCAAATCATTGTTTGTCATTACAGTAATGGCTATTACATAGTTGTTTACGGCAAATATCATTCCTTTTTGCCGTAAACCTTGATGCTTAGTATATCCTACATATCCTGGGAACCCCTCGTATCCGACTCTGATGGCTTCAACATTATCGAAGTGTGATGTTTGTTGCCGAAGTATATCGTCGATTTTATTTGATAGTTCAGCTTTGTTTAAGTTTTTGTAACCAACCGGCAATCTTGCAACAATGAATTGATATGCTGCCATTTTTTGCATATTGTTTCCATCTGTTATGCCTCCAAGATTCAGAAGAAAATCGCCCGAAAAATGTGCTGACACATCCTCCAACTTGCAAGGTGCTGTAATTGAAAATCCATACTCAGGGAACGATTTAGTGAATCCTGTATCAGTTTCAGTAGCCGATTCTTTGACCACTATAGCCTGTGTGTTGTGATTGGCTTGTTTGCACGACATCATGAAGGCAATAATACCTATCATGAAAAGTGAGATAGTGATATCCTTCATTATTTTGACAATTCTGAGCACATACGAACTACGAATAATGCGATGAATACAGCAATCCACCAAAGATTTCTTTCGAACCAACTTTTTTTGGGTTGATTAGACTGGTTGTCATTTTTTTCTTCCATTTCCTTTTACAATATAGAGTATTAATTCAAGTATTCCAAAGATTAGTAATATCAGTATTAGAGTTATAACCATTGTAGGTTAAATTCTTAATCCCCGAGGGATAATTGTATGCGAAAAAAATTTATTTGTTCTTGAGTTTCTTTCTCAACTTATCAACGAGATGTCCTCTTAAGTTTGGAGCCTTAATGTCATCAATAAAAATTTCCCTTTTGTTTCCGCATCCATCTACCAAACCAAAGGAAATATTAGTGTAATACCAAGACCAGCATCCATTTGATGCTAAATACTGATTGTAGCTTAGAGCTACGAATACATATAATTCGTTTTGACAATCGTATTTATGCGATAGAGGCCGATTGATTTTACAACTCACCCCCTGAGATTGAAAATATTGGCTTAATTCACCGATAAAAAAATTCACAGCCGATGATTCATTAAAATTATCTTCCTCTATTTGAATAGAAACTTCTTTAGCAGAACTTAAGTTCTGTCCATAAGTAATCAATACTATTATGTTAAAAAAGCAGAGTATAAAGTAACGCATAGATGAATAAAAAAAGAGGCGTGGGCTGCTATGCCACGCCTTTATGTGAAGGTGGTCGGATTACCTTTTGCGAAGTGGTGGAATAAAACAGCTCCACGCCTTATGACGTGGAGACAGTTCTGCCATCGCTTGCGCAGTGTGATAAGTTTCCGACGCTTTTCACATACAAGCAGAGGACATAACGTCTCTTGTAAATTAAGTTGTCTTTGTCAATCGAATGATTGACGTTGCAAATTTACAAAATATTTTTGATATGGCAATTATGTTATTCAGCATATGATCGCATGGCTACACGGCTCTTTCATTTAAGATTGTCTTGCACTTCTAGGAATGCCCAGATCTGTTCGAACTTCCGGTCGACGGCGACAGAAACAACACCATGTGGGTGATGTACGGCGCATCGGGCACATACATGCTCGGCGACT
>URMS01000003.1 GCA_900548975.1 uncultured Porphyromonadaceae bacterium
TTAAGCAAAAATACACCAACCTGTGAATTCACATATGTTATTAAACAACCTCTAAGAGGAGATGAGATTAGGAAAAGAGGACGTTAGGAAATGAGGAATTTAGGAAGAGAGGTGGTTAGGAGATGTGATGATAAAAAGGAAAATCCCGGAATCGGCCTGTGGTAAGCCGACTCCGGGATTCTATAATAACCGGATATCTTAATCTCCTGATTTCTTAATATCCTGATATCTTAATATCTTAATTTCCTGACATCTTAATATCCTGACATCCTGATATCCTGATTTCCTAATCAAAGGATGTCCTTCTCCTCGGTCTCGATGGCCTCGGGAGCGGGGGCCGGAGTATCGGAGGTGACGCTTTCGAGCCACTTGACCATGCCGAACATCACGAACATCGACACAAGGCATACTGCCAGGAATACACCCCAGGCTACCGAGATGGGCCACTTGTTGTACATCAGCGGGCCAATCCACAGCAGCAGATTGCCGACAGCGGTGGCGCCCAGCCACAGACCCTGACACAGACCCTGCAGGTGCTTAGGTGCCACTTTCGACACAAACGACAGGCCCAGCGGCGATATGAAGAGCTCGGCGACAGTGAGGAAGAAATAAAGCGCTATCAGCACCCACGGACCGGCCTTGAGACCGTCTTTGGCAGCGGCGCTCATTTCGCGGAAGGCATCACCCGAGGGATAACCCTGCACGGAGCAGTAGATGCACAGGAACAGATAGGCCACACCGGCCAGACCCATACCGTAGGCAATCTTGCGCGGAGTTGATATCTCGCGGCCGCGGCGCGACAGCGAGCTGAACAGCAGCATGATGAGAGGTGTGAGCACGATAACGAAGAAGGGGTTCACAGCCTGCCATATTTCGGGAGCTATGGTATCGGTCTCCACGAAGTCGCGGGCAAACAGCGACAGCGATGTGCCGTTCTGGTGGAAAGAGAACCAGAAGAAGATAACCACGCCGAGCACTGCGAAGAGCGCCATCATGCGCTGCTTTATCTCCTTGGCCATGGCCTGCTTCTCGGCGAGGGTGTACTGCTGCGACTGCACTTTCTCGCGGGCGCCCGGGGTTGGGAGCTGCTTCTTGGTGAGCACGAAGATGATGAGCGATATAATCATGGCGGCCACCGATGCTATGAACGAGTAGTGGATACCGGTGTTGAACACCTCGAGATACTTCGAGCAGAAGGCGCTCAGATCGCTACCTGCGGTATGACCGGCGGCGCTGGCCACGGCATAGAGGTTCTCCATGTTCTCGGCCGTCATGGTGTTGGTGACACTCAGATACTGATGGCAAAGCTCGGGGAAGTCGGCGTTATACACCATATCGTTCACGCCCAGCCACCAGCTGCGCAGCAGAGGAGCCACGAACGGAGCGACAAGACCGCCGATATTGATGAAAACATAGAAAATCTGGAAACCCGAGTCGCGTTGTGCGCTGTAGCGCGGATCGTCGTAGAGCTGGCCCACGATGGCCTGAAGATTGCCCTTGAAGAGACCGTTGCCGAAAGCGATGAGGAAAAGCGCCACACAGGTCAGGGTCAACAGCCATGCCGTGTTGGAGGGAGTGGCAAGGATAGGAATGGAGAGAAGCACATAACCCAGTGTCATGACAATGAGACCGTTGATAATCGTGCCTTTATAGTTGCGCGTCTTGTCGGCAATCGTACCGCCTACAAGACTCAGAATATAGATGCCGGCATAGAAAAATGAGTAGATGAGCGTGGCCGTCTCGCCCGACAGACCGAACTTGGAGCAGAGAAACAGCACAAGCACGGCATTCATTATATAGTAGCCGAATCGCTCGCCCATGTTGCTCAACGCCGCCGGTATTAGGCCCTTAGGTTGATTTTTAAACATGACAGAAGTGAAGTTATGGTTTATATTTAGCCGCTAAGATAATGATTTTTAACCAACCCCACAAATTTTTAGCACCTCCCGCCCCGGCATGGCCGACATACTGCACGCTCACACCAAGGCGCGCGACAGTGATTGCTCTCTTATGACCGTTGTAGCTTGCTTTTCGAATAAACTCTATACAACTTTGTAAAACTTGCCGATATCGGCAAGTTTTGCTATATTTGTACCATATTTTTAATATAAATCTTGCCGATATGGAGTACATTTCAGTCAAAGCATGGGCAGAGATGCATGGTATCTCGGAGCGGACAGCACGAAGCTATTGCGCTCAGAACAAAATCGACGGAGCTTATCTTGTAGGGAAGACGTGGAACATACCTACAGATGCCCAACCGCCGAAACGGTCTAAAAAGGCTCCGAAATCTCCTTTACTGCAATTACTTATAGAACAAAAGTCAGGGAAAATCAAAGGTGGTATCTATCACCGCATACAGATAGACCTGACATATAACTCCAACCATATCGAAGGCAGCAGGCTCACCCATGACCAGACACGCTATATATTCGAGACTAACACTATTGGAGTTGAAGACGGCGCCATGAATGTGGATGACATCATAGAAACCACAAATCACTTCCGGGCCATCGACTATATCATCGACAACACAGACGGCAAGCTCACCGAGGCGTTTATCAAGCACCTTCACTTCCTGCTCAAATCAGGTACATCGGATGAGCGCAAAGACTGGTTTAGAGTCGGAGACTACAAGAAACTTCCAAATGAGGTTGGCGGAAATGACACTGTGGAGCCGGAAAATGTCCACGTTGAGATTAAAGCGCTGCTGAAAGAGTATAACGACAGAAAATGCCCCGACCTCGAAGATATTATTGATTTTCATCAACGATTCGAAGCAATCCACCCCTTTCAAGATGGAAACGGTCGTGTGGGCAGACTGATAATGTTTCGGGAATGTCTTCGTTTCGGCCATGTGCCGTTCATCATAACCGACGAGTTGAAGATGTTCTACTATAACGGACTACGCAATTGGCCGAAGATAAAAGGTTATCTCATGGACACCTGCCTGAGCGCTCAGGATAATTTCAAAATATTGCTTGACAAATTCAGAATCAAATATACCGATTAAGGTCTGTCATTACCGAAGAAAAAAGCCTTGGATTCAGCCGCGACTGCCATACACTTTACCGGTTGACTCCACACGCATCAGAAAAAGAGGCTAAAATTTTTATATTTGGCGGAGAAAACGTATTTTTGCAAGCTGAAAGCGGAGTATTCTCCGCGAGTGCCGCCGCGCACATCCACGCAATAGTATAAAAATAGAAACCAGACAATATCAATGGAAAAAAAGAATCCCGCCACCGAGCAGGTGGAACAGGCTGAAGACATCGTGGCAAAAGCACGTGCCAACAAGAAAACCATAGTAGGCATCTCTGTAGCCATCGTCGTTGTCATTGCCGCCGTTCTCGTATGGCTCCTGGTAGCTCAGTCGGGCAGCCGCAAAGCCGACGAGCTCATTGCACGCGCCGACGCCGCGCAGAACGACTCCATAGCCCTCACCCTCTACGCCGATGCCGCTAAGGCAGGCTACAAGAGCGGCAACCGCGCAAAAGCCGAACTCGGCATCCGCTACTACCGCGAGGGTCAGTACGAGAAAGCCCTCCAGTATCTCGACGACGCTTCGCTCGACGACGAGATCGCTGCCGCAGGCGTATACACCCTCCAGGGCGACTGCCACGTAAACCTCGAGCAGTACGATCAGGCTCTCAAATGCTACAACAAAGCCATATCGAAAGCCGACAAGAACCCCGAAATCGTTCCTTTCGTCCTCATCAAGGAAGCTAACATATACCGAGCGCAGGGCAAATTCGCCGACGAAGCAAAGGCCTACAAAACTATCATTGACGAATATCCCACATACGTGGCCACAACACGCGTCGACATCAAGAAATACTACGAGCGCGCCCTCGCTTCCGAAAAGCAATAATACTACAAGCCATAACTTTACAAAGACGGGCGTCTGCGCATGCGGTCGCCCATTTTTGTATCATATACCAGATAACGAATAAATGGACCGGCTCGAAGAACTGGCGCACCGACCCGTGGGGCGTCTTCTATGGCAGTACAGCGTGCCTGCTGTGGTGGGCATGCTGGTGATGGCGCTCTACAACGTTGTCGACCGCATTTTTATCGGCCAGTGGGTGGGACCCGACGCAATAGCCGGTCTGGCCGTGACATTCCCCATCATGAACCTCGCCACGGCCATAGGCGTGCTCGTAGGCGTGGGCTCATCGTCGAAAGTGTCGATAGTGCTTGGCGGAGGCGACAAACCCCAGGCCGAAATGCTCCTCGGCAATGCCATGACCCTCACGCTGGTCAATGCCGGCATCTACATCCTTGTCTTCTCGATTTTCATCGACCCAATGCTGCGCGCTTTCGGCGCCAGCGACGCCACACTGCCCTACGGCCGGGAGTACATGCTCACGCTCATGCCGGGGCTGCTGCTCACCAACATAGCCTTCGGTTTCAACAACATAATGCGCGCCTCGGGCTATCCTCGCCGCGCCATGGCCACAATGCTGCTCGGAGCCATCGTCAATGTGGTCCTCGACCCCGTCTTCATACGCGTGTTCGACATGGGCATCCTCGGCGCCGCCATTTCCACCGATATCGCCATGGCGGCCTCGGCATGGTTCGTAATGGCTCATTTCACGCGCCGCGATGTCACACTGCGTTTCCGCCGGGGCACATATGCCCTGCGCCGCGACATCGTATGGGGCATAGTAAGCATCGGAGCGGCACCGGCGCTGGTCAACGCCGCCTCGTGCGCTATAAATGCCATCGTCAACCGCACCCTGGGCGAGTGGGGAGGCGACCGCGCCATAGGCGCCGCCGGCATCATGATTACATTTACTTCGCTTATAGTCACCGTAGTGCTCGGCATCTGCCAGGGCATGCAGCCCATCATAGGCTACAACTACGGCGCAGGGCTGCAGCACCGGCTCAAGCGCACCTACTGGCTGGCCACAGGCACATCGACACTCATCACCCTCGCGGGCGCCGTCTTCGGGCTGTTCTTCCCCTCGGCCGTGGCGCGTGCCTTCACCACTGACGCCGATCTTATCGCCGCCAGCGACCAGGCTCTCAGTCTGTGTCTGCTGTGTTTCCCCCTCGTAGGTTTCCAGATTGTATCCACCGCTTTCTTCCAGAGTATCGGCAAAGCGGGCAAATCGATATTCCTGAGCCTGTCGCGCCAGGTCATATTCCTTATTCCGCTGCTGCTGTGGCTCCCGGGCCGTTATGGTCTGGCGGGTGTATGGTCGTCGTTCCCCCTGTCCGACCTTTGCGCCACTATAGCCACTGCCCTGCTCATGCTGTGGCAGTTCAGGCACCTTTCCGACACGTCTACCCGCCTTTGAACTTCCTGTAGGCGGCCGCCATGCGCGTGTGGTAGCCGCGCGAGGCGTACGACGGTCCGTTATATATCTTTGCAAAAGCCGCCCAGTTCTTGCTCTTGAGATACTGGAGCAGCCCCGTGTTACGTATGTAGTTGGCGAAAAGGCGCAACTGGTCGAACTCCGAGCGCTTCATCATCCTCACGAAATCGGCGCGCGACTCGGCGCCGCACAGCTTCCAGTTGAAACCGCCTATCTGGAACATGCCCCAGAACGTACTCTCGATGGCCGCTATGCTGTCGATAGTCATGGCCGCGTCGAGACGCGCCTGCTGTGCGCGCTGCTGCGAGCCGTATTTGCGTATGTTGGGGGCCGAGAATACGGTAGGATGCGACGAGGCATACTTGTTGAGATTTATCCCGCGGCGGGCGGCCGCGCGGCGGAATACGGGCAGATCGAAGTTTATCACCGGATAGCCGTCGGCATAGAATCCGCGGCGTGTCTTGCCGGTCTCGATCTCCACCACGGCGTGTATGGCGGCCGGCTCCACGCCGAGTTCCTCGGCTATGCGGCGGTAATCGTCCTCGTTGAGAGGTCCGTAGTGCGGCACATCGTCGGGTTCCGGCAGGAAAGAGGTATGGATGGTGTCGCCGTTGAAAATCATGATCTCGCGGTCGAGCGAGTCGGTAAGCACCTCCTGCAGCTCGAGGACGAAACCTTTGCGCGGCTCTTCGGCAGCAAACAAGCCGCAGACAGCCCACACAAGGAGAGCTGCTGCGGCTATTGTTCGTTGTATCACGGCCATGCGCATAGGCACGGTGTGAGATCAGGCCTTAAGATCCGACACCTTTTCGAGGGTGCGGGTGAGCTGTCCCCAGAAGCGTTCCACTGCGGGGATATACATTCTTTCGGAGGGTGAATGGACGTCGCGCAGGGTCGGACCGAACGACACCATGTCGAGATGCGGATATTTCTGCAGGAAGAGACCGCATTCGAGACCGGCGTGGATAGCCTTGATGGCGGGTTTGATGCCGTAGAGTTCCTCATAGGCGTCCGATGCCAGATGCATTATGGTGGAGTTCATGTTGGGAGCCCAGCCGGGATATCCGTCGCCGTGTGTCACCTCGGCGCCGGCAAGACGGAAGAGGGCCTCGACCTGACGGGCGATGTCCCACTTGCGCGATTCTACCGACGAACGCTGCGATGTGGTCACCAGTATCTGGTTCTCGCCTTTCATTTTCACCGATGCGAGATTGGTGGAGGTCTCCACGAGGCCTTCGATGTCGCGGCTCATCGAGATCACACCGTGGGGTGCGCTGTAGAGGGCTTCGATAAGAGCGGTGGTAGTGTCGGAATCGACTGCGTATTCGGGTTTGTCGGTGCTTTCGAGCTCGAATTTGAGCCCGGTTTCCAGACCTGCGTATTCGCTTTCGATGTCGGCTACAAAGGTATTGAATGCCACGCGGACGTTCTCCTTGCTTGCGGCGTGGATGCCGAATACCGCATGACCTGCGCGGGGAATGGCGTTGCGGAGGTTACCGCCGTCGATCTCTACCAGCGATATCTCGTGCTCGAGGCTCAGATTGTAGAGGAAGCGTGCCAGGAGTTTGTTGGCGTTGGCACGGCCCAGATGGATGTCGCCACCCGAGTGGCCGCCCAGACCGCCCGATACCTCGAAACGGAAATAGTGGAAGTCGGTGGGAGCGAACGAGCGCTTGTAGGTGAAGGTACATGTGGTGTCGACACCGCCGGCACAGCCCACAAAAATCTCGGCATCGTCCTCGGAGTCGAGGTTGAGCAGCATCGAGCCCGTGAGCATGCCCTCGCCGAGATTGTTGGCGCCGGTAAGACCGGTTTCCTCATCGACGGTAAAAAGAGCTTCAACCGGACCGTGCACCAGGTCTTTGTCGACCATCACGGCCAGAGCGGCGGCCATACCGATGCCGTTGTCTGCACCGAGGGTGGTGCCGTCGGCACGAAGCCAGTCGCCGTCGACTATGGTGGTGATAGGCTGGGTGTTGAAGTCGAAGTTCTTGTCGTTCGACTCGCAGACCATATCCATATGGGCCTGCAGAACGACCGTGGGAGCGCCTTCCTTGCCGGGGGTGGCGGGCTTGCTCATCACCACGTTGCCGATGGCGTCGGTGCGCACGGCGATATTATGCTTTGCTGCGAAGTCGAGCAGGTACTGACGTATTTTTTCTTCCTTCTTCGAGGGACGGGGCACATGGTTGATTTCGTCGAATATCGAGAAGACCAGTGCGGGTTTGAGATCTTTGATCGTCATGTCGATTAATTATTTTGAGGCGGATAAAAGTTCTAATAAAGATTTCGGTATGAGAAAGAATGTTAAAAAACATTCTATTCATGCCCCTAAATTACAAAATAAAATTCGTACGCCGAAAAAAAACCGCCTTTTTAGCTATATTTGCAGAGTCAATCAGCCGAAAGCGCCATGAAAACAGTTATACTGTCGATAATATTGCTTCTGGTCTGCTTTGTTCTTCTGGGTGTGAAAGTGCTTTTTATCAAGGGAGCACGTTTTCCCTCGGGGCATGCAGGCGCATCTCCTCATTTACGCCGCAAAGGCATAGGATGCGCGAGCGACGAGCGTAACTTGAAATAATCAATATCACATACATATCATTTATCAATGAAAAAACTGTCTCTTACAGTAAAGACACTTATGGCATGCGCCATTGTGGCCGCTGCCGCATCGTGCTCCAAGCAGGAAGCGGCTCCCGTGGCTGCGGCTGCAGGCGATTCCACAGCTTGTGCCGGCCTGAAGATAGCTTATATCGATGCCGACTCCATCATGCGGTCATATAACCTGGCCAAGGAAATCGCCGAGGAAAGCCAGCGTCTGATGAACGACTATTCCCGCCAGGAACAGTCCAAGCAGCAGGAAATCCAGAACTTCGGCAACAATATCGAGCAGAAGCGTCAGAACAACGTCTACCTCTCGGAAGCATCTTTCCAGTCCGACGTTGAAAAACTGCAGAAGATGCAGAACGATGCCGCACGCGTGCTCACCAACAAGCAGAACCAGATACAGAACACCATCGCACAGGCCCAGGCACGTCTCAACGACTCCATCATGAGCGCCGTCAACGCCTACAACGCATCCAAAGGCTACGACGCCATCCTGCTGCGCGAATCGGGTGTTTACTTCAACCCCGCCCTCAATGTAACCGGCGACATCATCGAGGTTCTCAACGCCCGCTATACTCCGGCTCAAACCAAATAGCCTGTGAGGCCATAAGGGCAGCCCAGTCCCCCGATGCACTCAGGAAGGCAAGCTAAAGTACTGACCGTCGGACCCGCTTTTAACGGGTTCGGCGGTCTTTCTGCACTCATGCGCATGTACCGCAGTGCCGTAGACGGCTTCAGACTGCTGCCCTATGATAGCCGTCGGGGTCATCTTGCAGCTTTTCTGGCCGGATGCGGTTCGCTCTTTGCGCTTCCTTTCTACCGTGTCGCCGGCTACAATGTGCTGCATGCACACGCCGGAAACGGCACTATGTTCAAACGCGCCATCAAAGCCGCTCGCTACGGCCAGGCCCTCGGCTTCCGTACCATAATACATATTCACGACGATAATTTCCGCACCACCATTACGGCCCTACCACAGAAATATATCGATACTCTGTCACACGCCGATGTGGTGGCCGTGCTGTCGGAGCGATGGAAAAGCTACTTCGCCGACACTCTCGGCTGCCGACGCGTGGAAACCCTCCCCAATTTCACAGGCGATGTCCGTGTGGTGCGCAACCGCGCCAAGCGCCGGCCCGAAGAGCCCCTGAGGCTTCTCTTCATGGGCAAGCTGTGCGCCGAAAAAGGCATCTTCGACCTTCTGTATGCTCTGGAGCCCCTGGCGGCGAAATATCAGGGATATCTGCAGCTGTCCATAGCCGGCAAAGGCGACTCGGACGCAGTGATAGATATAATCGACCGCCTGAAACTCGACCGCATAGTGTGCTTCGAGGGCTATGTCGACCGCGAGGACAAGGACCGGCTCATGCGCCTTTCCGACATTCTGATGCTACCATCGCACACCGACGGCATGCCCGTGGGCGTACTCGAGGCCGGTGTCTACAACATGCCCTGCATCACCACCGATGTCGGAGCCATTCCCGACGTGGTCGAGCACGGGGTCAACGGCTACATCGTCGAAGCCGACCGGCCCGAACAACTTACCGAGGCAATAAAGTACTACCTCGACAATCCGCAGCAGATACCCGTGCAGGGACAGGCTGCCCGCGACCGCATAGCCGCGTTTCTTCCCAAAAGCTTCTGTCCCCGCCTGGAGAAATTCTACAATTCGCTGTTCTGACTGCGCGAGGCGTACTGGCCGGGCGTGCAGCCAAACATCGCCGCGAAGCATTTGCTGAAATAGCTCGACGAGCTGAATCCCACCATATACATCACCTCGCTCACCGAGAATTTGCCCTGCTCAAGAAGCATGGCGGCCTTGCGCAGACGCGTCTGACGTATATAGTCCACAGGCGATACGCCCACCAGTTTCTTTATCAGGCGGTAAAGGGTTTTCGACGGAAGCCCGGTGGCGCGGCACACGAAATCGACATTAAGGTCGGGATTCGACAGCTCACGCTCTATCAGCTCGGTGACGGCGGCAAACTGGCGCTCCTGCACCGACTCCTCGGCCGTCTCGCCGTCGGCGCGGGTCGAGCGGTCGAACAGCTCGCTCTGCCGCTGCCGTTCGGCACGTCCCAGCAGCTGGCGCACCTTGGCCGTGAGCACCGACGCCTCGAATGGCTTGGCCATGAACGCATCCACACCGCTGTCTATGCTCTCGCCCTCCATGCCGGGGTTGTCCTTGGCCGTGAGCAGTATTATGGGTATAGCTGCCGTGGCCGGATTACGGCGCATGCTGCGGCTCATTTCCAGGCCCGTCATCACAGGCATCATCTCGTCGGCTATGACAATGTCGGGCCGGAAGGTCGAGGCAAGAGCCAGACCGGCCTTTCCGTTTGCCGCCACGGCCACGTTGTAGTCGGCGCTCAGCAGCGAGGCCACAAAGCCGGCGATGGCGCGGTTGTCGTCCACCACGAGCACGCGCCGGCGCTTGTCGGTGGCCGAAGCGGCGTCGCCGGTAGTGTCGGTGCTTTCTTCGCCGTCGTCGGCACCTTCGGGCTGCGGGAATGTGAGGCGGAAAGTAGTGCCGCGCCCTGGCTCGCTCTCAAGGGCAATGTCGCCTCCGAGCACGCGCACATACTGCTTGACAAGATACAGCCCTATGCCGGTGCCCTCGCGCTCGGCGGCCGTGCGGGGCGAGCGGTAGAGCCGCTGGAACACAAGCTGCTGCTCGTCGGCGGGTATGCCCACACCGTCGTCACTAATGTCTATCTCATAGCCGTTTTCGGTGCGGCTCACGGCACAGCCTATGGTGGCATCGTCGCCCGAGTATTTCACCGCGTTCGACAGCAGATTGTTGAGCAGCGACTCGAGTTTCACGGCATCAGTGCGCACATAGATATGATTGTCGGCGGCGGTGAACACGAAGTTTCGCCCCGGCCACGATTTGCGGTAGGACTCGAATATCCCGCGGCAGAAATCCACCACATCGATACGCGAAAAGATGAGCATATCGTCGGGCGCGGCCTCCAGACGGTCGATTTCCACAGTCTGGTGTATGAGGGTGTTGAGTTTTAGCGCATTGGCATAGGCCGTCTCGACAGCATATTTGTCGGCATCGGGCATTTTCTCCGTGCGCAGCTTGCTCAGAGGCCCTATTATCATCGACAGAGGGGTCTTGAGTTCGTGCGATATATTGGAAAGGAAGAAAAGGCGGTTGCGCACCGTGGCCAGGGCGTTGCGGCGCTCCAGATCCTCAATCTTGCGTTCGTGGCGGCGCGACGACCGTATGGTAAGCGCCGACGCTATGGCTATGGCGCCGAGAATATAGGCGCTTACAGCCCAGGCGGTGAGATACCACGGATGTGCCACGTCGACAGTGAGCGTCACCGGCGCACGCCGCTCGCCCGACACCGCTATTTCTATGGCATGCTTACCCGGGGTGAGCGCGGTGAGGCGTATCTTGTTGTCGCCGTCGTCGAGCAGGTGCCAGCTGTCGCCGTCGAGACGCCAGCGGAAGCGCAGATACTCGCCGGGCGAGAACGAAGCCACGCCCACATCCACGGCCACATCGCGGTTGTCGGCGCCGAGGCGCACACGGGCCCTGCCCCCCGAGCCGGGCTCGATATCGGCCACATGGCCGCGGTCGAGCACGCGCAGTATGGCTATGCGTTCGTCGCGCTTCTCGGCTATAAGTCGGCCCGGTTCGGCCACCACTACCACATCGGGAGCGCCGAGGATGGCCTTGCCTATGGTCCGGTCGTAGTATATTACCGAATATTCCTCCTCGGGCAGCGGCAGCATGGTCATGGAGCCGACGGCGGGGTCGAGGCTCCATACGGCATTCTGGGTGGCAATCCATATATCCGGGCCCACCGAGGCGATGGTACGTATGTTCATGTCGGAATCGGCCGGAAGGGCAACGAGGCTGTCGAGCGGCGTTCCCTCCGGCGAAAAAGCCGTCACGCCGCCGTAGAATGCCACCCACACCCGGCCGTCGGCATCGGTGCACACGCTCACCGGCTCGCCGGCGCCGCGGCTGCGCAGAGGCACGCGCGATATGGCGCCGGTTCGGGCGTCGATACGCGTCATGGCCGTGTCGCGGAAGTTGAGAATCCATTTGTTGCCGCGGGCATCGCGAACCATATCGCCGATGTAGTCGTTTGGCAGGCCGTCGGCCGAGCTGATGAGGTCGCGGGCTATGTGGGTGTTGCCCTCGCGGCGGAAGCGCTCGAGCGGCTCCACGAATATGCCGCCGAGATATCCGGCTGTCCATAGAGTGCTGTCGGCAGGCTCCTCGAGGATGGCATAGACCCAGTTGGCGATGGCGCAGTGCGTGCTGTCGGTGAGGCGGTGCTTGCCGAATGTGTGCGATGCCCGGTCGTAGATGTTTATACCGCCGTCGGTGGCCAGCCATATGTCGCCCCGGCTGTCCTCGTAGATGTCGCGCACACGGCTGTGCGACAGCCCGCGCGCCGACGTTCCGGCCGAAAACCACTCTGGGCTGCTGCCGGGAGCCAGGCGTATCACGCCGTTCGACCCTCCGAGCCACAGCTCGCCGCGGCTGTCACGCAGTATCGCGCCCACATCGAGGCCCTCGCCGCTGCCGGTGAGGTCGGCGATGCTGTAGATCTGCACCGGAGAGTCTATGTCGGCTATCGATATGCCGGCCTCCGTTCCGGCCCATATATTGCCCCCGCTGTCGGTCATGAGATCCCATACCACATTCGACTGTATCGACGAGGCCGACCGTGCGTCGTGGCGCAACAGGCGCGGGGCCTCGCCGCGACGGAACAGGAACAGACCGTCGTCGGTGCCGGCGAAGAGCGAGTTGTCGGCGGTGAAACACAGCGCCTTCACCGAGTAGCCGTCGATGCCGTCGACAGCCTCGCAGGCGCCGGTAGAGGGAACATATCGCAGCATACCGCCTTCGGTGCCGAGGTAGAGGGCACCGTCGCGGGGATCGCGGGCTATGGAGTTGACAAATATATTTGGACGCCCCGGCGATCGGATCAGGGCTATATTCTCGAACCCGGTAGCGCTGTTATAGCGGCAGAAACCGTTGTATGTGCCTACGTACACGCTGCCGTCGGGCACGGGCAGAAGCGAATATACGGCATTGTGCGGCAGACCGGCCACGGGACCTTCGAAGCTGTCGGCTGCCGGGTCGTAGTAGTACAGCCCCGAGAGTGCACCCAGCCACAGGCGCCCGTCGTGTAGAATCATGGCGCGGATTTCGGTCGGCGATTCGTCCCAGTGCACAGACTCTATGCGCAGAGTGGCGGGGTCGACGGCATAAAGACCGTCGTTGGTGCCGGCGTATATGCGGCCCGCGGTCTCCACCATGGCATAGACCTGCGCATGGAGCGGATAGCCGTCGGCGAATGTACAGGGATAGGTATCGTAACCGGTGAAGAGGTACAGGCCATTGTTCGACCCTATCCACGTGCGCCCGGCGCTGTCGCGGAAAATATCGAAAACTGCCCTGCGCGTGTTGTCGACACCGTAGTTGAACCAGAAGACGGGAGCCTCCGGTGCGGCGCCGATGGCACGGGCTTGGAATATGCCGCACATGGCGGCCAACAGGATAAGAAAAAACTTTTTCATGGTCTACTTTGCAAAAATAGAAAATATCGGCGTATCGGCAAGGAAAGAAATCGGCAAAACAGCAACACAAACCGGACACAACGCCGCGTAAAACGGTCTCCGGAGCCGTTTTGTCCGATTTTTGTCCTATTCTGTCCGCTGTGTGCTTTCGGAAGATGGGACGTCTGAGTAATTTCGCATACTTCAAAAAATACCATGAAATATATAACAACCATCCTCACCATCCTTGCCGGTATACTGTGCGCCCCGGCTCTGTCGGCCCTCGACGGAGGTCCCTACTACGGCACCAACTACACCGTGCCTTTCGCCCATGCATACCGCGCTCTCGGAACACTCGGCGTGGACAGGCGCCAGGCCATAGACCGCGACGTATACCATATGTCGCGGCTTGGTCTGAATGCCTTCCGCCTCCATCTGTGGGACGTCGAGATAAGCGACGGCGACGGACACCTGCTCTCCAACGACCATCTCGACCTTGTCGACTATCTGCTGGCGCGTCTGGAAGAGCGCGGCATCAGGGCCATACTCACGGCCCAGACAAACTTCGGCAACGGCTATCCCGAACGCAACACCGACCCCAACGGCGCTTTCACATATAAATACGAAAAGTGCCATATCCACGACACTCCCGAGGCCGTCGCAGCACAGGAGCGCTATCTGAAGGAACTGGTCGCCCACGTCAATCCCTACACCGGTCGCAGCTACGCCGACGATCCGGCTGTCATAGCCATCGAAATCAACAACGAACCCTGCCACAGCAGCACCCACGACGAAATCACAGCCTATGTCGACCGCATGGCCGCCGCCATGCGCGATGCCGGCTGGCGCAAGGACATACTCTACAATGTGTCGCACAATCTGTGGCGCACCTCGGCATTCTACCGCGCCGCCATCGACGGCACCACCTACCAGTGGTATCCCACCGGTCTGGTGCACGGCAGCACCCGCACCGGCAATTTCCTGCCCGTGCTCGACAGCTACGACATACCCTTCGACACCGTGCCCGGCTACGCCGCCCAGCCCAAAGTGGTGTACGAGTTCGACCCCGCCGACGTGCTCGACACCTACCTCTATCCCGCAGCCGCCCGCACTTTCCGCAAAGCCGGCTTCGACTGGGCCACACAGTTCGCCTACGATCCCATCGACATGGCGCGCTTCAACACCGAGTATCAGACCCACTTTCTCAATCTCGCCTACACCCCCGGCAAAGCCATAGGCATGGCCATAGCCGCCGAGGTGATGCGCCGCACGCCCCGAGGCGCCGACTACGGCAAATATCCAGCCGACACGGTGTTCGATGCATTCACCGTGAGCGCGCACCGCAATCTGGCCATGCTCAACGACGGCGAGAAATACTACCACACCAACAATACCACCGAGGCACCAGTACGCCCGGCTAAGCTCAAGGCCATCGCGGCCGTTGGTTCGTCGCCCATTGTCGTCACCGACGGCACAGGAGCATACTTCCTCGACCGTCTGGGCAAAAACACATGGCGACTCGAGGTGATGCCAGACGTCATAATCACGACCGATCCCTTCGCCAAACCGTCGCTGCGCCGCGAAGTGGCCGTGACGCTCGACTCGCCCGTGGCAATGACTCTCTCGCTGCCGGGGCTGCCCGACGGATTCCACTACAGAGGCGAGCGCGGCAGCGGACGTGCCGACGGCGGCAGCATTTCGGTGCTCCCCGGGGTATACGTGCTCGGCGCCGATGCCGCCGCAGCCGCTTCTGTCGGTCCCGACGCCACCTATGCCGATGGCACACGGCGCGTGGGCGAATACGTCATGCCTCCGATCAGCCGCCCCGACAGGCCCATTCTCGTACACAGGGCCGCCCTCTCCGCACCTGCGGGAAGTGCCCTGCACATAGCGGCCACCGTGGCCGGTGAACCCGACTCCGTGAAGATATATCCGGCCTCGGCCGACTTCTGGCGCGAGGACAACCCGCTGGTGACCATGGCCAAAACCGGAAAATATGAATACAGCGCCACCGTAGACCCCGGTATTATCGGTGAAAAAGATAGGTTTGACTACCGTATTGTGGTCTTCAAAGGCGCGGATGCCGTAACATATCCCTCGGGTGACGACGGCACACCATTGGACTGGGACTTCGGCGCGGGCCGGGGGGCTGTCGCATGCTTCACCACCGCCATGCGCCCCGCCGGAGCTTCCCTTGTCCTGCTCGATGCAACCGACGGCACCTCCGACATCGAGCTTGCCACCATCCCCGAGGCATGGAGCGCCTACCGCCTGCATGCCGCCGCGGCCACAGCCGACACGGCGCCGGCGCTGCTGCTCGAGGGCCACGACGGCCGTCAGGGTGTCGAGACCGTGTCGATAAGCCGCTATGTGGCACCGGCCGTCCGCGCTCTCGGCAACGACGTTCCTTCGGGTGCGATACAACTGCGCATAGCCGAGGCCGACAGCGTCGAGGGCCTGCGCATAGGCCTTGTCAACGCCGACGGTTTCACATTCTGGGCCGAGGCCAAAGCCGCCCCCGGAGCCATAGTCACCATACCGCTGTCCGACTTCCGCCTCGGCGAGACCCTGCTCAACCCCGCGCCCTATCCGTCGTTCCTGGGCCGGCGCTTCGTCCCTGCCGCCGATACAGCCGCATCGCTCACGCCGTCGGAAATCGAAACGGCCGTCATAGCCGCCGACGCAGTCGGCAAACTCAGCATCAAAGACTTGCAAATCATAAATTAACCATACTTTCAAAGTGAAAAGTGAAAAAGGTGAAAGGTGAAGATAATAGTATCATTCGGAACCTGTAATAGCCTCCAGTAGCTATTATCTTAACCTTTCACCCTTCACCTTTCACTTTGAACAAGTTGAAAACTTGTGAAACTTAATTAACCATTATACATTTTATAAACCCATTACCATGAATAGAACGCTTTTGCGCATTTTTGCAATGCTGCTCATGCTCGTGGCCATCGTGCCCGTGAGCTGGGCACAGGCGGCTACCGTCGGCGGTACTGTCACCGACGAGACCGGCGAGCCCCTGATCGGCGCTTCGGTCACCGTGCCCGGGCACCCCGGCGGTGTCACCACCGACATCGACGGCAACTACCGTATAGCGCTCCCCGCCGGAGCTAAACAGCTCACATTCTCATATGTCGGCTATGTCTCCAAGACCGTCGACATCGCCGGAGCTACCGTCGACGTGCAGCTCGAACCCGCCTCCGAGGCACTGCAGGAGATGGTGGTCATAGGCTATGGCACAACCAAGAAAAACGACCTCACCGGCTCGGTGACGGCCATCAGCGAAAAAGACTTCAACAAGGGCGTCATAAGCTCGCCCGAAGAACTCATCAACGGCAAGATCGCCGGCGTACAGATTACCAACTCGGGCGGTTCGCCCAACTCGTCGAGCACCATCCGCGTGCGCGGCGGCGCCTCGCTCAACGCCTCGAACGACCCTCTCATCGTGCTCGACGGCGTGCCCATGGAGGTCGGCGGCGGCATCACCGGTTCGAGCAACTTTCTGAGCCTCATCAACCCCAACGACATCGAGTCGATGACCATCCTCAAGGATGCCTCGTCGACCGCCATCTACGGCTCGCGCGCCTCCAACGGTGTAATCATCATCACCACCAAGAAAGGCTCGGGCGAAGGCGTGAAGGTGTCGTTCAGCACCACCAATTCCGTATCGACCAAAACGCGCACGAGCAAGTCGCTCACCCCCGATCAGTTCCGCGAGGCCGTGTCGCTCTTCGGCACACCCGCTCAGCAGGCTCTTCTGGGCACTGAGACCACCGACTGGAACGACGAAATCTTCCAGTCGGCCTTCGGCACCGACAACTCGTTGGCCATATCGGGCCGCGCCGCATCGTGGCTGCCCTTCCGCGTGGCCCTCGGCGCCATGTATCAGGACGGTATCCTCCGCACCGACAACTCCACACGCTACACCGGCAACCTCAACCTCAACCCGAGCTTCTTCGCCGACCACCTGCGTGTCAACGTCAGCGGAAAGGCCACCTACGCCAACAACCGCTTCGCCAACACCGGCGCCATATGGAATGCCGGCGCCTACGACCCGACGCAGCCCGTATTCGGCACCTATGGCCCCGACGGCAATCAGCTACTGTTCACCGACGGCACACCTCTCTTCGGCGGCTACCACGAAACCGTCGACAACACCGGCCGACCCGCACAGGGCGCTCTGGCTAACCCCGTGGCCATGCTCGAACTCTACGACAGCCGTTCGAAAGTATGGCGTCTCATCGGCAACATCGACCTCGACTACCGCTTCCACCCGCTGCCCGAGCTGCGCCTGCACGTGACCGGCGGCTACGACTACAGCCGCGGCACACAGACCGTGCACCAGCCCATGAACTCCTTCCAGGGTTATAACTCGGGCGGCTACGGCTACGAACAGGGCCCCCAGAAGAACTACAACCGTATTCTCACCACCTACCTCAACTACAACAAGGACTTTGCCGCCATCAACTCGAGCCTCGACGTGACTCTAGGCTACGACTACCAGTACTGGCGCAACAGCGGCCCGGCCTACCCCACCTTCGACGACGCCGGCAACCAGACCAACATAAGCACTCCCTGGGACAACCGCCACACCCTCATAAGCTACTACGGCCGTGTGAACTACAGCTACGACAGCCGCTACCTGCTCACCGCCACATTCCGCCGCGACGGCTCGAGCCGTTTCGCCAAAGACCAGCGCTGGGGCACATTCCCCTCGGTGGCTCTGGCATGGCGCGTGGCCCAGGAGAAATTCTTCGAGCCCATCCGCACCGTCATGAACGACCTCAAGCTCCGCGCAAGCTACGGCATCACCGGCCAGCAGGACGGCATCGCCGACTACGGATACATACCCAACTACACCGGCAGCCTCGACGGCGCATACTACCCCATCGACGGTGTATGGCGCCCCACATTCCGCCCGCAGGCCTATAACGACAAGCTCAAATGGGAGACAACCAAGAGCTGGAACTTCGGCCTCGACTTCGGCTTTCTCAACAGCCGTCTCTCGGGTTCGGTCGAGTACTTCACCCGCAAGACCCAGGACCTTCTGGCCACCGTACCGGTGCCCGCAGGCATCAACTTCGACAAGTCCATGCTCATGAACGTGGGCAACGTCAGCAGCAAGGGCGTCGAAATAAGCCTCAACGCCAATATCATCGACACCAAGGACCTGCAGTGGACCACCACCTTCAACGCCACCTGGCTCGACAACAAGATCACCAACCTCAACCTCGTGCCCGGCACCGATGCCTCCGACACCTATGTCGGCTGGATGGAATCAACCCCCATCCAGGTCTACAAGACCGGCTACGCACCCCGCACTTTCAAACTCTACAAGCAGATCTACGACCGTGAGACCGGCCGCCCCATCGAAGGCCTCTACGCCGACCTCAACGGCGACGGTCAGATTACCGAAGACGACAAATACTACGGCCACAGCAGCATGCCCGACTGGACATTCGGCTTCAGCACATCGCTGCGCTGGAAAAAATGGACTCTCAGCACCGCCCTGCGCGCTTCGGTGGGCAACTACATCTACAACGGCGCCCAGGCCAATCTCGGAGCGTGGGAGTGCACATCGTGGAGCACCGGTTCGGTCAACAACCTGGCATCGAGCTTCCTCGACACCCAGTTCCGCTACCGCCAGTATCCCACCGACCACTATCTGGAGAACGCTTCGTTCCTGAAGATGGACAACCTCCAGCTCAGCTATAACTTCGGACGCATCTACCGCTCGCTCGACCTCCATCTGTCGGCCATGGTACAGAATGTGTTCACCATCACCAAATACAGCGGCGTGGACCCCGAAAGTGCCACAGGCATCGACAACTCCACCTATCCCCGTCCGCGAACCTACTCTCTCACTCTCGGTCTCAACTTCTAATGCCTGAACGACAATGATCAAAAAAATATATATAGCAGTTATAAGCCTCGCGGCCATGGTTCTCGGCACCGCCTGCACCGGCGACCTCGACCAGAAGCCCGTGATAGGCGACAGCGCCGACAAAGTATACTCCACCCTCGAGGGCTACAAATCGGTGCTCGCGAAAATCTACGGCTCCTATTCCCTCATCGGCCAGGAGCGCGCCGGAAACCCCGACCTCTCGAGCAACAAGGGCCAGGACCTGCTCCGAAACCTCTTTAACATGCAGGAAGCCGCCACCGACGAAGTGGCCAACACATGGCTTTCGGGCGAGAACCTCTCGGCCCTCACCTATATGAACTGGGATGCCTCCGACGTATGGGTGGCCGACACCTACTACCGTCTCTACTACTCGATAGCGCTCTGCAACGAGTTCCTGCGCTACACCGGCGAAGGCTCCATCGGCGGCTTCACCGACGCCGAAAAGGAACTGATACGCACCTACGCCGCCGAGGCACGCTTCATCCGCGCGCTCGACTACTGGTTCGTGCTCGACCTCTTCCGCCAGGGCCCGTACGTCGACCAGGACACCCCCACCACCGGCGTAATACCTCCGGCATACGACGGCAAGCAGCTCTACGACTACATAATGAGTGAAATCACCGAGCTCGAAACCCTCCTGCCCGACACCAACTACTACGGACAGGCCGACAAGGCCGCCCTCTGGGCTCTGGCCGTGCGCCTGACACTCAATGCCGAAATCTACACCGGCACCCCGGCCTACACCGAGTGCGTGGGCTTCGCCAACAAAATCATCGGCACGGGCCGCTACTCCCTCGAGCCCGAATATCAGAAGCTTTTCAACGCCGACAACCACCTGCGTACAAACGAAATAATCTTTGCGTTCTCGGCCGATGCCGACCAGGCCACCACATGGGGCTCGGCAACCAACATCATATGCTCGTCGTGCGGCAACAACTCCACACAGGATCCCGCCAAGTACGGCATTGAGAACGGCTGGGGCAACTGGCGCGTCCGCGGCGAACTTCCCGCTCTCTTCGAAGCCGCCGACGGCCGACGCCTCTTCTGGGAAGACGGACAGGCACAGTACTTCACCGACGGCATCACCACCGACTCGCAGGGCTTCTTCAGCGAAAAGTGGACCAACCTCACCGACGCCGGCGCGGCAGCATCGGCATCGGCCGCACGCGGATGCTCCACCGACTACCCCATGTTCCGCCTGGCCGAAATCTACCTCAGCGCCGCCGAAGCAGTGCTCCGCGGTGGCTCGGGCATGACCCGCCAGCAGGCCCTCGGGCTGGTCAACGAAGTGCGCGAGCGCGGCTACGGCGACGAGGCAGGCCGCATATCCGACGCCCAGTTCAACCTGCCCTTCATGCTCGACGAGCGCGGCCGCGAACTCTACCACGAGATGCACCGCCGCACCGACCTGGTGCGCTTCGGCCGGTTCACCACCGACGCCTATGTATGGCAGTGGAAAGGCGGCACTCTCGACGGCTCGGCTGTCAACGCCCGCTACAACATCTATCCCATTCCCCTGAGCGAACTCTCGGCAAACACCAATCTTTCCAACCCCCTTTATTAAGCCATGAATTTCAATAAATATATAGCGGCCGCAGGTCTCGCCGTAATGCTGCTTGGCGCACAGAGCTGCGACAAGGACGGCGACACAATCTACACCGACGGCCCCGACCGCGCCGAGATTTCCGGTGTGGCCTCCGACATAGTGCTCGACAAAGACCATCTGCAGTCTCTCGCCCTCACCATATACTGGAACGAGAACGGCCGCATATCGCTCTCCGACCCTCTGGTGGCCGCTCCCGAGGGAGCTGCATCGAACACAGTGCAGTTCTCGACCGACCCCGAATTCGCCACCGTGGTCGACGACAACGTGGAGTCGGGCGTATACTACCGCCAGTACACCTGCGAAGCCCTCAATAACCTCGTGGGTCGCCTCGGCCTCGAAGGCGGCGTCAAGGGCACGGTCTACATACGCATCAAGACCGTTCTTGGCGCAAATATCGACCCCAAATACAGCGACGTGCAGACTGTATCCGTGACTCCCTACTTCATCGACATGAGCATGGGCTTCGTGCTCGACGCCTCGCAGAACGACACCGGCCGCACGCTCTGGTCGCCGGCTTCCGACGGCATCTACAGCGGCTTCATCGGCGCCGGCTCGTGGGAGAACTGGTGGCTGCGCGAAGGCAACAACACCGTGTGGGGCAACGACGGCGTCACCGGCACCGCATTCGTCATGGGCAACAACACTACCGGCCTCGACGTGTGGAACTTCTGGTATCCCTCGCCCTCGGGCTGCTACTACACCGTGGTCAACACCCGCACCAACGAGTGGAGCGCACTCTATATAGGCGAACTCACCCTCGGCGGCGACCTTTCCGGCGCCATGACCTACGACCGCAAGGCCAATAAGTGGACATATACTTTCGACGCCACTCCCGGCACCATCAGTGTCACCCTCTCGGGCACCGGAAAGCAGTACAACACCGCCACCGGCACCGACGACGCTGCCGCCGCCGACACTCCCGTAGGCTTCGGAGGCACGGCAGGCAACCTGACCTTCGGCAACGCCGCACAGCCCGTGAGCGTCGAAGTGGGCGCCGCAGGCGAGACCACACTTACACTCGACCTTTCCGACCCGCGCGGATGGACCCTCACAGCCGGAGCAGGCTCGGCCGGTCCTGTAGAGACAGTGCCCCCGATGATCTATCTCTCGGGCGTGCAGCCCGAGTGGGATTTCAGCAACTATCTGAAGCTCTACAACGAGGACAACCGCACCTACGGCGGCGCCCTGCAGGTGAACAGCGAATGGGGCTACCGCATATACACCGAGGCCGAGGCCTGGGACAACTACTGGACCATGGTCGACGGCGGAACAGCCTTCTCGGGTCAGCTGGTGAACAACGGCGAGGGCAACATCGCCGCTCCCGAACCCGGTTTCTACCTCTTCGACGTGAACATGGGCGACCTCACCTACAAGCTCACCCCCATAACGAAAGTAAGCTATACCGGCCTTAACGACGACTGGAGCCTCACCGAAATGACGGCTACCGATATGCCCGGAGTATACACCGCCACATTCGAAAAGACCGCAAACACTCCTTGGGGCGTGAAAATAGTGCTCAACGATAACTGGGACCTCTTCTTCGGAGGCAACGGCACTCCCGGCGAACTGGCGCTTTACCGCGACGGCTTCGAAGGCGACAACGAACTCGCCAACGGCACTCACACCCTCACCGTCGACCTCTCCAAAGGCACATACTCCTATCAGTAAATTATCGGTCGAAAAAGTAATAAGTTGAAAAAGTCAAGATATTACCTCTCTCAACAACACCATTCTCTTAACTTTCTGAACTTATTACTTTTTCAACCCGGCAACAACAGTTAAAAAATGAAACTCAACAAGATTCTCAGCATAGCAGTGCTCGGCGCCTCCATGGCGCTGGGCGCCTGCACCCAGGACAGCCCAGTAACCAATCCGCCTGTCGACAACAAGCCCGTAGAGATAGAGCGCGGCACCTACGCCAAAGGCGCCGACGTGAGCTGGCTCACGCAGTTCGAGGCCCAGGGCTATAAATGGCAGACCCGCGCCGGCGAACAGAAAGAACTCATGACCCTGCTGCGCGACGACTGCGGCGTCAACGCCATCCGCCTGCGCGTGTGGGTCAATCCCGAAAACGACGCCACCGTCGAAGGCTGGTGCAACACCGCCGACCTGGTGGTGAAGGCACGCCGCGCCAATGCGCTCGGCCTGCGCGTGATGGTCGACTTCCACTTCTCCGATACCTGGGCCGATCCCGGCAGCCAGACAATGCCGGCGGCATGGGACGGCCTCGACCTCGACGGCGTGCTTAAGGCCATGACCGCCCACGTCGACGAAGTGCTCGGCGCCCTCAGGGCCGAAGGCATCGAACCCGAATGGGTGCAGATAGGCAACGAGACCCGCACCGGCATGATGTGGCCTCTCGGAGGCATAGGCGACGACTGCGCCGACAACTTCACCCGCATGGTCAACGCCGGCTACGACGCCGTAAAGGCCATTTTCCCCGAGGCTATCGTGATAGTACACGTCGACGGCGGCGACCAGCAGTGGCTCTACGACCGTCTCTTCGGCAAAATAACCGCCGAGGGCGCACGCTTCGACATGATAGGCATGAGCCTCTACCCCGAAACCCACAACTGGGAAAAAGTTGTCGACGACTGTATCAACAATATCCGCTACTGCCAGAAGACATGGGACAAGCCCGTGATGATATGCGAAATCGGCATCTCCTACGATCAGCCCGAAATCGCCGACAAGATGATGCGCCGCCTCACCGAGGGCGGAAAGAATCTCGACCTCAAAGGCATTTTCTGGTGGGAGCCCGAAACCCCTGTGAATCACGGGTATAAAAAAGGATGCTTCGACGAAAACGGTGCTCCGACCGATGCCCTGAATGTTTTTCTTGATTAATCTGTGAACAAAAAATCGCTATCTTTGTTATATAATGAGATTTTTTGTACAAACTAATATTCATGACCTTGAATCGACTTATTAAACCAACCTTTATAGCTCTCGCAGGAGCCATTGCGATTAGCTCGGCAGCCCAGCGCACCGAAACCACTCTCAACGAAGGCTGGCTTTTCGCCAAAGGCGACGCCGCATCCGACACCAAATGGCAGAAAGTACGCGTGCCTCACGACTGGGCCATCTACGGTCCCTTCGACCGCGCACACGACCTTCAGGTGGTGGCTGTGGAGCAGAACGGCGAAACCGAAGAAACAGCCAAGACCGGCCGCACGGGGGGGCTGCCCTTCATCGGCAAGGGCACATACCTCCTCGATATAGAGATTCCCGACACCACCGGACGTGTAACCACTCTGGTATTCGACGGCGCCATGAGCAACGCGCAGGTATCGCTCAACGGCACCGAGCTCGGTGTGTGGCCCTATGGCTACAACTCGTTCTACGTCGATGCCACCGGCGTGGCTGCTCCGGGCACCAACCGCCTGGAAGTGAAACTCGAGAACAAAGAACGCGCCTCGCGCTGGTATCCCGGCGCAGGCCTCTACCGCAATGTCCACCTCATATCCACCGACAAGATCCATATTCCGGTATGGGGAACTTATGTCACTACCCCGCGTGTGACCGATGAATATGCCTCGGTGCACCTGCAGATGAAGATAGCAGGCGCGCCCCGCGACACCAAAGTAACTGTCGACACCGACATCCTCGACCCCTCGGGAGCCGTTGTGGCCACCGACAAGTCGACCTATGTGTCGCGCGGACAGGAATTCGGCCAGAACTTCCTCGTTCCCGCTCCTAAACTGTGGAACCTCGACAAACCCGAACTCTACACCGCCGTAACGCGTCTTAGCGTCGACGGCAAAGAAGTGGACAGCTACAAGACCCGCTTCGGCATACGCACCATCGAGTACATACCCGAAAAAGGCTTCTATCTCAACGGCAAGCTCACCAAGTTCCGCGGCGTGTGCAACCACCACGACCTCGGCCCGCTCGGCGCCGCCGTCAACCGTTCGGCACTGCGCCATCAGATCGAACTCCTCAAGGACATGGGCGTGAACGCCATCCGCACATCGCACAATATGCCCGCACCCGAACTTGTAGAGCTGTGCGACGAAATGGGCATGATGCTCATGGTAGAACCCTTCGATGACTGGGGCTTCCGTCCCAAGTCGCCCAACGGCTACGGCTCCGTATTCCCCCAGTGGGCCGAACGCGACATCACCAACATGGTGGAGCACTACCGCAACAGCCCCTCGGTGGTAATGTGGTCGATAGGCAATGAGGTGCCCTCGCAGTGGGGTCCCGACGGCATGGCCGAACTTACAATGCTTCAGAATCTGGTGCATAAGCTCGACCCCACCCGCCCCGTGACCTGCGGCATGGACCAGATAGGCGCCGTACTCGACAACGGTTTCGCCGCCGCCCTCGACATCCCCGGCTTCAACTACAAGCCCCAGTACTACGACGAGGCATATGCCAAGCTGCCGCAGAAGCTTATTCTCGGCTCGGAAACGGCATCGACAGTGTCGAGCCGCGGCAAGTACTACTTCCCGGTGGAATTCGGCGAACACCATACCGCCATGCATCCCGACAAGCAGAGCAACAGCTACGACAACGAATCGTGCTCGTGGAGCAATATCCCCGACCTCGACTTTGAGATGGACGATGACCGTCCCTGGGTGATTGGCCAGTTCGTATGGACCGGTTTCGACTACCTGGGCGAGCCCTCGCCCTACGATACCGACGCATGGCCCAGCCACAGCTCGTACTTCGGCATCATCGACCTGGCATCACTGCCCAAGGACCGCTTCTATCTCTACCGCTCGAAGTGGAACGAAAAAGACCCCACTCTCCACGTGCTTCCGCACTGGACATGGCCCGGCCGCGAAGGCCAGGTGACACCGGTCTACGTATATACCTCCTATCCTTCGGCCGAACTCTTCGTCAACGGCAAGAGTCAGGGTCGCCGGCAGAAGACCAAGGACGGCGACGTAGTCGACCGTTACCGTCTGCGCTGGAACGACGTGGTATATGAGCCCGGCGAAATAAAAGTTGTGGCATACGACGCCGACGGCAAAATTGCCGGCGAAAAGACCGTACGCACCGCCGGCAAAGCAGCCTCGCTGCGCATCACTCCCAACCGCAAGAGCATAGCCGCCGACGGCGACGAACTGGTATACTTCACCGTCGAAGCCCTCGACCGCAACGGCAACCCCGTGCCCGATGCCGACAATATGGTGAAATTCACCGTTACCGGCGCAGGCACCTACGAGGCAGGCGCCAACGGCGATCCCACCTGCCTGCTACCCTTCCAGAACCCGGAGATGAAGCTGTTCAGCGGCGCCGCAACCGCCATAGCGCGCTCGGCCAAGACTCCCGGCACCCTTACCATCAAGGCCACTGCCAAGGGCCTCAAACCGGCCACTGCCACCGTGACAGTAGAATAACTTAAGCTCTCTATACAGCAAGCCCCGGACGCAATTCACACGCATCCGGGGCTTGCTTATTTCTGACAGAATGACTACGGGGCGCCGAGGGCGAAGGCGCCTATCGATGCAGGGCGTGCGCCTGCGCGTCCTATGGCCATGACGCACTCGGTGATGGTGGCGCCGGTGGTGATAATGTCATCGACCAGACATATGTCGAGGCCGGCGAGCTCGTCGGGGCGCACACACCATATGGTACCCTGCACATTCACCAGACGGCTGCGCCGCGAACGCTTCGTCTGTGTGCGGTGTGGCGCCAGGGCCACAAGATTGTCGCCTACAGGGATGCCGGTGACATCGGAGATGCCGCGGGCTATCTCGCCGCTCTGGTTATAGCCCCGGCCTATCTGCTTGACCCAGTGCATAGGCACCGGCAGCAGCACGTCGACCCTGTCGAGAGCCGCCGCAGAGTCGGCCAGCAGCTCGCGGGCGAACGCACGCCCCATGAGGCGCCCCTGGCGCGGCCTGTTTCCATATTTGGCACTGCGCACAAGACTTGCGAAATCGCCGGCCGGATCGTAGCGGAACCATACGGCCTCGAGCCCCGGCGCCGCCGGAGCATTGGACAGCGCCTGATGAAGCGCCGGCACCGCACCCGCTATATGACCCAGGCGCGGCAAAGCCAGCAGACACCCCGTGCACATGGCCTCCTCGCCCCTATGCAAAGCACGCCCGCATGCCGGGCACAGGCGCGGCAGGCAGACGTGCGTCAGTTCGTCGATAATCGAAAGAAGGGATATCAATACTGTTCGTTGGCGTTGGGGAAGTCGGATGTCTTCACATCGTCGATATAACGTCCCACAGCCTGATTTATGACGGTGGAGAGGTCGGCATAGCGACGAAGGAACTTAGGCGAGAATCCCTGGTTGATGCCGAGCATGTCGTGCATCACAAGCACCTGACCGTCGACACCGCCGCCGGCGCCGATGCCAATGACAGGGATATGAAGCTCGGAAGCCACCTGTGCGGCGAGTTTGGCGGGTATTTTCTCGAGTACGAGGGCAAAACATCCTATTTCCTCGAGCAGATGTGCGTCGGCCAGGAGCTTCTCGGCCTCGCGCTCTTCCTTGGCTCGCACGGCATATGTGCCGAATTTATTGATAGACTGCGGTGTAAGGCCGAGATGGCCCATCACGGGGATACCGGCGCAGAGTATACGCTCTATCGATTCGCGTATCTCCGCTCCGCCCTCCATCTTCACAGCCTCGGCATGGCTTTCCTTCATTATGCGGATAGCCGATGCTAGGGCCTCCTTGGAGTTGCCCTGATAGGTGCCGAAAGGCATGTCGCATACCACAAGAGCACGTTTTGTGCCTTTTATCACACTTTTGGCGTGGTATATCATCTGATCGAGGGTTATGGGCAGAGTGGTGATATTGCCGGCCATGACATTGGAGGCGGAGTCGCCTACAAGAATCACATCCATACCGGCTTCGTCGATGAGCTTGGCCATGGAGTAGTCGTAGGCCGTGAGCATGGCGATCTTCTCGCCGCGCTGCTTCATCTCGATAAGACGCGCAGTGGTAACCTTACGCTTATCGTCTACTGTGTTGGTTGACATTATATATAATTAATTTAAGTTTCGCAAGTTTTCAACTTGCTCACAGTTAAAAATATAGTCGAAAAAGTAAAAGATTTAAAAAGTTAAGATAATAGTTTTATGCTCTCAATTCCAAAAGAACTATTATCTTCACCTTTCACCATTCACTTTCTACCATTAATTCATGAAAGGCCGAGGGAGCTGAGGATTTCGATGGCCTCGGAGCCCGACAGAGTGCGACGGCGCCCTATGTGGCCTGCGAATGTATGGGCCACTTCCTGCACGCCCGAATGGCGGAATATGCGCTGCACATAGTTGAGGCAGCCGTCGAAAAGACGGTCGGACTCATCGTCATCGAGGTCGCAGTGATCGCGGGCGTCGGAGCGCACGGCCGCACGCACCGGCTCGAGGTCATCGGCGGCAATGCCGCAGTGGCCCAGCACATAGCGGCGGCAGGCGATATTGCCCAGTATTATCGAGGTGGTCATACGCAGGTCGGAGAGGGTCTGTTCCCATACTATACGGGCCGACATGCGGGGGTTGCCCTTGAAGCCGTAGTCGTGGCTCATCACCAGACATTCGCCGGCAGGGGCGTCGAGACGTATCTCGCTGAGATATTTCTCGCCGTCGAGAGCCACCAGGGTGATGGCCATACCGGCGAGGCCGTATATTTTATCGCGCTCATTGGCGTAGCGCAGTGTAGTCTGATTCATAAATGTCAATTAACAACCATAATTTTTGCAACGGCGCCCGACGATGTGCCGTCGCCGCTTTCCGAAGCGAAGACGAAGTAGACGCCGGTGCGCACGCGCTCTCCGGCACTGTTACAGCCGTCCCAGCTTATCATGCCGCCCTCGGAGCGTCCCTGGAAGAAGACGTTGCCGGCGATATCGGCGATTTTGACCAGAGAATTGTCCTTAAGCCCGGCGATGGTGATCCATCCGGTGTAGTCGGGTCGCACGGGGTTGGGATAGGCATAGACATCGGAATAATCCTCGGCGGCAGGCGACGAATCGCTGTCGTATTCGTAGAAAGCGTCGTTGCAGCCCATATATACCTTGTTGCTGTGGGGGTCGCAGGTGACGAAGTGCACATTGTTCGACGAAAGAGGCGAGTTCGAGGCGGTGAAGTGGCTTATAATCTCTGTTCCGTCCTCGTTCACCAGATACACGCCGTCGGTCTCGGTAGCCATCCACTTGCGGTTGGAGTGGTCTACGGCGATAGAGGTGACCTTGGTGCCGTCGAGAAGGTAGTCGCCGAAATTTGTGCCGTCGTTGCGGGGCACTATGGGGCGGCGGAATGCCATGTCGGAAGTAACACCCAGGGCGGGGCGCTGGAGCACGAGCGGACCGATGTCGGAGCAGAACCATATCTGTCCCCTGTTGTCCTCGACCGGGAAGGGCACGCGGCGAATATCGAGTGTGCGGCCGTCGGTATCGGTGAAGGTGCGGTGCACCATGTATGTGTCGTCGCTGAAGTCGGAGTAGGTACCTTTGGTATCGACTACCACGAAGGCATCGGCCCAGCCGCCTGCGGTGATAAACATATATTGCGAATGCTTGCAGAAAAGCACCTTGGTCTCGCGCGTAGCCGAGAAGCCCGGATAAGCCAGAGGTATGAAGTCGTCCTTGGTAATCTTCGACAGATCGCCGCGGCGCTTGTCGGCCGGTAGAACCAGATAGGTCGGATCGGGGGCATCGCGGTGACCAAGACACAGCCACAGGTTACCGGCCGGATCTATTTCCACATTGTAGCCGCGGGAGTTGCCGGTATAGCCGGTATTCTGAGCATTGAAACATCCTGTGACTTCATTGCCACGGAATGCGAAGAAAGGCTCGTAGTTATATGCCTGATACCATACCTCGGAGTCGTCGGGGTCTTCGACCACACGGCTGGGACCGCCCACGAGGCCGGGCCAGCCGGCTCTCTGCTGTTTGGCCGCCATGGTGGCGGAATATCCCGCAGGATCGAAGCGCGGCACGGTGACGTCGCGGACAAGAGCGGTGGCGGGTTCGAAGATATTGACACCCTGCGGACCGTTGGTATTATCGACATCGTCGTTGAATATGAACTGGGCGGGCGTGCGGTGCACCAGATACAGGCGGTTGCCGTCGGCACTCCAGCTGAATCCCACAGCCATGTTGATTGTAAGAGCATCGGGGCGGAATGGCTGCATGAGTACTGTAGCATCGCCGTCCGACAAATCGTAGCGCCCTATACCGTCGGTACCGGTACCCCACACCGACTCAAGACCGGAGGAGGCATAGAGCGGAGAACCGGCCAGAACTGCCGGTATATCCATGGAGCTGCGCAGACCGTTGCTGTCGATGATGAAAATCTTGTCGGCGTTGTATCCGAACACGGTGCCGTCATCGAGGCGCTGCAGTGTGCCGTCGGTAGGTTTGAAACCGCACATATTCAGGGTACTGGTCATATTCCCGAAGTCGATATGAGTGATGCACAAACCGCTGGGATGATTATAGGCAAGTGCGTTTTCAGAAACGGGCTGCACGTCGGTCGACCAAAAACCTCTTATTCGGGTAAAGCTGTCGAAAGAGTGATGGCGCACGTTCTTTGGCGATACGTACATCCAGTCGCCGACCACCAGTGCGATGTGGTCGCCCATGGAGAATATGTTGGAAGCTTTTGTATTGTAAATGCCTGAGTCGACTATCTCGTGCTTGCTGTCGTCGTAGACGGCCATGCCGAAGTCAGTGGCCAGATATATGCGGCCGTCGGCGAAATCGGCGCTGTTCACGCCGTGGCCCGACGATATAACGGCGTCCTTGATTTCGGGAAGATTCACCACGCGGCCGTCGTCGTAGAGCATGTCGAGATTGCCGTTGACATAGGCTATAAGCAGATATTTGCCTTCCTTGTTGTAGAAAATATTGCTTATGTCGCTGTCCGACAGCTTGGTCGCGGTCGAATACACACGCACTTCGTCGGTGTCGAGATCGCGCGAGAAAAGTTTACCATTCGATACGGCATAGAGGTAGTGCGGAGTCTCGAGCGCCTTGGTGATATTGAAGCCGAGGGTAGGATAGACCGTCCAGCGCCCGGGCGACGATACGGCGCCGCAAAGCCCCGCGGGGGCAAGAAGTGCCGTCACCAGAACGGCCAGGAGGAGAAGTGTCTTATTTGTCATTACAGGGATTCGGATATGTCGTGTTTTCGGGCGACACGAGGTATTCGGCAAGCAGACGCACGGCACGACCCCGGTGGCTCACGGCATTCTTCTCTTCGGGTGTGGCTTCGGCGAAGGTCTTGCTCCATCCGTCGGGGCGGAACAGCGGGTCGTAGCCGAATCCGGCATCGCCGTGAGGCTCCGTGAGGATGGTGCCCTCTATGCAGCCGTTGAAATAGCGGGGTTCGCAGTCGCCTGTGAGCAGCGCTATGGCCGTGCGGAAGCGTGCCCGGCGGTCGGAGACACCGCTCAGTTCTCTCAGCAGGCGGGCGTTGTTGGCGGCGTTGTCGTGGCCCTCGCCGGCATAGCGGGCGCTGTATATGCCAGGGGCGCCGTCAAGAGCGTCGACCTCGAGACCCGAATCGTCGGCAAAGCAGTCGTAGCCGTAGTGCTCTTTCACATAGCGGGCCTTGAGCAGGGCATTGCCTTCGAATGTATCGGCGGTTTCGGGGATATCGTCGTGACAGCCTATGTCGGCAAGCCCGAGCACCTCGAAATCCTCGCCGAGAATTTCGCGGAGCTCGCGCAGCTTATGGGCGTTGTTGCTTGCAAAAACGATTTGTCGCATAGTAAAATAACGAATCGTCCGGTACCTTTATTGTCATGAAACGACGATGTTCACAATCTTGCCGGGCACTACGATGATTTTGCGCACGGTTTTGCCGTCGAGCCACTTGGCGGCCCCTTCGGCCTCGAGAGCGGTCTTCTCGACATCCTCGCGCGCCATATCCACCGGCACGGTGATGTTGTAGCGGGCTTTGCCGTTGAACGATACGGCCATCGTCACGCTGTCTTCCTTCAGCCAGGCCTCGTCGTATGCGGGCCATGCGGCGTCGCACACGGTGGTGTCGTGGCCAAGAGCGCCCTGCCACAGGGCCTCGGCGGTGAACGGAGCGAACGGAGCCAGAACCACGGCCAGCGGCTCGAGAATCTCGCGCGAGCGGCACTTCTGCTGCGCCAGCTCGTTGATGCAGATCATGAATGCGGCCACCGATGTATTGAACGAGAACGCATCGATGTCGGCGCTGACCTTCTTGATGAGCTTGTGAAGGCTCTTGAGATTGTCGCGGGTGGGAGCCGAAGCATCAACCAGGCAGTCGTCGCCGCGCCAGTACAGACTCCAGAATTTCTTGATGAAGCGGAACACACCGTCGATGCCGTTGGTATCCCATGGCTTGCTGGCTTCGAGCGGGCCGAGGAACATCTCGTAGAGACGGAGAGTGTCGGCGCCGTAGCGCTCTACCATATCGTCGGGGTTTACGACGTTGTACATCGATTTCGACATTTTCTCCACTGCGTGGCCGCATACATAGCGGCCGTCCTCGAGCACGAAGTCGGCATCGGCAAACTCGGGACGCCATGCGCGGAATGCGTCGAGGTCGAGCACATCGTTGCGCACCATATTGATGTCGACACGGATGGGAGTGGTGTCGTACTGGTCCCTGAGGCCGGCGCTGACGAAGGTGTTGGTGTCCTTGATGCGGTACACGAAGCTCGTGCGGCCCTGGATCATGCCCTGGTTGATGAGCTTGTGGAAGGGTTCGTCGTCGACAACCTCGCCGTAGTCGTAGAGGAATTTATTCCAGAAACGGCTGTAGATGAGGTGTCCGGTGGCATGTTCGCTGCCGCCGATATAGAGGTCGACCGAGCGCCAGTATTCGTCGGCTTCGCGGCTTACGAGGGCATGCTCGTTGCGCGGATCCATGTAGCGCAGATAGTAGGCCGACGAACCGGCGAAACCGGGCATGGTATTCAGTTCGAGCGGATAGCCCTCGGGGGTATTCCAGTTCTTGGCACGGCCCAGCGGAGGCTCGCCGGTCTCGGTGGGCAGATATTTGTCGACCTCGGGAAGCTCGAGAGGAAGCTTGTCGAAAGCGGTGGGAATACCGTCGACATAGCAGATGGGTATGGGCTCGCCCCAGTAGCGCTGACGGCTGAAGATGGCGTCGCGCAGGCGGTAGTTGGTCTTTACACGGCCTATGCCTTTTTCCTCGATAAAGCGCTTGGTGGCGGCGATGGCTTCCTTCACGGAGAGACCGTTGAGCTTCAGCTCGGGGCCGTCGCTGTTCATCATCGTGCCTTCTTTGGCATCGAAGCTCTCTTCACTCACATCGGCGCCTTCGATCAGAGGAATTATAGGCAGATCGAAATGGCGGGCGAAGGCGTAGTCGCGGCTGTCGTGGGCAGGCACGGCCATGATGGCGCCGGTGCCGTAGCCGGCAAGCACATAGTCGCTGATGTACACAGGTATTTTCTTGCCCGAAAGCGGGTTGATGGCGTAGCTGCCGCTGAACACGCCTGTCACCTTCTTGTCGATCATGCGCTCGCGCTCGGTGCGGTGCTTGATGGTCTCGAGATAGGCGTCGACGGCCTCTTTCTGCCCGGCGGTGGTGAGTTCCTTCACATATTTGCTCTCGGGAGCAAGCACCATGAAGGTGACACCGAATACTGTGTCGGCGCGGGTGGTGAAGATTTCGAGGTCGATATCGTCGCGGCCGTCGATGCGGAAGTGCATCTCGGCGCCTTCGGAGCGGCCGATCCAGTTACGCTGCGTTTCCTTGATGGACTCCGACCAGTCGATGCGCTCGAGGCCCTGCAGCAGACGCTCGGCATAGGCCGACACACGCAGGCACCACTGCCACATCTCTTTCTGCTCCACAGGATAGCCGCCGCGAACCGACACGCCCTCGCTCACCTCGTCGTTGGCAAGCACGGTGCCGAGCTTGGGGCACCAGTTGACCATCGTATTGGCCTGGTAGGCTATGCGGTAGTTCATGAGCGTGTCGCTCTTTTCCTTGTCGGTCATGGCGTTCCATTCGGCGGCGGTGAAATGCAGTTCCTTATTGCAGGCGGCATTTACACCGTCGGCGCCTTTGGTGGCGAATACCTCGACGAGCTTTTCGATCGGCATGGCGCGGTCGGCGGTCTTGTCGTAGTACGAGCCGAACATCTTCAGGAAGGCCCACTGTGTCCAGCGGTAGAACTCGGGGTCGCATGTGCGGATCTCGCGGTCCCAGTCGAAGCTGAAGCCGATCTTGTCGAGCTGGCTGCGGTAGCGGGCGGTGTTGATGCGGGTTGTCACCTCGGGGTGCTGGCCGGTCTGGATGGCATACTGCTCGGCAGGCAGGCCGTAGGCGTCGTAGCCCATGGGGTGAAGCACGTTGAAGCCCTTGAGGCGCTTGTAGCGCGCCACGATGTCGCTGGCAATATATCCCAGCGGATGGCCCACGTGCAGGCCGGCGCCCGACGGATAGGGGAACATGTCGAGCACATAATATTTGGGTCTGGAATGGTCGATTTCAACATGGTAGATGTTGTTGTCCTTCCAGTACTGAGCCACACGGCTTTCTATTTCTTTATGATTGTATTCCATTGCGGGGTGTTATTTCGAGAGTTCGAGCATGCGGTTGATGGGGCGGAGGGCCTTGACACGGAGTTCTTCGTCGATGATTATTTCGGGAGACTCGTTTATGAGACAGTCGCGCAGCTTGCCGAGAGTGTTGAGCTTCATATATGCGCATTCGTTGCATCCGCAGGTGCTGTCCGAGGGCGGAACGGCTATAAAGGTCTTGTCGGGAGCGCTTTTGCGCATCTGGTGCAGTATGCCGCTTTCGGTGGCCACGATAAACTCGCGGGCGTCGCTTGCGAGGGCATACGACAAAAGAGCGGCGGTGGAGCCGAGTTTGTCGGCCATGAGACGCACAGGCCGCGAGCACTCCGGGTGCACCAGCACCGGAGCATCGGGGTGCGCTTCTTTGAGGCGTGCTATGGATTCGGTCGAGAAGCGTTCGTGCACGTGGCAGGCGCCGTCCCACAGCACCATATTGCGGCCGGTCTCGGCATTGATATAGCCGCCGAGATTACGGTCGGGGCCGAATATTATCTTTTCGTCGGCAGGCAGAGAGTCGATTACCTTGCGGGCATTGCCGCTGGTCACCAGAATATCGGTGAGGGCCTTGACGCCTATCGAGGTGTTGACATACGACACCACCGTGTGGCCCGGATGCGCCTTGATGAACTCCCCGAAGTCTCCGGCCGGGCAGCTGTCGGCCAGCGAGCATCCGGCCTCGGCGTCGGGCACAAGCACTTTCTTGTCGGGGCACAGCACCTTGACGGTCTCGCCCATGAAGTGCACGCCGCACATCACCACGATATCGGCGTCGGCACAATACTCGGCGGCTTTCTGGGCAAGCGCGAGCGAGTCGCCCACATAGTCGGCGATGTCCTGGATAGCGCCGTCGACATAGTAGTGAGCCAGGATAACGGCGTTCTTATCCTTTTTCAGTTGCAATATTTCGCGGCGGAGAGCCTCGTCGGCTCCTGCGCCTAAAACACATTGATTCATAGCGAATGGTTTATCGCTGCAAAATTACACAAAATCCCCGACTTATTCAACCGCAAGCGACTGTGTCAGAATGTGGCGGGAAGAGAACGTAGCTGATACTGCAGAGTGCGGGCGAGGCGGAGGTGCCCTTCCTTGCTCGGATGGAGGCGGTCGGTGGCGCCGTTCTGCACGTAGATGATATTGCTGTCGTAAAGAGGATAATAGCCGCTGATGGAAAACAGATCTATCACGGGCACGCTCCACACTTCGCCGGCACGCTTCAGAGCAGCCACATAGTCGTCGATATAGAATCCGGCACCGTTGGCATACATCTCGTCGGGCTGGATATTATCGTCGCCGAAACGGGCGAAAGCTCGGTGCACCGGTGTGAGGATGACAATCTGCTTCGTCGGATAATTCTCTTTGAGATACGACATTATAAGGTTTATACTGCCGCAGAATGTCGAGTCGGCCATCACATGTGTGCGGTGGCGGCGGGGCATCACCCGGCCGTTGACATTCACTTCCTCGGTAGTCTCGGTAAAGAAAGTGCCGACAGGGCGCGAGGCGTTGTAGTCGTTGGTCCCGGCCCATATCAGGATGGCGTCGATGTCGTCGCCGTGGTCCGAGCGCATCTGTCGGGCAAGGCCGGCAAGATCTTTCCACTGATAGCCGCTCACGGCATATACTAGCGGCTCTATGCCTATGCTGTCGGCAAGATAGCTGTAGAAGCGCTTGCGGTCGGGGTTATCGGTCGGGGCGCTCATCGAGTCGCCCAGCACTCCCACTTTTTTCCCCTGCCACTGGGTGGCTGCCGGGGCTTCATTTTCAGCCGCAAGAGATTTAAACCCGCAAAAAGCTGCGATCACCATAATCACGACAGCTGTAAAGTATCTTTTCATTTTTCAAGGATTAAAAAACTTTTCAAAAACCGCCCCGACACTCTCCCGCCTCACCATCGACGCAATTGCATACAGCGGGACAATGTCGATGCTACATTCTTTTTCATCAATTACCACATTCAGTCTGCCGAAGTTTTCGAGAGATGAACGTATTGCGCAGTCCACGTTTTTCTTTTCCATAAAATAACGCAGACTTTTCATTTTGCCGCTTGTGCCGGATTTGATCTCGATTTGCCAACCTGTCGCGCTCCGCGTAAAAGCAGCGGCTTTCGGTTTGTGCTTTCCTTCCATCTGAGAAGGTGAGCGTCTATTTCACGTTCAAGATATGCCATACGGTGGCAAATATACTAATAATGTGGCAAATGGCAATAGACTCTGATTTTTTAAGAGGGAATAAAGGGGTGTTTTCCGACATTTTCAGAGTGAATATCGCTATATTTCCGCAGCAAAATGTTGCATATTTCTGCAAATATGCCTACACTTGGCCAACTCACATCATTCTTTCCATGAAAAAGCTCTCTCCTTTATCGTAGTTTCACCGCCCGGGCATAAACGACGGCGGCTTTTTCGATGCCGACAGCAAGGTATACTATCATTTAGAGGTTGTTTAATAACATATGTGATTATTTGCTTATCTTTGCCACTCAATGAAGTGAATCCGTCATTATACGCAGATATGAAAAGATATATTGCACTGCTCATGGTATTGATTTGTGCTGTAACCGCACGGTGTATAACCCTCGAACCGGGAAAATTCAGAATCGTGATTTCTGAACGATGCCCCGCTCCCGTGCGGCTCGCGGCCGAAAGTGTGGCACGCGATTTCGGCAAAGTGATGCACTGCATTCCCGATATCGATAGTCTTACCTCGCCGGATATGGTCAATATCCGTGTAGTCGACGCGGCTGCCGACGGTGAAACGGGACTGCGCACGCTCGACGGTTTCGAGAGTCACCGCATATATGCCGACGGCCACGACATAGTGCTTGCGGGCAAGGACATGCGCGGAGCTATCTATGCGCTCTATTCTTTTTCAGAAAAGTTTCTCGGAGTGCCTCCCCTATGGTATTTCTGCGGCTGGGTGCCTGAATACAAGAAAACTGTCGAAATGGCCGACGACTACGATTGCGCCGTAAAATCGCCCGAAGTAAGATTCCGCGCATGGTTTCCTAACGACGAGGACCTGCTGAATCCCTGGCGTGAGCAAAGCCCGCAAAACGATGAACTGTGGCTCGAGACCATGCTTCGGCTGAAACTCAACACTGTCGAATTTGGCCCGACGGTGACTTATCCCGACTACCGGATGAACCATAATGCCGACCTGCTGCGTAAATACGGCCTTATTCTGACCTCGCACCACATGGTAGGCCTCAACAACAGTTTTGCCAACTGGGAGAAATACTGGGAACAGGTGAGAGGCATGAAAGCCCCCGAACTTAAACTTGCCAATCTCGATGCCATGAAGGAATTCTGGGCATACAACATCGCGACCGTCATGCGCAACGATCAGGAAAACCTGTGGCAGATAGCATTCCGGGGCCGTACTGACGAACCTTTCTGGAACATATTTCCCGACGCTCCCGAGGGCGAGAAGGAACGAGCCGGAGTCATCAACAGAATGGTGCGTATACAGTACGATATGATAAAGGAAGCAACCGGCGAGAACGACCCGTTTGTGAGAATGACGTTCTACGACGAGCTGTCCGATCTCCTCGCCAAGGGTTATCTCGAACCGCCGGCAGCGAGCAACATGCTGTGGACTTTCGTGGCCGGCCGTCGCGACCACTACCCCTACGACGATCTTGTGAACTACGATTTCTCCCGGCCGATGCAGCTGGGCTACTACATGAACCTTCAGTTCACCTCGACGGGCGCCCATCTTGCCCCGGCCGAAAGTCCGTGGAAGATGGAGCAGAACTATCGCTATGTGGCCTCGCGGGGGCCGCTCAGATTCAGCGTGGTAAATGCGGGGAATATCCGCGAATTCATAATGGAAATGTCGGCCAATGCCGCCATGATGTGGGATATCGGGGCTTACGACACAGATTCGTTCCTCAAATCTTTCTGCGCTCAGTATTACGGCGAGGAGTTTGCCGGCGATATCGCAGAGCTGTATCGCGATTATTACAATGCTTACTGGCGGCAGCGTCCTTCCGAATTCCCGGGTATGGACCGTCAGTTCATATTCCAGGATCTGCGGCATGCCCAGGTATTCAACCAGGTGCTACCTCAGTTCGGGGCATACCGGCCGAATCCGCTGTCCGATATCGGCTTCGAGCGCGTAAAGGGCCGTTCGTTCAGGCTTGTTTCCGATAATCAGGTGGCCGAAATCATTGCCGGGATGGAGAGCAGTTCTCCCCGTTTCGCGGCTGTTGCCGACCGGTGCGATGATATGAGCCTGCGCCTGCGCGGCTGGAAGCAGCGTTTCTTCTATGACAATCTGTCGTGTTACGCTCACTATATGGCATCGTTGTCGAACTCTCTCGGCCACTTCATGAAAGCATACAGAGGCGACGACGAGCCAAGGGAACACCTCACAGCGTCGTACCTCAGCCTCAAGAACGCCCGCAACGCACTGCTCAGCTCTCAGCACGGTGTCTTCGACACCTGGTACACTACCGACCGCCTGTTCAACCTGAACCACAAGATCACAGCTCTCGGCGAGCTTCTCGACACGATGTAGCCCGAAGTCAGGCGAGCATGGCGGCGGCGCGGCGTAGGGCGGCGGCGAAGACGTCGACCTCGGCCTCGGTGTTGTAGAGGGCGAAAGATGCACGTACGGTGCCTTCGATGCCGAAGCGCTCCATGAGCGGCTGGGCGCAGTGATGGCCGGTGCGCACTTCGATGCCCATCTGGTCGAGAAGAACGCCGGTGTCATAGTGATGAGCGTCGCCGACGAGGAACGACAGAACCGCTGCTTTGCCGGGAGCGGTGCCGTAGATGCGCAGGCCCGGAATGGTGGCGATGGCTTCGGTGGCGCGCGCAAGCAGCATTTCTTCGTGCGCGGCGATGCGCTCTATACCTACGTTCTCGATATAATCGATGGCCTTGGTGAGGGCGGCGGCATCTATGAAGTCGGGCGTCCCGGCCTCGAATTTATAGGGGAGGTCGGCCCATGTGGTACCCGAGAAGCTGACATGGCCTATCATCTCGCCTCCGCCCTGATAGGGAGGCATGGCCTCGAGCAGGTCGCGGCGCCCGTAGAGTATGCCTATGCCGGTGGGACCGTACATCTTATGCGAGGAAAAAGCATAGAAATCGGCTCCGAGAGCCTTGACGTCGACTTTTTCGTGAGCCACGGCCTGTGCGCCGTCGACGCACACCACGGCACCGCGGCTGTGGGCGTAGGCGGCCATCTCGGCCACAGGATTGACGGTGCCGAGCACATTCGACACGTGGCAGAACGATACCAGCCGCGTACGCTCGGTGAAGAGCGAACGATAGGCGTCGAGGTCGAGCACGCCGCGGTCGTCGCAGGGCACCACCTTTATCACCACGCCACGGCGCGAGGCAAGGAGCTGCCAGGGCACGATATTGGAGTGGTGCTCCATGACGGTGAGGATGATCTCGTCGCCTTCGGAGAGAAGCGACCCATAGGACGAGGCCACCAGATTGATGCTCTCGGTGGTGCCTCGGGTAAAGATGATTTCCTCGGTAGAATCGGCCCCGATGAAGCCGCGCACACGCTCGCGGGCCGCCTCCATGGCTGCGGTGGCTTTCTGCGAGAGGCAGTGCACGCCGCGGTGCACGTTGGCCTTGGTGTGGGTGTAGAGGCGTTCTATCTCCACCACCACCTGACGCGGGGTCTGCGACGTGGCCGTGTTGTCGAGGTATACGAGCGGCTTGCCGTAGACAGTTTCGGAGAGTATGGGAAAGTCGCGGCGCAGGGCCTCGACGTCGTATATTTCTTTCATTCTGCGTTGGCTTGGTTGTGGCATGCGGTGGCGCATGTGTTGCAGTCGGCCGAAGCGCCCGAAAGCCGCTTCTCGACAAGGATATGGAGGCGCTGACGGAGGACTTCGAACGATATGTTGTCTATCACATCGACCATAAACGCCTGTGTGAGCATGCGCCTGGCTTCCTCGCGCGGTATTCCGCGGGTCTGCATGTAGAACAGGGCGCGCTCGTCGAGCTGTCCGGTGGTGGCGCCGTGGCTGCACTTCACCTCGTCGCAGTAGATTTCGAGCTGTGGCGAGGCTTCCATGCGTGCGGCAGGCGATTCGAGGATATTGCGGTTGGTCTGGGCTGCATCGGTGAAACGGGCGGCCTCGTCGACCACTATACGGCCGCCGAAAGCGCCGCGGGCGTTGTCGAACAGAGCGTTTTTGAACACCTGGCGGCTTGTGCAGTGTGTGCCCAGATGGCGGAGCACCACGCTGTCGGAGCATATCTGACTGCCCGACACTATGGCCAGACCGCTGAGCGAGGTATGGGCGCCGTCGCCGGGCACGAAGATGTCGAAATCGTTGCGGGTGACGCCGCCGGTGAGGAAATCGGTGTTGACGGTGAGATGCGAGTCGCTATGCTGCACCGCACGGAACTGCATCAGGCGGTGTGTGGCGGCCGAGGATTCCTCGATGTCGTAGAACTCGACCGAAGCCGCCGCCTCGGCAAACACATACACACCCTGGAGACTGAGATGCTCCGTGGCAGGCGACTGTGTGTGGTCGCACAGCAGAACTTTCACCTTCGAGCCCTCACAGGCATGCACAAGCACACGGCGCGGTGTGAGCATGGGCACCGGCGAGTTGAAGATATTGACTATCTGCACCGCCTTTTCCACTTCCACCCCGCGCTCCACACGGATATAAATGCCGTCGGTAAGCAGAGCGTCGGCCACGGCGCCGGCTATGCCCGCATGTTCGCCGAAATCGGCCATCATCGAGGCGGCATCGGTCGCGAATTGTGCGGGAACATCGCGCAGGCTGCACACGGTGAGGCCCTCGGGCATGTTGCGCACAAGGGCGTCGGTAGGCCGGAAGATATCGTTGGCCATCACGGCGAGCAGACTGTTGAGCTGCGGCACACCGCAGCGGAAGGATGCGGCCACATCGGCCGGCATGGGCACACGCGATATGTTCACACCGTAGTCGGGTGCGAAAAGACTGTCGAGACGGCACTCGGGAATCTCGCCCGGAGCATGCCGGTAGGTATCGGCGAGCTGCTCCAGACGCGCGGCTCCGGCCACATTGACGGCCCCGAGAAGGGCCGGACGGTCCTTGGCCATGGCGCCGGCATTGTCGCGTACCAGCTCGAGATACTGCAGGAAGGCCTTACTGTTCATTATCGACCTCCTGCTTTATCCAGTCGTAGCCCTTTTCCTCAAGCTCGAGAGCAAGCTCGGGACCGCCGGTATACACTATGCGGCCCTTGTAGAGTATGTGCACATAATCGGGCTTGATATAGTCGAGCAGACGCTGGTAGTGGGTTATTACTATGGTGGCGTTGCGGTTGGTGCGCAGTTTATTGACACCACCGGCCACTATGCGGAGGGCATCGATGTCGAGACCGCTGTCGGTTTCGTCGAGGATAGACACGCGGGGCTCGAGCATGGCCATCTGGAAGATTTCGTTGCGCTTCTTCTCGCCGCCCGAGAAACCCTCGTTGACCGAGCGAGAGGCCAGCTTGTTGTCGAGCTCGACCACGGCGCGCTTCTGGCGCATTACCTTGAGGAATTCGGCGGCGCTCATAGGCTCTTCGCCGAGATATTTGCGCTTGGCGTTGATAGCCGCACGCATGAAGTTGACCATCGTCACGCCCGGAATCTCCACCGGATACTGGAACGAGAGGAACAGGCCCTCGTGCGAGCGGTTCTCGGGGCTGAGCGACAGCAGGTCGACACCGCCCAGAGTGGCCGTACCGCCCAGCACCGTGAAACGCGGATCGCCGGCGAGCACGCCCGACAGTGTGCTCTTTCCCGAACCGTTCGGACCCATGATGGCATGCACCTCGCCGGGACGCACGGTAAGATTGATGCCGCGCAGTATTTCCTTGCCGTCGATACCGGCACGCAGATTTTCAACTTTCAACAGATCTTCCATATATAGTCTATAATTCTTGCGTTTTAATCGGCGTCCTGCGGACGCCATTTTTTATTTTTCGTTTATTTCCCTGCAAGCACAAGGCTTGCAGGGCTATGCATAACCGACCTCCTGCGGAGGTCCCGGCCATACACGAAATATCCATATAAAACCGTTCATGCGAACTCCTGCACCCCGAGGCTTCTGAAAGAGGCCGATTACACGTAGCCCGGGAAGCCCTGCGCATGCCATGGCTATCGAATTCGTACGCACATGAGGCCTCTGTAAGAGGCCGACTACGCATAGCCCGGCATGCCCCGTGCGTGCCGGGGTCAAAATCGCCCCCGCACACGCGGGCCTCTGTAAGAGGCCGATTACACGTTGCGTAGGATGCCCTGCCTATGCCGTGGATGCCATTGTACCGATCACAACTCGTTGAAATCATATGCCTCAATGTTGAAACCGGCCGCGGCGAGCTCTTCGATATATTCATCTTTAAATGACTTCGAAAGATGATGCCTCTTCTGGTTGTTTATGTAATTGATTGTCGCAGGTATATCCGCATAGGATTTGGAGAATGCTCCATATCCTTCACTCCAGCCGTTCCAATGAGGAAAATGCGGATTAACCCGCATGAATTTACTCGATTCGGCTTTAAGATTCTGTATAAAACCGCTTAGCGGCAAAACAGGAGGAATATCGACCAAAGCATGGATGTGGTCGGGCATGCCGCCGAGGCGGTGTATGAATACGTTTCGAGCCTTACAGTAATCCCATATATATTTATAGAGCTCGCGTTCGTGCTCGTTGTCGATAGACATCACACGGAAGCGGGTGCTGAATATAATATGATATGTGAGTTTCGTAAAGCTCATTCCTGCGTTTTAATCGGCGTCCTACGGACGCCATCCGTTTGTTTCTTTCTATGACCCGGCATGCACGGGGCATGCCGGGCTATGCGTAATTGGCCTCCTGCGGAGGCCTTGCGTTGATTCCGCTCTTCTCTGCGCCCGCAGTCGAAACTATCCTACGGAGTTTTCGAGGGTGAGGGCCAGGAGCTTCTGGGCTTCGACGGCGAATTCCATGGGGAGCTTGTTCATCACCTCCTTGGCGTAGCCGTTGACAATCAGAGCGATGGCCTCCTCGGTGGGAATGCCGCGCTGATTGCAGTAGAATATCTGGTCTTCGGATATCTTCGAGGTGGTGGCCTCGTGCTCCACCACGGCCGAACTGTTGGCCACGTCGATTACCGGGAAAGTGTGCGCTCCGCACGTGCCGCTGAGCAGCAGCGAGTCGCACTGGGTGTAGTTGCGCACACCCTCGGCCTTGGGGGCTACCTTGACAAGACCGCGGTAGCTGTTCTGGCTGTGTCCGGCCGATATGCCCTTGCTGACGATGGTCGATGTGGTGTTCGAGCCGATATGTATCATCTTGGTACCGGTGTCGGCCTGCTGACGGTTGTTGGTCACAGCCACAGAGTAGAATTCGCCGGTAGAACCCTCGCCCGCAAGTATGCACGACGGATATTTCCAGGTGATGGCTGAACCGGTCTCGACCTGTGTCCACGACAGCTTGGAGTAGTCGCCGCGGCAGAGACCGCGTTTGGTCACGAAGTTGTACACGCCGCCGCGGCCCTCGGCATCGCCGGCATACCAATTCTGCACGGTCGAATATTTGACCTCTGCACGCTCCTCGACAATAATTTCGACAATGGCGGCATGAAGCTGATTCTCGTCGCGCATCGGAGCGGTGCAGCCTTCGAGATAGCTCACGTATGCCTCGTCGTCGGCCACGATGAGCGTGCGCTCGAACTGACCCGTTCCGGCCGAATTGATGCGGAAATAGGTCGACAGTTCCATGGGGCAGCGCACGCCTTTGGGAATGTAGACGAACGAACCGTCGGAGAACACCGCCGAGTTGAGGGCTGCATAGAAATTGTCGCGGTAGCTTACTACCTTGCCCAGGTACTTGCGCACCAGATCGGGATATTCGCGCACAGCCTCGCTGAACGAGCAGAACACTATGCCGAGTTCGGCAAGACGCTCGCGGTGTGTGGTGCGCACCGACACCGAGTCGAGCACGGCATCGACGGCCATGCCCGAAAGCGCTTTCTGCTCTTCCAGCGGTATGCCGAGGCGGTTGAAAGTATCGAGCAACTGCGGGTCGACCTCGTCGAGGCTGCCGGGCGCCTGTTTCTTCCTGGGCGCGGCATAGTAGCTTATGGCCTGGAAATCGATGGGGGGGATATCGAGATGCGCCCATGTGGGCGGCTGGAGGGTACGCCAGTAGCGGTATGCCTCAAGGCGGAACTCGAGCAGCCACTCGGGCTCGCCCTTGAGTTCGGATATACGGCGCACTACCTCCTCGCTGAGACCGGCCGGAATAATGTCGGTATCGATGTCGGAGGTAAATCCGTATTTGTATTCTCCCGATGTGGCGCGGGCTATGACACCGCTCTCGTCCTCGGGTTTATGTTGATTCTCGTTCATATGTGTGATAAACGGCGTAACACGCTCGAGAGTTTAATTCAGTTGGTTATATATCCGCCCAATGCCGGCGCTATCTTCACTATGGCCGAACGCCATGGCTTCGACGGCGTACAGAATGTGCCGCGGTCCGACGGGCATACGGCCAGATATACATTGAGCACTATGCTGGTGATGATAAGCCACTCGGCGATGCGGAACAATGCCCCTGCAATACGGTCGAACGGCCGCAGGTGCATGGCCGAGACAGCCGCGCCGAACAGCCGCGCCAACAGCCACACACCGAAATAGGTGGCCACAAATACAAGAGCATAGCACAGCACCCGCCACAGAGTCTCATGCTCGGACCCGTGGCTGACAACAGCATCGGCTATAGTACCACCGAAAAAGCGGCATACCAGAATTGCCGCCAGCAGAGCAGCTATGGCGCCGATCTGCGACACGATGCCGCGCATGGCACCTGTCACGGCAGCTATCACCACGATTGCAAGTAAGATAATGTCGGTTAAAGCCATATGCAACAGTTTTTCAAACTGCAAAAATACAAAATATTTTCGAGGCTAAGCAATGGCTTTCCGGGTTACTGTGCTATCGGCGCATATAGCGGCCATGAAATTCGTCGTAAACCACCGTCTTGAACTGTGGACAGTAATTGCCCATAGAATCGTAGTCGGGCTTTGAATATTTGATTTTCAGGCCGTAACTGTCTGCTGCGACATCCGATATATCATACGGTGCGGCGAAGGCCTTGTCGTCGAGTACCACTTTTATGCCGTCCCGGCCGTCGGTGCGGAATAATATAAGTATCCGGCGTTCGCCGCTGCCTGAGGCCTCCATTACCACTGCCATGTCAGGGCATGGGCTGTTTTCGCCGAAAATATTTTTGACCAATATTCCGGAGGGTGCCACCTGCCATTTCCCGGCCATACCCTGTTTTTTATAGTAATCGAACAAAGCCCTGCGAAGAGCCGCCTGCGGGATAGCGTCGAGCAATTCCCGGCTGGTGAACATGCTCTCGAACAGTCGGAAATCGTCTTCATCGAGTATATTGTCGGCGCTGACGAAGCCTTTGATTTTGCCATGCTTTATTCGGGCTACATTATCCGCATCGTATTCCAGTCGCAGAATTTCAGAGCCATAGGGGATGGTGCCGAGGGCCTTGCCGCCATCATCTCCGTCGGTGACACCGGTCTCTGCTATAGTGTAGTAGACCTCGCCATTTTCAATCACTGGCGGCTCGGGGGCAGGCTTTGGCCGGGGCACAGGCACAGTATCGGGCACGACCACCACTATTTGCGGCACCGTATCGGAGTCGGGAAGCGGCAGGGGCAGAGGCTCGGGCTTTACCACTCCTTCGGGAACATCTCTGTCGCAACCCTGATAGAGGACCACCGCACCAACAATCAGCAGCAAAAGCGCTATGAGGGCATACAGGCCCGATTTTCCTTTGCGTTTTTTACGGCCCGATATATCCCCGGAAATATTATCATCCTTGCCGGAGACATTGCTTTCAACATCCTTAGGATCCATAATACTAATACCCCTGGCTTATAAGACGTTGTATCTCATTCTGAATCTCGTACTCACTCGGTGCGAATTTTACAGCAATAGCATACACGTCATATTCGGTTATGATATCCAAGCCTTTTTCCCATTTTGTAGCACACACTCTTTTATCACCCGAAGTGCATTTATCGTGCGCTTTATCAACTCCGACAGCCGACATATACCAGGTGCAATACGAAGATTTGTAGCTATCTACCGTATAAATACGCATATCAGTGACATAAAAGCCGTCGGAAAGATAACCTGCATTTGCCAGCTTTCTGAGCAACATTTCATCAGCCATATTAAACCCCTCTGGGAAATAAACCTCAACTTTCGGTTCTTTTCGATCTTTTCCTCCTCTGAGGACATTGACTTTATACGAGTATTTATCAACAATGTAATTCTCGAAAATAAAACATCCCTGCGGTGTAAGATTTGCGATTGCCTGTCTTCTCAGATTTGCCTGGCGGGCGCGCTGCCGTTCTTCCCGGGCCTCCTCTTCCTTCTTTCTGTTTATGGCGTCCTGCCGCTCCTGTGCTTCGCGCCTGATTTTTGCTTTGCGCTCCTCTTCCTTGCGGAACGGCGCCGCTATCAGACCGTCGGCAACACTGTCGGCAAGCGAAACCAGCTGTGACAGATTGTTCACATTGCCCTGCGTGTCGAACGCGCGGATCACTTTGGCGGTCTCGACGTCGATGAGATGCGACGATACGAATGTTTCGCCCAAAAGTTCGGTAAGCTCGATTGCGGCTATGTACTTTGCACCGTATTTCTTTCCGTTTTCGTAGAGGCTGTCTTCTTTCAAAGCCTCGTTCCTCATGCCATCCGATGCCTGGCGGTTATGCTCGTAGACAACGGCATCTATAAAGCTGTCGTTTAACTCTATAGCCGTGTACTCGGGTATTTTGGTCACAGCCGAGACAAGCTTGGAGGCGAAAACCTTCTTATATTTTTCGTTCGGAATATCGCCCGTAATATAGACCGCAACCTTAGTCTCGGCTGCCGCCGACAAAAGAAACAGAAAAGATATCAGTATGACGGCAGATCGCTTTATGCCAACCATTTTCATGTCAAACAATTACCGTTGCCAAATTATAATCTCTTAAATCTCTCCTTCACCTCATTTTCAGGCCGTCTGGCAGGTTTAGCCTCGGGAACCGGTTCAGTCTCGGGAGACACCTCAGGCTTATCGGATGTATAGGTAACTTTATAGGAAGAGTGAGGCGCTTTGGTAACATCGACGATGTCGCCTGTTGCAGGAGCATCGTAAACGAATAGGACGCTTGTTTTTCCATTATCAGTAGAACGGAATGCCACTGTTTTCCTGCGATGACTCTCGATATCTTCGAGGATAACAGCCATATCGGCATATCTGGCATCGGGGTTATCGATACGCTTGAACAAAATTTCGCTCGGCGTACCGGCTCCGTGCCGAAGAATAAATTGCCACTGTGGTGGCGGAGCATTGTCATAGATCTCTCGCTTATCCTTATCGGAAAGCTTACTTACCATATTTCCCCTTTTATAGAAGTCGAACAGAGCACGCCTGTATTTTGCCGACTGAACCGCCTCAAGGGCCTCTTCATTACCAAAAATGCCTTTGAAGAATTCGAAATCACCGGCAGACAAAACATCCGTCCGATCAACATAGCCCTGGGTACCACCGCAATACACACTCTGACGGCTACCACCAAACTCGAAGGGATTCTCTATCATTTCTGCGCCATAGGGGATGGTATCGAGTGGTATTTCATTATTGCCCCAAAATATGGTCTCGGCTATAGCATAGTAGCGTGGCGCTTTCGCCAGCATTTCCTCTTTATGTTTGAGCGAATCATACTCATCTTTTATCCATATTCCCAGCAATATTATCCCTAATACAGCAACGATAGCGACACCACATGCAATCCATCTCATTTTACTGTCCTGTAGAAGACTTTTCATAAAATTGCACGATTTATGCTGCTTGGCGCATACATCACCGGTTTCTTTAGCAGGAATGCTACTGCTATTCATATCGGCAGGGCTGTTATTACCACCAAGAATGAACCTATCGCCTTCATCGTTTGCCGCCACACTCACTTTAGCTTTGCAATAGGGGCATCTCTCGGCAAGAGAACTTATTTCCTTACCGCATTTACTGCATTTTATAAGTGCCATAGTCAGCGAGTCTCAGGTAATCGAATATCTGAAGGATAAAGATTCGCCTTTTCCCGGGCCATGAGGTCCTCAAATTCGGCAGGACTCAACAAGCCTTTGTCGTAAAGAGTCCTAAGGCGAAGCATGCGCTCGGTAGTCTCGGCATGCATGGCTCGCCGGCGGTTTTCTTCCTCAGCTCTCATTTCCTCGTCATGACGGGCGGCGAGTTCTCTGGCAAGCTTTTTATTCTTATGACGCCTTACAAGCCATATTATCATCTTAACTATAAGATAAATAACCCCGATCGGCAGAAGGATCGTAAACATTATGGCATAAAAAATAATCTGAAAGCCGATACCGGGTTCGTCATCTTCTTCAGTTACTCTGTAGGTTGTCATATTGCAAGATTATGAGTTGATTACACAAATTTACACCAAAAAACAAAGAAAGTCGCCCCAGCCTCATACAATTAACATTATTTATCATTTAACAGCATTCCGCCCAGCTTCAGGATGGACCGGAACCATCCTCCCCCGGGATTGAAAAGTGTATAAAATCGCCCATTTTCAGGATTGAAAAGTGTGAAAAACGCTTGCAAAAAAGGATTGAAAAGTGTAGAAATCACTCCTAACACGCTCACTTACACCCGACTTCAAAACGTCATCTTACAACATAGTTCTTTGCCATATCGATTTTTTTGATTCTATTGAGACTTTCACTATTTTTGCGAATATAAAAATGACTTGTCATGAGCAATATAAATATAAATGAGGGCGAATATACCTGCCCGTACTGCCGGTGGAATAAATCGCATACATGGACCGAGCTGCGGCCGGAAGAAAAATTATTGAACAGAAAGGTTATTGCCGAGAACTACGACTCCACCCTATATCTCGATACCAAACAGAAGTATCGTGTCAGAATCTGCCGTCGGTGCAGCCGCGCCCTGAAAATAAGGGATTATGTCTTGTTGATTTCTCTCTTACTGATATTATGTTCCTTCGTAGTTGGTATGGCATTGCAGTTTGTCTATAAATTAACGGATAATCCGATTATAGGCACATACTCCCATTATGCTATTGCGGCCATGACGGGCGTTGCTTTATTTGCGGGCGCTTTCTGGCTTCTGTGGAAAATCGCCCATCGCACACGCGTCCACGTCACCTTCGACGACGCCAGACAATGCAACGCCATCGAACCCTTCCGGAGATAGACCGAAAAACAGTCGCGCCATATCCGTCGTTTCAATCCATTTGTCAGAAGAAAGACATATCTTTGCCTGTATGTTTCAATCTTGCTTTGGTATCATGAGGATTTTTATATACCTGTTGTTTTTAACTCTGGTCGTGCCTGTATCGGCACAGATCACATCGATCAAAGACTGTCAGCAGCTTGCCCTGGCAAAGGATGCCGACGGCAATGATGTCATGTTTTATTTCATACCTACCGACGGGGCGCTCGAGCGTGAAGCTGTCAGGACAGATCCGGACGTTCTGTTGATAATGGATAAAAATGGCACCCGTATATTCAGTACCGAAACGCTCGAAAAGCTATCCGATATCGAGTCCGGGGTGGATGTGTTTCAAGTGTCGCACGACGGCTATCTTGCACTTTCCGAGAAAGCGATGTTAAGCGATAACGGGATACATTTCTATAATTTCGCCGGCGAGAAGATATGGAAAATCAAGGGAAAACCCATAATAGCCGAGCCGATAAACAATGTGGTGATAAACCTGAAAAAAGACAAATACACAGCCTACGACATGCCCACCGGCAAATTGCTGTGGGAAAAGAAAGTGCCGCAGAAAAACCACTATGCGCATTGCAATTCCTATACAGGCAATCTCGACCGCGGCCATTACTATATGATTGCCGATTCTCTGGTACGGCTGAATCTGCGTACCGGAGAAACGATTACGAGACCTTTCCGCGCAGGCAGGAAATCTACAAAATTTTGGAGTTTAAGCGACAGCTACAAGAAACTGTCCGACCGCAGACTCATCAGAGAGCTATATAATTCGTCGTGCGACGCTAAAATCGCAAGCGGCACACACAGCAACTGGATTGTACGCGGCGACAGCATGTTTGTGGCCGATGCCGACACCTTGTACTGCCTGAACCACGATTTGCAGGACATATGGAAAACAGCCTTGCCGGCCGATATGGGCGCGAAATCATCCATAAGACTCTCCGACGGCAAAATATTCATGCAAAATTTCGGCATAGCATTCAATAACGGAACCATCGAAAGCTGCGGAAAACCGTTTGGCGCCGTCTACGATGCTGCCGACGGCCGGCTGCTCTCCCTCACGACTCCCGACATCGACAGATGGCTTGCAGGAGGCACATACACGGCCGACGGAAGGCTGTACTGGCAGACAAATAAAAAGATGCTCTACACCGACGAGGGCGGCGATGCGGTCAGCGAAGTAAAGTGGAAGCCCGTAACGAACTATCTGCCTGATGCAAAATGCCCCGATTTTGTAATATGCGATACTGTCTACGTTGCCCGCGACGGCTTTCTCGAGAGCGTAGTCTCCGACCGCAGTCAGCTGGTGGTCGAAGTATATGGCAAAGATGTGAATGTGATCGGTTCCGACGGAAAGGTGAGCACAATCCCCGCCGATGAAGTTTTTTTCAAAGACTGTATCGATGTCTATTCGACCAATGGCGACAGGAAAAAGCGCTCCCGCACTGTAATAGTGGAACCCGGGACGAGAAAAATAAAATATTCATTTTACATCAACGGTTGGGTCTGTCAGGACGAGAATGGCAACATAGTCGTGTGCACGCCTCAGGGTATCGGCTTTAAGGCCGGTCCTGATAAAAAAGGTTAAGGTGTAGGTTTGTTGGGAGAAAATAAATAATTTTGCAGTTTGTTAGACGGCGTAGCACGTTCCGCCGCTAAAGTGCAAAGAATCATGCAGCTTAAAAAATATAATCTTGTCAACAATGTCATGGGCTGGTTCGCCTTCGTGGTGGCTGCCGTGACATATCTTCTGACGGTCGAGCCGACCGCAAGTTTCTGGGATTGTCCCGAGTTTATATCGCAGGGCGCCAAGCTCGAAGTGGGCCACCCGCCGGGCAACCCCATCTTCATGCTTGCGGCGCGCTTTTTCGTGACGCTCTTCGGCGGCGGCATGGACACCGCGGCTCTTGCCGTCAACTCTATGTCGGCACTGCTCAGTGCTGCCACTATCCTGCTGCTTTTCTGGTCGGTAACACACCTCACACGCCGACTGCTCGTGCGCGACGACGCCGACAGCATCAGCCTGTGGCAGCTCGTGGTGATAATGGGCGCCGGCCTCTGCGGCGCACTGGCCTACACATGGAGCGACACATTCTGGTTCTCGGCCGTCGAAGGCGAGGTATATGCCTTCTCGTCGTTCTGCACGGCACTGGTATTCTGGCTCATGCTCAAATGGGAAAACCGTGCCGACGAGCCTTTCAGCGACCGCTATCTCATCCTCATAGCCTATGTAATCGGCGTTTCCATTGCCGTGCATCTGCTTAACCTGCTGTGCATTCCGGCTCTCGGCCTCATATTCTACTACCGCAAGTGGAAACATGTCAATGCCGTAGGGTCGCTCATAGCACTGGGCGTGTCGTGCGTAATAGTGGGCGCCATTCTCTACGGTCTGGTGCCGGGCTTCGTCCAGGTGGCCCAGTGGTTCGAACTGATGTTCGTCAACGGTTTCGGCATGAGCTACAACATGGGTGTTCTCATCTACGCCATCATCCTTGTGGCTGTGTTTATCCTCACCATCCGCACCCTCTACCGCAGCAGCAATCCCACCGCCATACGCCTGATGGTGCTTCTGTCGGTGGCCCTGTCGGGCATGCCCTTCATAGGCCACTCGGTGGTTGTGGGCGTGCTCGTAATCGTGGCGCTGGCGGTGTATCTCTTCGGTTTCTGCCGTCCTCTGCCGGTGCGTGTGCTCAGCATCGCCGTCATAAGCATCTTCGTTATCTTCGTGGGCTATTCGAGCTACGCTCTGCTGCTGATACGCGCCTCGGCCAATACCCCGATGAACCAGAACGCCCCCGACAATGTCTTTGCCCTCGCCTCGTACCTCAACCGCGAGCAGTACGGCGACCGCCCGCTCTTCAAGGGCCCGGTTTTCGCCGAGACATTCGATGAAATGGAGTATCCCGAAGGCTCGGGCGAATACTATGTGCCGGTCGACGAATACGGCCGTCCGCGCACACGCATCGTCGACGGATATCTGCGCGACGAGCGCGGCGCCGCCTTCAACACTCCCGAGAACAGCTACACCAAAGTGGTGAAGACCTCGGCCTCGCAGCCCGACGAATATGTGAAGGAAATCGAGCGTCCGTCGTACCGCACCATGCCCGACCTCGACATGATCTTCACCCGTATCTACGCCAACGACCCCGAAGGCCGCAGCGTGGCCGGATACAAGGCATGGGCCGGATACAGCACTCCCGACATCTACAGCATACCCCAGGAAGTACGCGCCAAGTGGGCGCAGCAGGGTTTCGTGCCCAAATACGAGCTCATGCCCTACCTCAACAACATGGAGACGGTAGTGACCAACGTCGATTCCGCCACCGGCGAGCCTCTGCTCGAGACTGCGGTATGGAAGCCGGGCTTCGACGTCAATCTCCGCTACTTCCTCAACTACCAGCTCAACCACATGTACTGGCGATATTTCATGTGGAACTTCGCCGGCCGTCAGAACGACATGCAGGGCAACGGCGAGCCCCATCTGGGCAACTGGATTTCGGGCATTCCCTTCATCGACAACGCACGTCTGGGCGACCAGTCGCTTCTCCCCGACGAATTCGGCGAGGGCAACAAGGGCCACAACGTGTTCTACATGCTGCCGCTCATCCTCGGCATCATCGGTCTCCTCTACCAGGCGCTCTACCGCCATCGCAATAACCCCGAACGCGGCATACAGCAGTTCTGGGTGGTATTCTTCCTCTTCTTCATGACCGGCATAGCCATCGTGCTCTACCTCAACCAGACGCCGGGTCAGCCCCGCGAGCGCGACTATGCCTTCGCCGGCTCGTTCTACGCATTCGCCATCTGGATCGGCATGGGTGTGCCAGCTATCGCCGTGATACTGCGCGACCTCCTCACCGGCAAGAAGAAAGACGGCGAAGAGAACGGCCCCGGCCGCACCCCGGCCATCGTATCGGCCACCGTAGCATGCATTGTCGGCATCGCGGTGCCCGTGCAGATGGTGTCGCAGACATGGGACGACCACGATCGCTCGGGCCGCTACACCACCCGCGACTTCGGCTTCAACTATCTGAGCTCGCTGGCCCCCGACGCCGTAATCTTCACCAACGGCGACAACGACACATTCCCCCTGTGGTACGCCCAGGAAGTGGAGAACTTCCGCACCGACGTGCGCGTGGTTAACCTCTCGTACCTCACCACCGACTGGTATGCCAATCAGCTCACACACCCCACCTACGACGCCCCCGCCGTCGACATGTACGCCCGTCCGCAGGACTATGCCTACGAGCGCCTCGGCTACAGCTTCGTGGTACCCCGCGACCGTGCCCTCACGCCGGCCTCCACGGCCCTGCGCGAGCTATACGACTCCGACGCCACCACCTACGGCGCCCCGATCATGAGCCGCCCCAACGTATACATGCCCGTCGACAGCGCCGCCGCCATGGCTGCCTTCTCCACCGGCACACCAATGGTCGACTCGCTCTATCTCGCACCCTATATCGCCGATGTCCGTACCGATCTATCCGAGCTTGGCAGCGGCATGAATCAGGGCCGCACACTCTCGCTCGACATCGTGGCCAACAGTGTCGAGGGAGGATGGAAACGTCCGACATACTTTGCCACAACAGTGCCCTCGAGCTACTATCTCGGCCTCACTCCGTTCCTCTCGGCTACCGGCATGGCCTATCAGGTGACACCTTTCGCCAGCCCCGCCGTTAGCCCGACAGCCGAAACCGGCTACCGCAACGTAGTGGGCGAATACCGCTGGGGCGGCCTCGACGGTGAAAATCCGGCCGGCCTGTACCTCGACGAAACCGTACGCCGCATGGTGGCGTCGGTGCGCTCGGCCATCCTCACCATCGCCGAGGATCTTATCGCCGCCGGCGACCTCCCCGCATCGGCCGCAAGCCGCGAAACCGCTGTCAAAGCCGGGCTCGACGAACCCGCCACCTACAACGACATGGGCCGTCAGCTCCTCGACATAATCTGCACCAAACTCCCGGCCACGGCATCGCCCTTCGACGGCATGCTCGGTCTCTACATGAGCCGCGACTATCTCGATCTCTATCTGGCCACCGGCAACAGGGCCGACCTCGATAAGGCCGAAGCCCTCGCCAACGCCGAAGCTGAGCGCTATGCCGGCTACGTGCGCTACGGCGCAGCCCTGTCGCCCTCCGACTTCGCGTCGCTGGGCCGCTCCGAAACGCTCGCCATGCAGTATCTGGGCGAGGCTGTGGCTATCCGCAACTGCATCGACATACTTCGCGCCAAGCCCGAAATCGCCACCGACCCGCAGTACGCCGACGCGTTGGCCGCCATCTCGGCCGGCCTGGAGACCGATCTGCGCATAGCGCCCCTCATCTACATCGAAGGCTATAAGGCCGAGGAACTCAGCCGCGAGCTCGAGACCTTTGCCGAGGCCCAGAAACCCGTGCTCCGCGCCGCCATCGCCATGCTTGCCGCCAACGACCTCGCAGGCATCGACCCCATGGCATTCAGCAACGACCTGATGCAGCGCCACGGATTCAACGCCGCCCAGTGGCAGCACGTGCTCCGATGAAGATGCTCACACGGCTGGTGACACAGCCACCGCTGCTCTACCGCCTGCTCTTCCCCGAAGCATTCTGGCGCGTCAAAATGACCGGCGCCGCCCCGAAGGTGTTCCTCACCTTCGACGACGGCCCCATACCCGAAGAAACACCCTGGGTGCTCGACGTGCTCGACCGCTACGGCATCAAGGCCACCTTCTTCATGGTGGGTGACAACGTGCGGCGCCACCCCGAGCTACTCGAGGAAGTGAAGCGGCGCGGCCACAGCTGGGGCAACCACACCATGCACCATCTGCAGGGCATGAAAGTGCGCGCGCACCGCTATCTCCGCGACGTGGCCGAGGCTCACGAGCTTATAGGCAGCACCCTCTTCCGGCCTCCGCACGGGCTGCTGCGCTGGGCGCAGGCAAAAGTCCTCAAGGAGCATTTCAACATAGTGATGTACGACCTTGTGACGCGCGACTACGCCCGCAAAGCCGATGCCGACGAGGTGTTCGACAACGTGCGCCGCTTCGCCCGCAACGGATCCATCATCGTATTCCACGATTCTCTCAAGGCCTCGGCAAACATGCGCGCGGCGCTCCCCCGCTCCATCGAATGGCTTCTCTCCCAGGGTTATGAATTCCACCGGCTCCCCATGTAGCCTTGCCGACGGCATCGTGGCCCGTGCCCGCTCCGCAGGTGCGTGTGCAGCCGCGTTCGCCGACGCCGGTCCTCTCAGTCCGGCCGAACTCGCACCTTTCGGGCGCTGGCTCACCGACGGACGCCATGCCGGAATGAGCTATATGGAGAAATATGCCGAAATGCGCGCCGACCCGCGCACCCTGCTCGAGGGAGCGCGCTCGGTTCTGTGCACGGCTTTCGCCTACGGCCCTGTCGGACGCCGCCATCCTCTCATCGCCGACTATGCCCTCGGCGAAGACTACCACACCGCCTTGCGCACCGCTCTCGCCCCCGTGGCTCAGGCCATGGAGGCCGCCGTACCAGGCTCGGCCACACGCATATGCATTGACACCGCTCCGCTGCGCGAACGTGTGCTGGCCGTGCGCGCCGGTCTCGGATTCATCGGGCTGAACAATCTGCTGATAGTACCCGGCGTCGGTTCGAGGGTATTTCTCGCCGAAATACTGTGGACAGAAACCGTGCCCGCAGCGCCACCCGCTGCAAAAACCACCTGCGAGAGGTGCGGTGCCTGCGTTGCCGCCTGTCCGGGCCATGCCCTCGACGGCTCGGGCGGTCTCGACGCCCGCCGATGCCTCTCCTACCTCACAATCGAGCATCGCGGCGAACTCACCGACGGCCTCCCGCTGGCCCACCGCCGCATCTACGGCTGCGACATATGTCAGGACGCCTGCCCGCACAACCGCGGCGTAGCCAACGCCATCCTGCCCGCATTCAGTCCCCTCCCCGAGGTCATGGACCTCACACTGGCCGATATGGCGGCAATCGGCGACGCCGATTTCCGCCGCATCTTCCGCCGCAGCGCCATTTTCAGGCTCAAGTCCGCCAACATGCGCCGCAACGCTCTCGCCGCAGACAAAGGATGATTCCAAAATAAAACTCTATTTATCCCAATTGCCATGAAAAAACTTATTCTTCTCCTCTCCGCAGCCGCAATGCTGGCAACGGCGGCATGCTCGTCGTTCTCCAACCGCGGCGAAGTCGACCGGCCTATGATCGCGTCCTCCAGTCAGGACTATATGGGCATAGAGAAAGTAGTGCTCAGCGACACGGCCACCGTCGTATACAGCGTGGTCCACTTCTCCCCCGGTGCGTGGATCAGCATCGACGATTCAAGCTACATCACCGACGGAACCGGCCGCTACAGGCTCATGCACACCGACGGCATCACACCGGGCGAGCATCTGACAATGCCCGATTCGGGCGTAGTGCGCTTCACCATGACCTTCCCAGCCATAGCCGCCGGCGCTGAAAGCATCGACTTTTCCGAGGGCACACCCGGCGGATGGAACATATGGGGCATAGACCTTACCGGTAAAGCCGGCCACGACATCAATCTCAGCGCCGTACCCGCCGCACTGCGTGGCGAGTTGGCCATGACATCGCTTCCAGAATCCACGATAGCCTTCGGCGACAGCACCACCGTGAACATACATATCCTCGGCTACCGGCCCGAAATGGGCGACAAACTCCTCTGGGCCATGAACACCGTCCACGGGCAGATCGGCACCGACACTCCCGCGGCAGTCGACAGCCTCGGCAACGCCACCATCAGAACCGCCCTCTCGGCTCCGGCCGAAATCATGGTCATTGGCTTCGATTTCCGGCACCCGCTGAGCGGAGGCACTCTGCTTGAGCCGGGCGAAACCGTCGACCTCTACATCGACAGCCACCTGTGGGGCATCCGCAACATGGCCGTGCGCGACAACGTCCGGTCGGTCTACGCCCGTCCCGAGGGTTACAGCCCGTCGTATGCCTCCGGCCGCTACCAGGGTCTGCGGAATGCTTTCGGATCCGAATACTACGGCATGCAGTTCCACGGCTGCGACTTCGGCGACTACCACATGAACGGCGACGAATACACCGCATACGTCCTGGACCAGTACAAGAGTCTGAAGGACTCGCTCGATGCCAACACATCACTTCCGGCTGCGGCGCGGCAGTACTGGGAGTCGTCGCTGCGCGGCGATCTTATCTATGCCGCCTCGAACGCCCGCAACATCATGCGCCTGCAGTACTACTGCAAGCACGGCAACTGGGGCGCCGCCGTCGACCCCGACAGCCTGCCGGTGAAGCTGTCTCCCGAAAATGTAAAGGCCATCGCCGCCCTTGTCGATTTCAACGACAGCAAGCTCCTTCTGCTCAGCAACATCAACGAAATGTACGACACTGACATATGGAAGGACGCGGGCATCGACCCGGGCATACTCGAGAGTGTGCGTCTCTATAACGAAGCCTACGAGGCAGCCAACGATGTGCGCACCGATACCGCCGCCCTGGCAGAACTCCGGCGCCTTGCTGCGCCGATGGCCGACGAGGTCGAAGCCCACTACAAGGCCCGCAAGGCGCGTCTCGATGCCCTCGACGCGTCTCTGATATCTCCGACACCCGACGTGGCACCCGAACGCATCTTCGACGCCATCGTGGCTCCCCACAAGGGCAAGGTGGTGATGGTGGATCTATGGAATACGTGGTGTGCTCCCTGCCGGGCAGCCATAGCGCAGAACGAGCCCGAAAAAAGCGGCGACCTCGCCTCCGACGATATTGTGTGGATATATATTGCCGATGAATCGTCGCCGATGCCCGACTATCTTTCCATGATCAAAAATATCCGCGGGCAGCACTATCGCCTCACCAAAGACGAGATATCCGTGATACGCAAGCGCTTCGATGTCGACGGCATACCCTTCTACATCCTCGTCGACCGCCGTGGCAAAGCAGCCCCTCGCCCCGACCTCCGCGACCATTCTTCTTTCAAGTCGACCATTCGTGCCGCCTTGAAAGAGAGTTGAAAAAGTTACAAATTAGAAGTTAGGAGTTAGGAGTTCCGTCTCTGCGAAACCACGTAGTGGTCCCTCAGAAGTTCAACTTCTAACTCCTAACTTCTAATTGGTAATTGCCTGAAGGTCTATTCTCTTAACTTTTTTACACTCATTACTCCTTCAACTTATACTTATTACTCCTTCAACCCGATATCAGCGGAAGATTAATGCGCTTCGAGCCAGTTGGAGCCGACGCCGGCCGACACCTCCATGGGCACGCGGCCCTTGTAGGCGCTTTCCATCTGACGTACTACGAGCTCCTGCATCTCGGCGAGTTCTTCGGGTACAACGTTGAAAATCAATTCGTCGTGTACCTGCATTATCATGCGCGAGCGCAGACCGCGGCGGCGTATCTCGGCGTCGACAGCCACCATGGCAACCTTGATAATGTCGGCGGCCGAACCCTGCAGCGGGGCGTTGATGGCATTTCGCTCGGCATAGCCGCGGACGGCGGCACTGCGCGAGGCGATATCGGGCAGATAGCGTTTGCGGCCCATGATGGTGCTTACGAATCCGTCGCGGCGCGCGTCCTCGATGGACTGCTGCATATACTCGGCAACCTTGGGGTATGTGGCCAGATAGCCCTCTATCAGCTCCTTGGCCTCGCCGCGCGGTATGCCGAGACGTTCCGAAAGACCGAAGGCCGATATGCCGTAGATAATACCGAAATTGGCCGTCTTGGCCTTGCGGCGCTGATCGTCGGTAACATCGGCGATGTCCTCGTGGTATATCTTGGCAGCAGTGGCGCGGTGAATGTCGGCCCCCGAAAGGAAGGCGCCGATCATCTCCTGATCCCCGCTCAGGTCGGCCATAAGACGCAGTTCTATCTGCGAATAGTCGGCCGACAGCATCAGATCGCCCGGATCTGGTACAAAAGCGCGGCGAATATCGCGGCCGTCGGCGGTGCGGACGGGTATGTTCTGAAGATTGGGATTTGTCGACGACAGGCGTCCAGTCGCCGTAGCTGTCTGGTTATAAGTGGTATGCAGCTTGCCAGTTAGCGGATTGATGAGCTTGGGCAGCGAGTCGACATAGGTAGCCAGAAGTTTCTTGAGGGCGCGTATATCGAGGATGAGGCGTACCAGAGGTACGTCTTTGGCATACTTTTCGAGTATATCCTCGGCTGTGGACCATGCTCCGCCCTTGGTGCGCCGGGCCTTGGGGTCGATCTGCATTTCCTCGAACAGGATAGTACCAACCTGCAGAGGCGAGCTCACGTTGAACGGGCGCCCCGCGAGCGTATATGCCTCCTGCTCGAGCGCGGCAAGGCGTTTGCCCAGCTCTACCGACAGACGGTGCAGCTCGCCCACATCTACGCGCGCACCGCACCACTCCATGCCGGCAAGAACACCGACCATGGGAGTCTCGACCTCGTCGAAGAGCTTGAGATGCCCTTTTTCGGCCAGTTCGGCCATAAGAGGAGCCCGCAGGCGCAGCGACACCGAGGCCGTCTCGCCCATGGCGCCGGCCGCATCGGCAGGCATGCGGCGGCGCTCGGAGGCCGTATAGTCGATATCGTAGGTATGGAATCCGAGATATACCATGGCCATGGTGGCGGTGTCGTGTTTCGACTCGGGGTTGCACAGATAGTGGGCCACACCGGTGTCGAACCATTTGGCGCCCGAAAATTCAACATTCATGCGGCGCAGCACGAGCATGGCTCGCTTGATATCCTCGCCCACTACAGTGACATCGGGGTTCGCGAAGAGCGGCTGAAGGAGTTCGGCCTCAACGGCGCGTCGGGCTGCGTCGGCGCTTAACGGTATATAAGCCGAGCGGCCGCCGGCCTCGCTGTCGTAGGCCAGAGCTATGCCGCAGGGCTGTGCAGTCATGGCCTCGGCGCCGTCGGCATTGAGGGCCATGCCCACCTCGCCGGCGGCTATGGCCTTGCTTATGAAAGCGGAGATATCAGCCGGAGATTCCAGCACCTCGACCGGCGAGGCGGGCGCCTCGTATTTCACTGTCGGGGCGTCTTCTTCCGGAATATCGAACAGCGAACCCATAGTGCCCGGAGCAGCCGCAGGGGGCGCCGGAGCCGGGGCGACTGCCGTTTCTGCGGCTGAGGTGAATTTTGCGGCGAAACTTCTGAATTCGAGCTCCTTGAACAGGGCCAGCAGAGCATCTACATCGGGCTCGCAGCGACGCAGGGCCTCGGGGTCGAAAGGCACCGGTGCTTCGGTGCAGATAGTGACAAGTTCCTTCGACATGCGTATCTGCGCCTCGTTGGTCTCTATCTTGGTGCGGAGCGCACCTTTGATTTCAGCAGTATGGGTGAGCATATTTTCCACCGAGCCGAACTGCTGTATAAGCTTCACGGCCGTTTTCTCGCCCACACCGGGGCAGCCGGGCACATTGTCCGACGCATCGCCTTCGAGGGCGAGCAGATCGATAACCTGCGACGGCGACTGGATACCGTAGCGCTCGCACACCTGCTGCGGACCGCGTATCTCGAAGCCCTGGCCCTTGAGGGCGGGGCGGTACATGAACACGCGGTCGGTGACGAGCTGCCCGTAGTCCTTGTCGGGCGTCATCATGTATGTGACGAAGCCTTCGGCCTCGGCGCGGCGCGAGAGTGTGCCTATGATGTCGTCGGCCTCGTAGCCCTCGGCCTCGAGGGCCGGTATGCGGTATGCCGCAAGAAGTGCCTTGATATATGGAATGGCCGCGGTAATATCCTCGGGCTGCTTGTCGCGCCCGGCCTTATACTCGGGGTACTGCTCGTGGCGGAACGTGCGGCCGTGCTCGGGGTCGAAGCACACGGCTATATGCGTGGGATTCTCCTTGCGCATCACATCGTCGAGCGCGAGCAGAAAACCGAAAATAGCCGAAGTGTTCAATCCGGCCGATGTCACGCGGGGCGAGCGCAGCAGCGCATAGTAAGCCCTGTAGATCAACGCATAGGCGTCGAGTAAAAAAAGCTTCTTCTCTTCCATAAATTCTGTAGGCACATAAGAGGGTGTTTCATAATATCTGTTAAACCCCAGGTTGGTGTATTTTTGCTTAAATTGCACATTATGAAGAGGGAGGATAGCGGTGGCTATGTGACCGATGAATGATGGGCAAGTTAACAAAAAGACGCCAAGCCGGTGCTAATGTTAAAATACGCCCGCTTTCAGGTCTGATCAGAATATCTGTCATGACGGTATCAAAGGCTCCGCCTCCAAAAATTCAGAGTGTCTTTATATCTTCGTCTCAGTCACATAGCCACCGCTATGCTCCTTCGTCTCAGATATAAATCCATCTCCGACTTTTTGGCCTGGAGTTTAACAGATATTATGAAACACCCTCTAAGTGCGCCCACAAAGATAACAAAAAAACGCCCAACCCGCTACCATAATCGCGCCCGCAGCCATGCCGCCCACAAGCGCAAAGCGCTTACATATTCACACAGCCTGGGGTGAGGCGCCACAGGCGTCCGTAACCCCAGGTCTATGAATCATAAAAAAACATTAGCAACCGCGACAGCGGTTGGATAAAACGACCATCTAATCATCGAAAAGATATCGCCCATCGTATTCGATCTCATACAGATCAAGGAATTTTCGCACTTCCTGCTCCAGCGACAATCCTCTGTGATGCTCGAACTGACGGCATATATACTCCTTAACCACAGGCACCGCAGATTTAGAATACGATAACGCAGCATACCCCCTCTGCCACTGAAACCGGCCGACCACAAATCTTTTGAGATTGATAAATTTAGTCGTCGCAATCTTCAGATCCCTTACTAAATCGGGCAACAATTTATTGATATTATATTCGATTAGAATGTGTACGTGGTTTTCGGTACCGCCCACTACTACACATTCATGCCCGAGACTTCGAACGGTAGCAGCCATATATGCATGTACGGTCGGCAACCATTGTAAGGGCATGAGGCTGTACCGACCTTTTACAGCGAATATGAGTTGGATATAGATTTTTGATAAGGTGCTTGCCATTTGGCAAATATAGCAATTATTCGTTGATGCACAATCTTTTTCCGGACAATTATCCAACCGCTGCCGCGGTTGGGCCCAATGGGGATATACAGAAACCTGGGGTTACGAACGCTTATGGCGTTCTCACCCCAGGCTATGTGAATATATAAGCGCTTTGCGCTTTATGCAGAATATGTGCGGTCAGGAAGTGTGAATGAGATAGAGGATGTAGGCGATGTAGGCGGCGGTGAGGACAGCGCCCTCGGCGCGGGTGATGGTGTTCTTTTTAAAGAACCATCCGAAGAACCAGAAGAGGATACATGAGCCGGTGAGCACGAGCAGATCGACCGGTCCTATCGCTCCGAAAGCCAGAGGCCGGATTGTGGCCGATGCTCCCAGAACCATGAATATATTGAAAATATTGCTGCCAATGACATTGCCCAGCGCTATACCCGGTTTGCCCTTGAGCGCGGCAGCCACTGAGGTGGCGAGTTCGGGCAGCGATGTGCCGGCGGCCACAATGGTAAGGCCTATTATGGCGTCGCTCACGCCAAGAGCCGAAGCTATACCCGAAGCTCCGTCGACGAATTTATCGCCGCCGAATACGAGGCCTGCAAGCCCCAGGGCCACCCACAGCCATGCTTTCCACGAAGGCATCGTTTTGGCGGCCGATGCATTTTCAATCTCATCGGCATTGGCATTCTTAGCCCTCGAGAAAGTATAGCGCATGAATATGGCGAAGAACAGCAGCAACACTATGCCGTCGGCACGCCAGAGCATGCGGGTATCGCCGTCTCCCAGCCATGGCCCCATGCCGAAGGCCAGCAACGCCAGTGCCGAGACTATGACGAGGGGAATATCGGCCGTCATGGTGCCCGATTCCACCCGTATAGGCCGCACCAGAGCGGTGATGCCTACGATGGCGAGGATGTTGAATATGTTGCTGCCCACGGCATTGCCTATGGCGAGCTCGCCGTTGCCACCTATAGCCGAAACGACGCTTATGACAAGTTCGGGAGCCGATGTGCCGAATGCCACAACGGTAAGTCCCACCACCATGTCGGACACGCCCCAGCGGCGTGCTATGGCCGAGGCTCCGTCGGTGAGCATATTCGCACCGACCAGAATGAGAGCCAGTCCGAGCAGAAGGAAGACGATATTGAGTATCATGACGGATTATTAATATCCTGCAAAAGTACAAATAAAGCCGTATATTTGCACTTCCTTAACACTTCCAATCGACATTATGATGAAAAAACTGACCGTAATTCTTGTTATTGCCTGCATTATGACTCTCACACAGGGCGCCATGGCCCGTGATAACAGCGGCAACGATGTGGTGCGTATACTCGCCGTGGGCAACAGTTTCTCTGAAGACGCACTCGACACATACTTCCATGGCCTATGCCGTGCGGCGGGCAAGAAAGTGATTGTCGGCAACATGATAATAGGAGGCTGCACGATCGACCGCCATATGCTCGATGCCCGGGCCGATTCGGCCGACTACCGTTTCCGCCGCACAGGCCTCAACGGCACACAAATAACAGTGGACCGAGTGCGCCCCTCGCAGGGGATCGGAAGTGACAGCTGGGACTATGTGAGCTTCCAGCAGGCAAGCGGGCTGTCGGGCCACTACGACAGCTATGCCGCACTGCCTGCCCTCATCGCCTTTGTCGACAGCCTCGTTGCCGGGCAGCCCCGCTATATGTGGCATCAGACCTGGGCGTATGCTCCGGGGTCAAATCACCAGGCATTTCCATCCTACGGCTGCGACCAGCACATGATGTACGACTCGATAATGTCGGCCAGCCGGCGCGCCGTAGCCGACAATCCGGCTATATCGGTACTTATACCCAGCGGCACGGCCATCCAGAAAGCCCGCGCGGCAAGCGGCAACCCCGACTTCACACGCGACGGCTACCACCTCGACAACGTCATTGGCAAATATATAGCCGCCTGCACATGGTTCGAGGCGATATTCGGCGAGTCGGTGTTGGGCAACAGCTATATCCCCGACGGACTAAGCCCCGAAGAAGCACGCTTTGCCCAGAAAGCCGCCCATCAGGCCTGCATGGACCCCTTCGGCGACAAAAACTGAAAGATGTCGCCCGTTGCCAAAAATCCCGCAGGCGCCTCGCGGCGTATGCGGGAGTATGGCAAACAATTCCGTAAATTTTTCTGATGCAAAATTATTGCAGTTCCACCGGATGCACAATACCCTTATGAGGGTAATCGGCAAGTCTCCGGATCATATCCAGTTGAATCTGCGGAATATGGCGCTTATCTTTTTTCCGGTCTCGAGGCGGTCCCAGTCGGGACGGTTCGAGAAAACGAATATGGCAAGATCGTTGTCGGGATAATAGCACTGATACACCGAGAATCCGCCGTTATAGCTCATGTGAAATGCCTTGTAGGGATAATCGGGAGCTGATTCGAGGAAAACGCCCAAGCCATACCCAATTCCGGGTATCTTGGTAGAAATCTGCCAGTTGTACCGTTCAACGACCGATGCGTTGTCTATAATACGGCCCTCCAACAGAGCTTTGAGCCACTTGAAATAGTCGCGGGCAGTGGTATATATACCACGGTCGGCACGGGTTGGGAAAAAGGCGGCCTCACCGTAGTCGTATTCCTCCCAGCGACCGTCTTCGCTAACAAACTGGTCATCTTCGCTAAGACCGTCGGCCTGTCCGTAGCCGTGTGCTTCGTTTCTGATCTGTACGTCGGGATCGAAGAATCGGGTCTCCGTGAGACCTGCCGGAGTGAAAATGCTGTCGGCCATATACTTTTCGAAAGGTATACCCGAGGCTTTTTCGATAACGGTACTTAGGAGCATGAAAGGCGGATCGAGATAGCGGTAAGCGGTGCCTGGCTGTGTTTCGAGATGATCGACGGTCTCGAGAAATTTTATCATTTCGGGTTCGCGGCCATAGAGCATATAGTCGTCGCTTATACCGAAAGTAGAGTCGTGGCGCTTGATGTAGGAGACCCACTGGTCGGGATTGCGAGGCCTGTTGTCGGGCAATCCGGTAGTATTGGACAATATATGTCGCAATGTTATCTCCCGAAATACCGGAGACTTGAAGTTGGGGAAGAAATCGGCTATGGTGCTGTTTAGAGAAAGCTTGCCCTGACTGACGAGTTTCAGAACGGCCACGGTAGTAAACGACTTGGTAGCCGAACATATATTGGTTGCCGTGCTGTCGGTGTAGGGTTTGTCGGTATCGAGACGTGCCTTGCCGAAGCCCCGCAGATACACAGGTTCTCCATGAGAATAGATTCCCACAATAGCGCCCGGCTCGTTGCGGCCAAACATGGAACTGAACAGAGAATCCATTGCCGGAGCGACCTCGCAGTTTTCGATAGATGTGGAGACGCTCTGTCGGGCACATGACGCCGAAATGATCATGCCCAGTGAGAGGGTTAAAGCAGTCAGAAGATTAGTTTTCATTTGAGGAACAAGGACAAAAGAGCCACACAGCCATGGGGAATGTGGCTTATATAGTGGAACGCAAGGCGCATGAGAGCGCGCCGTTGCATCGACGGAGTCTTAGACAGGGTGGATGTATACATGCGCCGCGCTGCGGAGCGCACGGCCGCATCGGAACACAGACGCAGAGCCTCACCGGCGGCGAGAACACGCTTGAAGTCGGCATAGTGGCTATAGCCGGGAGGCAGGGAGCATTCCAGCATGGCCGTCACTTTATCGGCATTGGCAAGCCGCTGCGGCCACGGCTGATTGGTGATTGAGAGCGGGGTATACAGCACATCGACCGTAGTACTCCCGCCGAGGCTGTATATGGCCGGGCGGCGCACAAGCATCCTTGTGCCAAGTTCTATGTCGTTCCACAGATAAGCCTGCGGATTCCAGCCTCCGGCATCGCGGACCAGAGAGGTGCGCGCGCACCACCGCTGAGTGGCCATAGAGCCGTGGAATATACAGTCGAATATCGGATGCGAACCTAACGGGAGCCCCTTGACGGTGCGTGCGGGCAGATGTATATTCACATCCCACGCAATTATATCGGCATCGTTTCGGGCTGCGGCATCCATAACCCTGCCGCAGTGGGCCGGATGCATGGTGTCGTCGGAGTCGAAGAACATTACCCACGGTGTATCGACCATAGCGAGACCGCGGTTGCGGGCGGCAGCCGCTCCGGGTGTCGTTTCTGCGACGATTGTCACTTCGAAGTCGTGCGAGGCAGTCCTGTCGCGCCAGGCGCCCAGCACGGAGGCGGTGTTGTCGGTCGACGCGTTGTCTACCAATATCACTTTGAGCGGACGGTAGGTCTGAGCCTCGACCGACCGAAGAGTACGGCCGACGATTTCACCGCGGTTGTATACGGGGATAACGATGCTCAGTTTCTTTTCCATTGCATTGCAAATCTAAAATAAAAAACGCGCTCTGACAAGTCCAGAACGCGTTTTCATCATTTATTCTATATTTCGCCACACCTTTGTAACCCGCGTCAGAAAGTGCAGGTAAAGGCGAAGCCGAAAGTCCCCCGGCCTACGGTGGGCATCAGCGACGACGCCTGCCCGCAGCGCGACTTCACGAGACGGCGTGCCGGGTTGCCGTTGAACAGGCCCACCACCTCGTTGACGGGGTCGATGAGGAAAGCGGCGATATTGCCCAGCACCGGCGAGCCCCACAGCCTGTAGTCGTGGCTCACGATATGGCGTTTGAGTTTGTAGAAGCATTCGCCCATTGCGCTGCCTACCAGCGGTGTCACGAAGATATCCTGAATCGACGGACGCTCCATGCACGCCTCGATGCCGAATTCCCATCCTATGGTCGATATGCACGCCGAGTAGAGAAGGCTGCGGTAGAAATTAAAGCCGCACGAGCGTGCCGACATGAAGTAAGCGGCGCCGGCATAGGGGTGGAGCACATAGTTGAATATAGGATTGTCGTGGTCCCACTCGGGGCCGCGCTTGAACACGTTGAGGAACCACCGTTTCTGCGGCGGATCTTTCTGAAGAGCAGCGCGGTTCCACGATGTGGCGTCTTCGGGCAGACATTCGAGCACCAGCAGGGTGCCGATAAAAGCGCCGGCGAGTACCGAGGTGTTCACCCACATGCGGTGCCAGTCGGGAGCATTGCCACGCATGGAATACGGCAGCTGATAGATCGACGGAACAGTGCCTTTCGACATCATGGGACTCAGAACACTTACATAAGAAGTATCGATCATGGCTTCGGAGACCTCCGGCAGGGCTGCATCGACCGAAACCACGGCATCATCAACATATATAGCCACGATGCGGTCGGCGGAAGTGGCGCCGACCAGAGCGGGAGTGGCGAGGAGCAATGCCGAAATGATGAATTTAATTATAGAACGCATCGGATTGTAGATTAGATATTCAAAGATACTCTAATAACAATCGGCAGCGAAATGTAGTGGCGGCCGGGAATAATTTTAGCGAATTTTAGACAAAAAAATGTGTATGCCGTGTAATAATGCTGCCCGGGCTGCGTCTTATAGTCTAAAAAACATAGTTTTCCCCTTTTCTACGTCTATAAACATGATCATTTCGCTTCACGACGTCAACAAAACCTACCCCGGCATTGTGCCCCTGCATGTGCTCAAAGACATCAACCTCGAGATCGAACGCGGCGAGCTTGTGTCTATCATGGGGGCCTCGGGCAGCGGCAAGTCGACGCTTCTCAATATCCTCGGCATTCTCGACAGCTACGACTCCGGAGAGTATGTGCTCGACGGTCTCGAGATTAAGAACCTGTCGGAGAACCGCGCCGCCGAGATCCGCAACCGCAAGATCGGATTCGTGTTCCAGTCGTTCAACCTCATCAACTATAAGAACGCTCTCGAGAATGTGGCTCTGCCGCTGTTCTACCAGGGCATAGGGCGCCGCAAGCGCAACGCCCTGGCCATGGAGCAGCTCGAGCGCATGGGGCTGGCCGACCGCGCCACCCATCTGCCGGGCGAGCTTTCAGGCGGCCAGAAGCAGCGTGTGGCCATAGCCCGCGCGCTGGTGACCCGGCCGTCGATCATTCTTGCCGACGAGCCTACCGGCGCCCTCGACAGCCACACATCCAGGGAAGTAATGGAAGTCTTCCGGGAGCTCAACGCCGACGGCATGACCGTGGTCATAGTGACCCACGACCCCGGTGTGGGCGCGGCCACAAACAGAATAATCCGTATCGTCGACGGCGAAATCGTGAACGACAATGCTTGACCTCATACGCGAAATAGCGCAGACGCTCCGCAACAACCGCCTGCGCACCATCCTCACCGGCGTGTCGGTGTCGTGGGGCATTTTCATGCTCATAGTGCTGCTCGGAGCCAGCCGCGGTGTGCGCAATTCCTTCGAGGACAACTGGACCGACAGCGAGACCAACGGCATACAGTTCTGGAGCGGCGTCACCTCCAAGCCCTACAAAGGCTACAAGGACGGCCGCTACATAGGCCTCAAGGGCACCGACATCGAGGCCATAAAGCACGACAACCATAGCCTCGTGGCCGACGCTATAGCTTTCGCGAGCGTCGATTCGGCCAAGATATCGACTGCAAAAGACGTGGTCAGCGGCGGTTTCGAGGCCGTATACCCCAAGGCCCGCGAGACCAACAACATAAGCATGAAATACGGCCGCTTCATCAACGACGCCGACATCAGCGACGCCCGCCGCACCATGGTCATGGCCTCGAAGAACGCCCGGCTGCTTTTCGACAACGATTCCGTAGCCCTGGGCCGCACCGTGCAGTGCATGGGGCTGGCCTGGACCATCGTGGGCATCTACGACCACCGGTGGCGCTCGCAGACAATGGTGCCCTACACCGCCTACAAGGCCGTCACCGGCAATAACGACAATGCATATTCCATAAAGGTCGACATGCAGGGTCTCTCTACCGAGGCCGACGGGGAGGCCGCCGAAACCGCTCTCCGCACCACCCTGGCGCGCCAGCATCAGTTCGACCCCTCCGACCGCAACGCCGTATGGAGCTGGAACAGCTTCAACAGCTATCTCAGCGGCCAGGCAGCCATGGGCTACCTCAACCTCGCCGTGTGGATAATAGGCGTGTTCACCCTCCTCACCGGCATAGTAGGCGTGAGCAATATAATGTTCGTGTCGGTGCGCGAGCGCACGCACGAGATCGGCATACGCCGTGCTATCGGCGCCAAGCCGCGCTCGGTGCTCACACAGATTCTGGCCGAGAGCGTGGCCATGACGGCGCTCTTCGGCTATATAGGCATAGTCTTCGGCACGCTCGCCCTGCAGGGCCTCAACGCCGTTCTGGGCGACATGGATGGCTTCAAGAACGCCACTGTCGACATATCGATCGCCGTGGAGGTGACCGTAGCCCTGGTGATCGCCGGAGCTGTCGCCGGACTTTTCCCGGCACTGAAGGCAATAAAAGTGAAACCCGTAGAAGCGCTCCGCGACGAATAAGCCATGAAATCGACATCTATCTTCGATCTTGAGAACTGGCGCGAAATCATAGCCACCCTCTCCCGCAACAAGACACGTACTTTCCTCACCGCCTTCGGCATATTCTGGGGCACGGCCATGCTCGCCATGCTCTGGGGCGGCTCGCAGGGTTTCAAGGGCGTCATGAGCCGCAATTTCGACGGTTTCGCCACCAATATGGGCGCCGTCTTCGCCGGTACCCGCAGCATATCGTACAAGGGTTTCAACAAAGGATCCGGCTGGTCTATGACCGTGCAGGACATCGACAATATCCGCCGCGTGGCACCCTATATCGACAACTCGAGCATGATGTACCGCTCGTGGGTCACCGCCTCGTACGCCGACAAGAGCAAGAGCGGCGCCGTGATGGGCGTGGAGGACAGCTACACCGAGCTCATGGAGCCGATGATCTACGAAGGCCGCTTCGTCAACGAGGCCGACGTACGCTCCTACGCCAAAGTGGCCGTCATAGGCCGCAACATGGCCACCGAACTTTTCGGCTCCGAATCGCCCATAGGCAAGTCGGTGAACCTGGCCAATGTCTACTTCACCGTGGTCGGCGTGGCCGGACAGCGCGGCGAGGCCAGCATCATGGGGCGTGTCGATGACAGCTTCATTATTCCGGCAAGCACCATGCGCCGCGCTTTCAACCGCGGCAACACCGTCGACGCTTTCATGTATACCTCGACCCGCGGCCATAAGCCCTCGGACAACGAGCCCTACATACGCCGCGCGCTGAGCGCCGCCCACTCCATACACCCCGACGACGAACGCGCCATGGGCTTCATGGATGTATCGGAGATGTTCGAGATGATCAACGGCCTTTTCCTCGGCATAAGCCTGCTGGCTCTGTTCGTGGGCCTCGGCTCTCTTATGGCCGGCGTGATAGGCGTGGGCAACATCATGTGGATCATCGTCAAGGAGCGCACGCACGAGTTCGGCGTACGCCGCGCCATCGGGGCCAAACCGGCCGACATCACCGTGCAGGTACTCTCCGAGAGCGTGCTGCTGACGCTTGTGGCCGGTATCGCCGGCGTATGCTTCGCCTCGCTCGTGCTCGGACTGGCCGACAAGGGCACCTACAATCCCATCAACGGCTACGCCGGCTTCCAGATAAGCTTCACAACTGCCATGATAATCGTGGGAGCATTCTTCGTGCTCGGCACGGCCGCGGGCACTCTGCCCGCCATCAAGGCCATGCGCATCAAGCCCATCGAAGCCCTCCGCGATAAATAATGAGTTCAGGAAGTAAGGAGTTTATGAAGTAATGAGTTCAGGAAGTTAAGATAATAGTTCTTTCCGCAGACACATTTCTTTTTAACTCTTTCGACTTATTACTCTTTCAACCTTCTGTGTAACGTAATAATCTCAACATATAATGAAAAAAGTTTTTCGCATTTTGCTCTGGACGATCATCGGGCTGCTTTTCGTCAGCACTTTCGTCTATCTCTACCTCAACTCTCAGGACAAAAAAGACAGCTATCAGACCGTCAAGCCGTCGATAGCCACCATCGAACGCTCTACCGTGCTCACAGGCAAGATCGAGCCGCGCGACGAAATCGACATCAAGCCCCAGATATCGGGCATCATCACCGAAATCGAGGTCGAAGCCGGCGACCGCGTGAAGGCCGGCGACGTCATAGCCCGCATCAAGGTCATTCCCGAGGCCTCGCAGCTGTCGTCGGCACAGAGCCGCGTCAACCTCGCCCAGATCGAACTGCGCGACGCCAAAGTGAAATTTGACCGCGACGCCGACCTCTATGCCAAGAAAGTGATTTCGCGCGAGGACTACGAGACCTCGGAAAAGACATATAAACGCGCCCAGGAAGAACTCGAATCGGCCGAAGACGCTTTCCGCATCGTCCGCGAGGGCGTGAGCCAGTACAATGCCAAGGAGAGCAACACCCTTGTACGCGCCACCATCAACGGCCTGGTGCTCGATGTGCCGGTGAAGGTTGGTTCGTCGGTAATCCAGTCTAATACCTTCAACGACGGCACCACCATCGCCACCATCGCCGACATGAACAACCTCATATTCAAGGGCAAGGTCGACGAGACCGAGGTCGGACTCCTGCACCTGGGCATGCCCATGGAGATAACCATCGGCGCCCTCCCCGACAGCAAGCCCACAGCCATAATCGAGTACATAGCGCCCAAGGGTACCGACACCAGCGGCGCCAATACATTCGAAATCAAGGCCGCCGTGACCCTCGACGATGTCGAGGCCGTGCGCGCGGGCTACAGTGCCAACGCCTCTGTCACCCTGGCCAAGGCTGCCGACGTGCTTACCGTGCCCGAGGGCGTGGTCGAGTTCTCCGGCGACAGCACCTATGTCTACGTAATGACCGACAGCCTGCCCGAGCCCAAGTTCGAACGCCGCGCCATCACCGGCGGCATGAGCGACGGCATACGCCTCGAAGTGAAGAGCGGCATCGACTCCACCGCCGTCCTCCGCGGCGACAAGATCCAGTAAAGGCGCCCCGATGCAGGCCTCGTAGAGGCCGTAATATATACAGCCACAGGCCTCGGCCTGTGGTAAAGGCACCAGAAGTAAAATGCGCCTCGTAGAGGTGCTACCGTAAGCCGGGTACAGCAGCGCCTCTACGAGGCGCGCACGCAAAGACGGTTTTTTAACCTCAGGCCAAGGCCTGAGGCTGTATACAGAAACGACCTCTTCGAGGTCACATATTTAATTTGTAAACCAAACACAATGAGCATTCGAAATATATTTGTGGGGGCTTGCCTGTTGGTGGCTTCGGTGGCTTCGGCCGAGACGTGGAGCCTCGACAGCTGTGTGAGCTATGCCATATCGCACAACATCAACGTGCAGTCGCGCCTGCTGCAGGAGGAAAACGGCCGTCTGGGCGTCACCGAGGCCAAGGACCGCTTCCTGCCCAATATCAACGGCTACGGCAGCCAGAGCTTCAGCTTCGGCCGCGGTCTTACTGCCGAAAATACCTACGCTAACCGCAACACATCGTCGTTCTCAGTCGGCGCCAATCTGTCGCTTCCCATATTCCAGGGTCTCGCCGGCGTGCGGCGTCTCGACTACGCCAAGGCTTCGCTCAAGGCACTGCTCGAGCAGACCGAGGCGGCCAAGGACGATGTGACGCTCAACGTCATAACCCAGTATCTGCAGGCCCTCTATGCCGGCGAACTGCTTCAGGTGGCCCGCGAGCGCCTCAAGATTTCCACCTCCGAACTTCAGCGCCGCCAGACACTCCTCGAAGCCGGAAAAATACCCGAACTCGACATCTACGAGGCCCGCTCGCAGGTGAGCCAGGACGAGCTCAATCTTGTCAACTGCACCAACGACAGCATCATCGCGCTGCTCGACCTCGCACAGCTCCTCAATCTGCCCGACGCCGACGGCTTCGCCATTGAGCCGCTGGCCGACAGCGAGATGCCCCTGCTTTCGCCCGAAGAGGTATGGGCCAACGCCAGCGAGCGCAATCACAGCCTGCGTGCCGGCCGCCTCGAGGCCGAAGCCGCCGACAAGAACGTATCGCTCGCCAAGACGGGCTATATTCCCACCATATCGTTCAGCGCCGGACTCGGCACCAACTACTACCGCACATCGGGCTTCACCAACGAGAATTTCAGCCAGCAGATGCGCCATAATTTCGCCAAACAGCTCGGCTTCTCGATATCGATACCTATCTTCGACGCGTTCTCGACCCGCAACAGCGTGCGCCGCGCCCATGTACAGGCCCACAGCACACGCCTGCAGCTCGACGATACCAGGCAGCGCCTCTACAAGGCCATAGTGCAGGCCTACACACAGGCCAAGGCCGCCCACTCGAAGCGCGATGCCGCCGAAGTGGCCGTGGAGAGCAGCCGCGCCGCCTTCGAGGCCATGAAGGTTAAATTCGACAACGGCCGCGCCACCCCCACCGAATACGAGAAGACGCGCTCCGACTATACCAACGCTCTGGCCGAATCGGTCCAGGCCAAATACGAGGCCATCCTACGCGCCCGCATTCTCCTCTTCTACAATAAATAGGAGATTAGGAGGAAAGGAAATTAGGAGATTAGGAAGTCAGGAAGTTGAGAGATTAGGAAATTAGGATTTCAATCCCGTGATCTTCCAACCTCCAACTTTCTATTCTCCTATCTTTCCAACCTCCTAATCTCATAAATTCCTAATCTCCTCCCATTGAGTGACGGTCGCCTAATATCCGTATTTACAATATCAACTTTTAAACATATATTATATGAAAAAAATCTTTGTGCTTGCGGCCCTTACTACGTTGCTGCCGACATTGATGTGCGCCAGGACATTTACCGTAACGGCCCGCAATCTCAGCGAGAAAGATATTGTGAAGGTAAGAGCATCCAACGAAGGTGGTCTTATAAAGATATATGAGCAACAGTCTTTCGGCCCCGACAGCACAATAGTTGTCAATCCGGGCGATTCCGATGTCGAATTTGTCTCTATCTTTGTCGATACAGGCGCGAAACCCATAATCGAAACCGTCTATCTTACCGACGAATCCGCCGGTGCTCTTATCGATCCCTGCGCGCAATCGGTACTGACATTCAGCGACAATGTGAACGCGGCCGCACTCGCCGCCGCCAAAGCAGTATCCGACAGCTATAACAAATACTATTGGAATTATCTCACACGGAAAGACGACTCGTCGGGTATTCGCGGCGACAGCATTGCGGCATCAGTAAAAGCCAAACTGATTCAATACGCCGACAGTGTGTGCACACTGTTCGCCGACCTTCCGGCTCCCATGAAAAAGGCTCTACGTCAGGACCTGGCACTGAGCATCTGCAAATTCTGGAACTCTGTATCCTACCGCTACAACGGCAACGACTGGGCGGCAGCCGAAGCCGAGATGAAGGAGTGGGCCGCTCTTGATGACCCATATAATTCCCTGTCAGGACATTTTCCGAGTGTGGCTAATGAGGCGTTTGCCAGAGCTCTACTTAAGGAGCGCAGTATGACTCAGGAGGAATTGCGGGCCATACAGCAACCGGAGTACAAAAAAATGAAATACGATTACTACAAGGCCAATTACACCGGCAAGAACCGCGAGACACTTCTTGCCGACATCATACACGCCGACGTGACACAGTCGCAGTTCACCGAAGGCATCGATAGTCTTGCGGCCGATTTCCTTGCCGCATATCCCGAAAGCGCTTTCCGGCCCATAATCGAAAGCGACATGGCCGATTACCGCCGTGCAAATGCCGCCGTCGACAATCCCGACATCGTATTCATCGACGCTGCCGAGACCCCGACTGTCGACGCTCTTATTGCCCGCTTCAAAGGCCAACCCGTGCTTGTCGACGTATGGGCAACATGGTGCGGTCCGTGCCGCGAGAGCTTTACAAAAATCAAACCGATTCAGGACTATGCCCGCGAACACGGCATCGTCCTTCTCTACATATCAATCGATAACGATACGAATGCCATTGTCCAGGTTCGCAAACTCGCAGGATATTACAATCTCCTCGGCCACCATGTGATAGTATCGGAAGAACTGGGCCCGGACGTCTACAAAACCTACGGCAACGCCAAAGGCTATCTCACTGTACCCCACACCGCCCTCTACGACAGCGAGGGCCGTCTCGTCCACAGACGCATCAACGCCGAAGACCCAGACGCCGTCCTCTCCGCCCTCCGCGCCCTCTGACACCGCCGTCAGCAACACAGAAGAAAAACACGTAGTGGTTAAAGATGTTAGGCCCGAGTTAAGAGTCTAACTTCTCCGACCACTACGTGGTCTGTGTAAAAATCATATTATTCAGCTGATTGGCTGAAGATGCAGATTCCATCGCGCTCGATTTCGGTTAAAAGGAAGTTGTCCAGATGTGGAGTCATACGAACCAAATCGACCGCCATCCCAAGAAGATCCTGTAGATAAACTTTCAGGGATAATAGCTTAAATGCTTTTGGTGGCATATCAACGCACAGATCGACATCGCTGTCAGAATGATTGTCGCCACGGGCCATCGAACCAAACAGACGCAACGAACGCACCCCGAACTCATTTCTTATAAAAGGCGCGGCATCAGTATGGAGCGATATACATTGTTGACGGCTACACATAAATGGCTTGTTTCTGCAAAGATACACATTATTCCGATATTGCAGGAACATTCATATATAAAATTTGGTTTTACCCAAACATCGAAATTTGGCCGATAAGGGAAAAAGAGCTATTTTTGCAAAAATATATGTGACAATGAAAGATATAGAAATTATAGTACCGGTAACCGCCAAGGACTACAGCGAACTGAGCGAGACCGAGCGTCGCCTTGTCGACCTGGCCCGCAAAGCCGTCGACGGTTCCTACGCTCCCTACAGCAATTTCCACGTAGGCGCCGCCATTCTGCTGGCCAACGGCGAAATCGCCACCGGTGCCAACCAGGAGAACGCGGCATTTCCCTCGGGCACATGCGCCGAACGTTCGGCCTGCTATTGGGCCGGTGCAAACTATCCGGGTGTACCTTTCGAGATGATAGCCATCGCCGCCACAGGTACCGACGGCCGCCCCACCGCACACCCCACGGCACCGTGCGGCGCATGCCGCCAGGCTCTGCTGGAGTATGAGAAACTGTCGGGACATCATGTGCCCGTGCTCCTCGCAGGCGCCGAGACCATCTACCGCCTCCCCTCGGTGCAGTCGCTTCTCCCCCTCGCTTTCGCCGAATTCTGATATTTTCAACTCCTCTCTTCCTATCTTCCTAATTTCCTAACATCCTAACCTCCTAATCTCATAGCATCCTACTCCGATGGATTTTATAGAAGAACTCACATGGCGCGGCATGATCCACACAGTCATGCCCGGAACAGATAAAATGCTTGCCGAGGGCATGGCTACGGCCTATCTCGGCATCGACCCCACTGCCGACAGCCTCCACATAGGCCACCTCGTGGGCGTGATGATGCTCAAACACTTCCAGCGTGCGGGCCACAAGCCCATAGCACTGGTAGGCGGTGCCACCGGCATGATCGGCGACCCCTCGATGAAGAGTCAGGAGCGCAAGCTTATCGACGAAAAGACACTCCGTCACAACCAGGAAGCCATCAAGGCCCAGCTGGCAAAATTCCTCGATTTCGACTCCGACGCGCCCAATGCCGCCGAACTCGTCAACAACTACGACTGGATGAAGCAGTTCTCCTTCCTCGACTTTATCCGCGACGTGGGCAAACACATCACCGTCAACTACATGATGGCCAAGGACTCGGTAAAGAAACGCCTCTCGGGCGAAAGCCGCGAAGGCATGTCGTTCACCGAATTCTCCTATCAGCTCCTCCAGGGCTACGACTTCCTGCACCTCTACAAGGAAAAAGGCTGCCGTCTGCAGCTTGGCGGCTCCGACCAGTGGGGCAACATGACCACCGGCACCGAACTTATCCGCCGCATGGAAGGCAAGGACGATGCTTTCGCCCTCACCTGCCCCCTCATCACCAAGGCCGACGGCGGCAAATTCGGCAAGACCGAGAGCGGCAACGTGTGGCTCGACCCGGCGCGCACATCGCCCTATAAGTTCTATCAGTTCTGGCTCAACGTCTCCGACGCCGACGCCGAAAAATATATCAAGATCTTCACCGCCCTCTCGCGCGAGGAGATAGAGGCTCTGGTTGCCGAACAGGCCGAAGACCCCGGACGCCGCCCCCTCCAGAAGCGCCTGGCCCAGGAGATTACCACCATGGTGCACTCTGCCGCCGACTACGAGGCTGCCGTGGAGGCATCGCAGATTCTCTTCAGCAACAAGGCCGCCGACGCTCTCCGCAAGCTCGACGAAGCCACGCTGCTCGACGTGTTCGACGGCGTGCCCACCTTCGAGGTAAGCCGCGCCGACATCGAGAGCGGCATGCGTATGGCCGACCTCCTCACCGAAAAAGCCCCCGTATTCCCCTCCAAGGCCGAGATGCGCAAGCTCGTGCAGGGCGGCGGCTTCTCCATCAACAAGGAAAAGGTAGCCGACCCGCAGATCGCCGCTTCGGCCGACATGCTTCTCGACGGCAAATACATAATAGTGCAGAAAGGCAAAAAACAATATTTCCTGATCATAGCAAAATGAACGGTAAAATGGTCGTAGTAGCCGAATTCTCCAATGCCCGCGAGGCTTCCATAGCAGCCGGAATGCTCGAAAACAACGGCATAAGCTGCAATGTGGTCGACGATGCCATGGCCACACTCTATGGCGCCGGCTCGACATGGGCGCCCGTGCGACTCTACGTCGCCGAAGCCGACGCAGAGCGGGCCGCGGCACTGCTGCGCGAGCACTCCGACAACTGATCGCCAACAAAGCGCACTCCTTAAGCGTTTATATACCAAAGCCTCTCTGTACGCGCCACAGGCTCAGGCCTGTGGCCGCATTTTTAAACTATTTTTATGCTGAATTTCGAAGAATTAGGCGTGCGCCCCGACCTGCTCAAGGGCATTGCCGAAATGGGATTCGAAAATCCCATGCCCGTGCAGGAAAAAGTGATACCCGTGCTGCTTGGCGGAGACCACGATCTTGTGGCCCTCGCACAGACCGGTACCGGCAAGACAGCGGCCTTCGGGCTGCCTCTGATACAGCGTGTCGACCTCAGCCGCAACGAGCCTCAGGCTCTGGTGCTGGCCCCCACACGCGAACTGTGCCTGCAGATAGCCGGCGATCTGGCCGACTTCTCCAAGTATGTTCCCGACCTCGAGATACTGCCCGTCTACGGCGGCTCGAGCATCGAGAGCCAGATACGCGCCCTGCGCAAGGGCGTACAGATCATAGTCGCCACTCCGGGCCGACTCATCGACCTCATAAACAGAGGTGTGGTGAAGCTCGAACACGTGCACACCGTGGTACTCGACGAAGCCGACGAAATGCTCAACATGGGCTTTGTCGACTCCATCAACGACATCCTCTCGCACGTGCCCGACGACCGCAAGATGCTACTTTTCTCGGCCACCATGCCGGCCGAAGTGGCAAAAATCGCCAAGCGCTTCATGACCAATCCCGAGGAGATAGTCATAGGCACCCGCAACGAGGGCGCCAAAAACGTGCGGCACATATACTATATGGTCAACGCCCGCGACAAATACCTCGCCCTTAAGCGCATAGCCGACAACAATCCCAACATCTACGCCATCATATTCTGCCGCACCCGCCGCGACACTCAGGAAATCGCCGACCACCTTATTGCCGACGGCTACAACGCCGACGCCCTCCACGGCGATCTCAGCCAGCAGCAGCGCGACATTGTGATGAAGAAATTCCGCGACCGTGTCATAACACTGCTCGTGGCCACCGACGTGGCCGCCCGCGGTCTCGATGTCGACGACCTCACCCACGTCATAAACTACGGTCTGCCCGACGATACGGCAGTCTACACCCACCGCTCGGGCCGCACCGGCCGTGCCGGCAAGACAGGCGTGTCGATAGCCATCATCCACTCGCGCGAGAAAGGCAAGCTTCGCGAAATCGAGCGCATAATCGGCAAAAAATTCGAGCGCAAGGACGTGCCCACGCCCGAGCACATCATCGAGAAGCAGCTCTACAACCTCGCCGACCGCCTCGAGCGCGTCGAGGTCAACGACGAAGAGATAAACCGCTATCTGCCCGGCGTGCTCAAGAAGCTGTCGTGGCTATCGACCGAAGACCTGCTCAAACGCGTGCTCTCGCTCGAATTCAACCGTCTTCTCGACTACTACAAAGACGCTCCGTCCATCGACTTCATCGACGAAAAACCCGCCAAAGAGAAAAAGAGCAAGGAGCGCGGAAGCAAGGAGCATCCCACCGACCGCGAGAAAGACCGCCGCACGGCCGAGCGCGGCATGACCCGCATATATGTGAATCTTGGCAAGGCCGACGGATTCTATGCCGGAAACGTCATCGACATGCTCAACAAGAATGTCGAGGGACGCCGTGTCGACGTGGGCCGTATCGATCTCTTGCCGTCCTACTCGCTCTTCGATGTCAGGAAAGCCGACGCCAAGCGCGTGGTGGCCGCTCTGAAAGGCCTCGAATTCTTCGGCAAACGCGTGTACAGCGAAATCGCCGACCCCGACCGCGACTACGCCCACACCTCCGAACGCAAGACCAAGACAAAAAAATATAAGCATTGAAACTCAAAGTACTCATACTCCTGCTCGCCGCGGCCGCATCGCTTACGGCCGCAGCCCGCACCGCAGCCGACTTCTTCGCCCAGGCGCCCGCGACAGTGCTGCCGCTGCTGCCGCCCAACACACGCCTCGACATGCTCGACTACTTCAACAGCCACATGTCCACGCCGTCGAACAACAGTCTGGGCGGCCGCTCGCGCATAACGGCCCTCGCCGACAACGCCATAACGGTGGAAATGAGCCGCGACGCCTCGGTGCAGCTTGCCGTCATTCCCGCGGGCCGCGACACAGTGGTGGCGGTGGTCGAAACCGTCCTCACGCCGGTGGCCGACAGCGGCATACGCCTGTACCGCGCCGCCGACTGGAAAGAGCTTCCGGCTCCGGCGATGCCCGGCGTGGCCCAGTTTGCCGACCCGGCGCGCCGCAAGGAAGCGCTCAAGGCCGACATGCCCGAATGCCTCTTCGTACGGGCCGAGTATGAGCCCGAAGCCGGAACCTTCCGCTTCACCGACACCACACCGGCATACTACACCGACGCCGACCGTCCCGAGGAACTCAAAATGCTGCGGTCCAACATAAAAATGCGCCTTGCCAAAGGCCGCTTTGTCGAAGCCCAATGACAGAGATACAATCCATCACACTGCTGGAGCTTAACCGGCGTGTGACATCGGCCATCGCCGTTACTCCGGGCCTGCAGGGCGTGTGGATAACGGCCGAGACCTCCGACCTGCGCTCCTCGGGAGGCCACTGCTACATGGAACTGGTGCAGAAAGACGAGCGTACCGGCACTCCGCTGGCCAAAAGCCGTGCCGTGATGTGGGCCTCGTCCTATCAGCGCCTCGGAGCGATATTCTACGCGGCCACCGGCACGCGGCTGCGCTCCGACATGAAGATAATGGCCCGCGTCAACGCCAACTACCACCCGGTATACGGCATGTCGCTGGTAATAACCGACATCAACCCCGACTACACCGTCGGCGACCTCGCACGCCGCCGCAACGAGATCATAGCGCGCCTGCGTGCCGAAGGCGTCTTCGACATGAACCGCAATCTGCCCTGGCCGCAGCTGCCGGTGCGCGTGGCCATAGTGTCGGCCCGCGGTGCCGCCGGCTACGGCGACTTCATGAAGCACCTTCACGGCAACCCTCTGCGCCTGCGTTTTCACACCGAGCTGTTCGAAGCCACCATGCAGGGCGAGCGCACGGTGCCGAGCGTGGTCGCGGCCCTCGAGGCCATTGCGGCACGCGACGGCGAGTTCGACTGCGTGGTGCTGATACGCGGCGGCGGTGCCGTGAGCGACCTCGCTTCATTCGACGACTATACCCTGGCCTCGAACGTAGCCCAGTTCCCGCTGCCGGTGATAGTGGGCATAGGGCACGAGCGCGACGTCACCGTGCTCGACTATGTCGCCAATACACGCGTCAAGACACCGACAGCGGCAGCCGAAGCCCTCATCGGCATGGCATCGAACGCCTACGAGCGTCTCCGCGCCACCGGCGACGCCATCCTCACACTGGTGAAAGACCGCATTGCCGGGCAGCGACAGCAGCTCGCCTACTACCAGGGCTCCATTCCCGCGCTCGCACGCAGCATAGTCGAGCGCAACCGTCAGCGTCTCGGCCCCGAGATACCGGCCGCCATCACGGCCGCCGTGCGCAGCACCTTCGCACGCGCCAACGAGCGCCTTGGCGCCCTCGGAGTGCTTCTGGACACACTTTCGCCCGAGGCCACACTGCGCCGCGGCTACACCATAACACGTGTCGACGGCCACGCCGTCACCGCCGCCGACCCACTCGCCCCCGGCACTGTCATAACCACCACCTTTGCCGGCGGCCGCACCAGCAAGTCTACAATAAACAATTGACAGTCATAGAGATGGAAAACACACAGTTAAGTTATTCGCAGGCACTCGCCGAGCTCGAGAAAATACTCGGGCAGCTCCGCGCCGACAACAGCGACATCGACACCCTGGCCGAGCGCACACGCCGCGCCGCCACACTTCTGGCCGAATGCCGCTCGCGCCTCACCCGCACAGAGGAGGAACTGAACAGGATTCTGGCCGAATTCGACCAGAACATCAACGGCTGACGCCCCGCACAGGGGTGCTCACGGCTGTTTCATCGTGGGCAAAGGGGGGCTTTGTCGATAAAAAAGTATGGTTTGTAGAGGCCGTGTTGGCGGCCGCATGCGTTCTTCCTACCTTTGTAGAGTGAAAAACGTAATCTTATGATAAAAATCAGGTATTCCAAGAAAATCTATGTCCTGGCCATGGCAGTGCTCATGGCCGTCCAGGCCCTGAGCGCAGGCGTGCTCCGCGGCACTGTCGTGGAGGCAGGCACGGGCGAAGCGCTGATACAAGCCTCGGTGCGCGTGCTGGCGGCATCCGACTCGGCACTGGTAAAAGCCGCCGTTACCAACACATCGGGCGCTTTCGCCATCGACGGTCTCAAGGCCGGCAAATATATTGTGGAGGCATCGTATGTGGGTTTCGCACCCGAGACGCGCAACATCACCATGACCGCAGCCGACATGCGCCTGAAGCAGTTTGCCCTCTCCGAGAGCGCCATCGCGCTCAAAGAAGCCACCGTGACAGGCATACGCACCCCGGTGAAGGTGATGGAGGACACCGTGGAATTTTCAGCCGAATCCTATAAGACACAGCCCAACGCCGTGGTCGAGGACCTGCTCAAGCGCCTGCCCGGCGTCGAGGTAAGCTCCGACGGCAAAATCACCGCCAACGGCAAGGAGGTGACCAAAATCCTGGTCGACGGCAAGGAATTTTTCAGCGACGACCCTACGGTGGCGTCGCGCAATCTGCCTGTCAACATGGTCGAGAAGCTGCAGGTGGTCGACCGCAAGAGCGATCTGGCACGCCTCACGGGCGTGGACGACGGTGAAGAAGAGACCGTGATCAACCTCACCGTCAAGAAAGGCATGGCCAACGGATGGTTCGGCAACGCCGAAGCCGGCTACGGCACCGACCAGCGCTACAAGGGCGGATTCATAGTCAACCGCTTCTGGAACGGCAACCAGCTCACCTTCCTCGGCTCGGCAAACAACATCAACGAGCCCGGCTTCGCCGACGGAGCCAGCGGACGGTTCATGCGCTTCGGAGGCGCCAACGGCATCACCTCGGCACAGTCGCTGGGCCTCAACTTCAATGTGGGCAAGGAAGAGATATTCCGTGTCGGCGGCGACATAATGTACAGCCACACCGACCGCGACACCCGCACATCGTCGGAACGCGTGTACAACGGCGGCGTCGACCAGCAGACACGATCGCAGAAATACAGCCGCGACAAAGGCCACAACGTACGCGCCGACTTCCGCGTGCAGTGGAACCCCGACTCGTTCAACACCTTCGAGTTCCGGCCCAACATATCGCTGAACTACAACAACTCGTCGAGCATCGACACCAGCGCCGTATACCGCGGCAATTTCGCCACCGACGTCAACCGCAGCCTCAACCGCGACTTATCGAAAGGCAACTCGTTCGAATTCGGCGGCCGACTGATATACAACCATAAATTCCGCTCCAAGCCCGGCCGTTCGTTCTCGGTTTTCGCCAACTACCGCATGAGCAACGTGCGCGAGAAATCGGACAGCTATTCGTGGAATAAATTCTTCCAGTTCAACGACTCCATCGACCTCTACGACCAGTGGGCCGACAACCATACCTGGAGCAACAGCATCAACACTCGCCTGAGCTGGACCGAGCCCCTGGGCAATGCCAAGAACGGCCACTTCCTTACGCTGGCCTACAGCTTCTCCTACCGCTGGAACAATGCCGACAAACTGACCTACGACCACCCCGTGTCCTTCCCCGACGGCTGGGAGGGCGAGCCGGTGATCGACCCCGAACTGGTGTTCAACGAAGACCTTTCGAACCGCTTCCGCAACGACTACATGAGCCAGGATATCCGCCTGGGCTACCGCCATGTAAGCAAGAAGGGACAGCTCAACGCAGGTATCTCGCTGGTACCGCAGACATCGAAGTCCATCAATCTCATAGACCACTCCAAGGACATACCCCGCCGAAGCGTGTTCAACTACGCGCCTTTCCTGCGCTACCGCATGCGCTTCAGCAAGAGCCGCAGCCTCACCCTCGACTACAACGGCCGCTCCTCGCAGCCCTCGATGAATCAGCTGCAGCCCGTGGCCGACTACTCCGATCCTCTCCGCGTGGTTATCGGTAACCCGAACCTCGATCCGTCGTTCAGCCACAACGTACGTCTGCGTTTCCAGGACTTCAATCAGGACAAGCAGCGCTCCATCATGGCGATGGTCGACGCTCAGGTGGTGCAGAACTCCATCGTGTCGCGCATGACCTTCAACGAGGAGATCGGCGGCCAGGTGACAACCTACGAAAACGTCAACGGCGTGTGGAATATCCGCGGCATGAACATGATATCCTTCCCGCTGCGCAACAAGGCTTTCACCTTCAACAACCACATCTTCCTCAACTACAACCACAACGTGGGCTTCAACAACGGCGAGCGCAACCACACCGGTGCATTCAGCGTCAGCGAAAGCCTCGGCTTCGCATGGCGCCCAGAGTACGTCGAACTCGAGATCCGGCCCCGCTACTCCTTCCAGAGCACACGCAACAGCATCAAACAAATATCGAAAAACGGCGACAGCAATGACACCGACGTCCACAGCTACGGCGGCTCCTTCTACGGTACCTATACAGCTCCCTTCGGCCTCGTCCTCAGCTCCGACATAAACTACAGCGCCACGAAAGGCTACGCTAACGGCTTTGACACCCGCACATGGCTGTGGAACGCGTCGATATCCTATCAGTTCCTGCGCGGACGTAACGCCGCCATCACTCTCAAGGCCTACGACATACTGGGCCAGAGCGACCGTGTGCGCATGACCTCGCCCGGTAACTACACCGAGACTGCGCGCTACAACTCGCTCGGACGCTACGTGATGATGACCGTAAGCTACAAATTCACCACCTTCGGCAAGGGCGAGCAGCCCCGCGACCGCAACTTCGATGAGCGCGGTCCCATGGGGCCGCCTCCCGGAATGGGGCGTCACCGCGGTCCCGGCGGTCCTCGCTGACACTACAAAAAAAAGGCGCCTGCACGGCGTCTTTTTTGTTTGGCAAGCTCCTGAAATTTGCAATTGTAAATCGCGCCCGAAATGCTTCGGAGCTGATGTTGATAACTTTTAGTGTGATTGTAAGAAATTTTGCTGTTTGGAATTGTAAACTTATGACTAAAAATCATTAATTTTGGGCTTTCTAAGAGCGGCTCTTTCCTGTGGGCCGTAATCCACTATGGCTCAAGATACTTATCACACTCCGGCATTGCTGGGCGAAAGCCTGGAAGCTCTCGACATAAAGCCTTGCGGCATATACGTCGACGTCACCCTCGGTGGCGGCGGCCATTCGCATGCCATAGCCGAGCGACTGTCGGGCGACGGACACCTCTATTCGCTCGACCGCGACAGCGACGCCATCGCCCATGCCTTCGCACATCCGTGCTTCACGGCCGTGCACGGCGACTTCCGCTATCTCACCAACTATCTGCGGTATTTCGGCTGCTCGGGCCGCATCGACGGCATCCTTGGCGACCTGGGTGTATCGTCGCACCATTTCGACGACGCTTCGCGCGGATTCTCGTTTCGCGCCGACGCTCCGCTCGACATGCGCATGAACCGCGCCGGAGGCATCACCGCCGCCGAGCTCCTTGCCACCGCCACCGAAGAGCGCCTGACCATGCTCTTCAAGGTCTACGGCGAGTTCCGGCAGGCGCGGCGTCTGGCAGCGGCGATAGTAAAGGCCCGGGCCAACGGCGGTGTCGCCACCACCGGACAGCTTGCCGCCATTGCCGAGCCCATGCTCAACCCCGCACGCGCCAAGAAAGAGCTGGCCCAGATATTCCAGGCCCTCCGCATAGAGGTCAACGGCGAGATGGAAGCCCTCGAGGCATTCCTGCGTCAGGCAGCGGTAGAACTGCGCCCCGGCGGACGTCTGGCCATCATCACATATCACTCGCTCGAAGACCGCATGGTCAAAAACTTCATGCGCAGCGGCCGTATCGGCGGTGAAGCCGAGAAAGACCTCTTCGGCCGCACCGAGGCTCCTCTGCGCCCCGTAGGCAAACCGGTGGTGCCAACCGAAGCCGAAATCGAGCGCAATCCGCGCGCACGCTCGGCCCGTCTGCGCGTAGCCGAAAAAATATAATCCTCCTCATCACAGCGCAATCATGAACATCAGAAAAGCAGCCTACAAGACCGGCAAAGGCATAAAGGTACTTATGCAGGGCGATGCAGTGTCGAGCAAATTCTTCAAGCGGCACTTCTTCGCCACGGCATTCACCGTCATAGCGTGCGTGGCCTTCATTGCCGCGCGGTTCGAGTGCGCCACCGACCAGAACACCATCCATTCCCTCAAGAACCAGATAAACGTCATGAGCACCGAGAAACAGAAGGAGCGCTCGCTCTACATGACGCTCACACGCGAATCGGCAATGATGCACCTTGTCGACTCGCTCAAACTCGGCCTCACTATCCCCGACGCACGTCCGCAGGTACTACAGCTCGACGCCGAATAACAGAATCCAATCCTATCAAAAAACATCAGGTATGCCGTCCGCCTCGTCTCCCCAGAAGAAAAACCGCAATGTGCCCGGCTCGCGAAACAGATATGTCGTGGGCCGATTCGGCATCATTTTCGCCATCACAGTGTTCATAGCGCTGTGCATATCGTTCATGCTCGTGCGCACCACCGTGGTCAACGCCAAGGCCTGGAACGCCATGGGCGCCTCCACCCTGCGCGACTCCAACATCATCGTGCCCACCCGCGGCGAAATCCTCGCCGCCGACGGCAGCATACTGGCCACCAATCTCTACTACTTCAACGTGATGATCGATTTCCGGGCCACGCGCTTCGACATCGTAGGCTATCATGACACCATACCTCAGCTCGCCGGAGCACTCGCACGTCTGATACCGGGCAAACGCGACAGCACCGAGTGGGACACCCGTCTTCGCGCGGCTATCGACAGCACCAAGTCGAAGCGCACCCGCAACTTCGTCATAGTCAAGGGCGTGCCCGAGGAGATGGTGAAAAAAATCAAAAAACTGCCTTTCTTCCGCAGCAGCCCCAACTGCAACAAGACCGGTCTCAAGGTCGACAAGGTGATGAAACGCTCCTATCCTTTCGGCAAAATGGCGCGTATGAGCATCGGCCGTGTGGGCCAGACCGAGGAAAGCCCCGAGGTGCATGGCCGCTCGGGCCTCGAGCGCGCTCTCGACAGCCTGCTCTACGGCATTCCCGGCCTCGAGCGCAAGAAGCTCTTTACCCGCGGAGCCCGCTACGACGTCGAAGTGCCGGCTATCGACGGCTACGACGTCACCACCACCATCGACATCACCATGCAGGATATACTCGAGAGCGAGCTCGGCGAAATGCTGATGCTCGCCAAGGCCGACTGGGGCACCGCCATGATAATGGAAGTGGCCACCGGCGACATCAAGGCGATGTCGAACCTCGAGCGCGACACCAACTCGGTGACACCCCGCTACATCGAAGCCCTCAACCGCGCCGTCGAGGCCTATGAGCCGGGCTCGGTAATGAAGGTCATGACCATGGCCGTGGCTCTGGAGAAGGGTTTCGCCAAGCCAGTGAGCCGCGAGTACTCCATAGGCCGCTCCTTCGCATACCTGGGCCGCAAGCCCATATCCGACACACACTCGCCGGGCTCGCTGCCCATAAGCCGTTTCATCGAGTATTCGTCGAACATAGGCATGGTGAAGCTTACCATGCCACACTACGAAGGCGATCCCAACCGCTTCCGCGCCGACCTCGCCGAGATGGGATTCTTCGACAAACTCAGCACCGGCATCGCCCGCGAGCGCACACCCTACTTCCCCAAGCTGCAGAACAATGTGGGCGGACGCCTGTCACTGTCGCGCATGGTGTTCGGCTACAGCACCATGATACCGCCGCTCTACACATGCGCCTTCTATAACGCCGTTGCCAACGACGGCTGCTTCGTGCGCCCACGACTGGTCAAGAGCCTGCGTTCGCCCGACGGCCGCGACTCTGCTGTCGACGTATCGTATGTGCGCGAGCGCATCCTGTCGAGCGAAAACGCCGCCACGCTCCGCAAGATGATGCGCGGCGTGGTGTGGGAACAGGGCGGCACGGCAAAGGCTCTCAAGAGCGATATCGTGGAAATCGCCGGAAAGACCGGCACCTGCAAAATCGCCAAAGAAGACAAGCGTCCGCGAGTCGACAAGGACGGCAAACCCATCCAGCTCACCCCCTTCAAGGGCGGCTATCTCGAAGGCCACTACCGCGTGACATTCTGCGGTTTCTTCCCCTACGACAAACCCAAATATACCTGTATAGTTGTTATAAATGACCCCAAGGTGCCCTACCGCGGCCCGGCCCTCTCGTCGGGTACCGTGCTCAAGAACGTGGCCCTCAAGATGTATGCCCGCGGCATGCTCGAAGAAGACCCCGGTTTCGAGGGCGGCCAAAAAAGCGCCGCCGGCCCGACGGTCTACTCGTCGTTCAACAGCCGCCGCAACGCCACCCTGCACGCCGACCTCCACCTGGGCGACTCGCGTGCCATACGGCGCCCCGGCGACCGCGTGGAAGGCTGTGTGCCCGATGTGTGCGGCGTGAGTCTGCGCGAGGCCCTTACCCGGCTCGAAAGCGCCGGCTACAGCGTTAAGTTCCAGGGCATAGGCTATGTGGCTCATCAGGAGCCGCCGGCCGGCACACCCGCCGGACCGGGGTCGAAAGTAGAACTCAAGCTGCAGTACGACTGACAGATATGAATATAGAATGACAATGAAAGAAATACTCGAAAATACGCGACCTGTAGCAACGGCTGTCGACACCATACTCGACGCCGCCGATGTGCTCGAGCGCCGTGGCGCCACCGATGTTACCGACGCCACTGTCCTCACCGCCGACTCGCGCGCCGTGGTACCGGGCGGCATCTTCGTGGCCGTGCGCGGCGTGGCCGTCGACGGTCACCGCTTCATAGCCAAAGCCATAGAGGCAGGCGCCGCAGTGGTGGTGCTCGAGGAGTTCCCCGCCGACATGCCGGGCGGCGTGCTTTTCGCACGAGTGTCCGACACCCGCGCGGCCCTCGGACGCATGGCATCGCGATACTACGGCGAGCCATCCGACGAGCTCCGTCTGGTAGGCGTCACCGGGACCAACGGCAAGACCACCATCGCCACCCTGCTCTACGACATGGCACGCCTGCGCGGCGAAAAAGCCGGTCTCATATCCACCGTGGCCATAAAAATCGACGGCGAGGAATACCCCGCCGACCACACCACCCCCGACCCCATACTGCTCAACGCCTGCCTGCGCCGCATGGCCGACGCCGGCTGCACCTTCGCCGCAATGGAGGTGAGCAGCCATGCCGCCGACCAGCACCGTATCGCCGGTCTCAATTTCGCCGGCGGTATCTTCACCAACCTCACGCGCGACCATCTCGACTACCACAAGACTTTCGATGCATATCTGAAGGCAAAGAAATCGTTCTTCGACATGCTGCCCTCCGACGCTTTCGCCCTCAGCAACGCCGATGACCGCAACGGCGCCGTGATGCTTCAGAACACCGCCGCACGGCCGCGGGCATTCTACTCGGTGCGCGACGCCGCCGACTTCCACGTCCGTGTGATCGAAGACCGCATCGACGGCATGCTCCTCGATTTCGACGGCCGCGAGGTCGAGACATTCTTCACCGGCAGCTTCAACGCCTCCAATCTGGCCGCAGTCTACGGTGCCGCCGTACTCCTTGGTGTGCCCCGCGACGAAGCCGGCGTGCTCATGAGCCGTCTGCACCCTGTGGCCGGCCGCTTCCAGCCCTTCCGCTCCGAAAACGGCATAACCGCCATCGTGGACTACGCCCACACCCCCGACGCCCTCATCAACGTGCTCGACACCATCCGCGACGTGCTGCCCGAGGGAGCGTCGGTGATCACCGTGTGCGGCTGCGGCGGCGACCGCGACCACGGCAAGCGCCCTCAGATGGCCAAGGCGGCCGCCGAACGCTCCGACATACTGGTGATAACATCGGACAACCCGCGCTCCGAAGATCCGCAGGCCATTATCGACGACATGCTCGCAGGACTCGACGAATACGAGAAAGGCAAGACCCACTGCTACATCGACCGCCGCGAGGCCATAAAGGCCGCCGTCGGCATGGCCGAACCCGGCGACATCATCCTCGTGGCCGGCAAAGGACACGAAACCACTCAGGTGCTCGCTTCGGGCACAATCCACTTCGACGACCGCGAAGAAGTGGCCTCCGCTCTCCAAAACATTCAAAAACCTTAATATCCGACTGTTTTGCTTTACTATATATTTTCCCTTCTACAGGATTCAGGCTTCCCCGGCGCACGCCTGATGAACTATATCACCTTCCGCTCGGGTGCGGCTTTCGTACTGGCGCTGCTGCTGGCCATATTCGTAGGCAAGAATATAATCCACCGCCTGCAGCGCATGCAGATAGGCGAGATAGTGCGCGACCTCGACCTCGAAGGCCAGATGAAGAAGACGGGTACCCCTACTATGGGCGGTGTGATCATCATACTGTCGATAGTGCTGCCCTGCCTGCTTGTGGGCAACCTCACCAACCTCTACATGCTGCTCATGCTGCTTGCCTCGGTATGGCTTGGCTCCATCGGATTTATCGACGACTACATGAAGCTGCGCAAGCACAACAAGGACGGCATCAAAGGCAAATACAAGATCGTAGGCCAGATAGGCATAGCCGTGATAGTGGCCGCGGTGATGTACGGCAGCCCCGACATGGTGCTCGTGGAGAACAGCGAGATAATAAGCAGCGACACACACCGGGTAGAGGAAGTGGTCTACGGCAACGAAGTGACGAAATCGCCACAGACAACCATACCGTTTGTGAAGAACAACAACTTCAACTACTCGTGGCTCACCGCCTGGATGGGCGCGCACGCCGAAACCGGCGGCTGGATAGTGTTCTTCCTGCTGACGGTGTTCATGGTCACCGCCACCAGCAACGGCGCCAATCTCAACGACGGCCTCGACGGCATGACGGCCGGTCTGTCGGCCATAGCGGGCGTCGCCCTGGCCGTCATGGCCTATCTCGGCGGCAACCTCATCTACTCCTCATACCTTAATATAATGTATGTGCCCGGCAGCGAGGAACTGGTGGTCTACATGGCGGCCTTCGTGGGCGCCCTCATAGGCTTCCTGTGGTACAACGCCTCGCCGGCGCAGGTATTCATGGGCGATACCGGCAGTCTCACCCTCGGCGGCGTCATAGCCGTCTTCGCCATCCTCATCCACAAGGAGTTGCTGCTGCCGGTGCTCTGCGCTCTTTTCTATATCGAAGATCTCTCGGTGATAATACAGGTGGCATACTTCAAGCGCACGGGCGGCCGCCGCGTATTCAAAATGACGCCCCTGCACCATCATTTCCAGAAAGAAGGCAACGCGGGTATCGACGCCCTCATACAGCGCCCCCTCCATGCCATCCCCGAGTCCAAGATAGTGACCCGCTTCTGGATCATAGGCATCATTCTTGCCGCCATAACATTCGTAACGTTAAAAATCAGATAATGGACACAATCAAGCGACGTCTCGTAGTGCTCGGTGCCGGCGAAAGCGGCACCGGAGCCGCCATACTGGCAAAGGACAAAGGTTTCGACGTGTTTCTGAGCGACTCGGGCACTATCTCGCCCAAGTACCGTGCCGTACTCGAGGCCGAAGGCATAGCCTTCGAGGAGGGCACACACTCTCTCGACCGTATTCTCTCTGCCCACGAAATAGTGAAAAGCCCCGGCATACCCCTCGATGCTCCGGTAATCAAAGCAGCCAAAGCCAAGAACATACACATAATCAGCGAAATAGAGTTCGCCGGCCGCTATACCGACGCCAAGATGGTATGCATCACCGGCAGCAACGGCAAAACCACCACCACCATGCTCATACACCACATCCTCACCGGCGCCGGTATCGACGCAGGCCTCGCAGGCAATGTGGGTCACAGCCTGGCCTACCAGGTGGCGCGCGCCCCTCACAAGGTATATGTGGTGGAACTGAGCTCCTTTCAGCTCGACAACATGTACGAATTCAAGGCCAACATCGCCGTGCTGCTCAATATCACCCCCGACCACCTCGACCGCTATGAGCATGTGATGCAGAACTATATCAACGCCAAGTTCCGCATCCTCCAGAACATGACTCCGCAGGACGTTTTCATATTCTGGAAAGACGATCCCGTGATCAGCGAACAGCTCAAGCGCATCACCACCGAGGCTTCGATGCTGCCGTTCTCGGAGCATCGCGAGGAAGGTTCGGCGGCATATATCGACGCTGAGAACGAGCTGATATTCAACACTCCCGGCACATCGATGAGCATGCCGCGCGCCGACCTGGCCCTCAGCGGACTTCACAACGTGTTCAACTCCATGGCCGCCGGCCTGTCGGCATGTGTGCTCGATATACGCAAAGACGATATCCGCCGCGCCCTCGAGGACTTCTCCGGCGTCGAACACCGCCTCGAGCCGGTCGCCGACATCGACGGCGTACACTGGATCAACGACTCGAAGGCCACCAACGTCAACTCGTGCTGGTATGCCCTCGAAGCCATGACCGGTCCGACCGTCCTCATCCTCGGCGGCAAGGACAAGGGCAACGACTACTCCGAGATACTGCCTTTGGTAAAGGAAAAAGTGACCGCCATAGTGGCCATGGGGGTCGACAACGCCAAGATAGTCGACTTCTTCGCGCCCCACGTGGAGCGTATAGCCGACACCCACACACTGGCCGACGCCATCGAGGCATGCCGCTCCTTCGCCCGCGAAGGCGATACGGTGCTTCTGTCGCCCTGCTGCGCAAGCTTCGACCTCTTCAAGAGCTACGAAGACCGCGGCCGCCAGTTCAAGGACGCAGTCCGAAAACTTCAGAATTAAGAATTAACTCAACTTTCGCAAGCTCAAGTTGAAGTTTATAAAGTTAAGAAAGTTAAAAGAGTTAAGAGAATAGCGCCTATAACTATTATCTTAACTTTTTATACCTTTTACTTTTTCAACTATATTTTTAACTATGAGCAAGTTGAAAACTTGCGAAACTTTAATAAATAATAAGCTATGCCTGCTGTAGCCGAAATCGACGAAAGTGCCGTTCAGACCGCCAAAGCCAAGGTGCGCACCGACCACCACCTCTGGGGCACGTACATAATCCTGGTGATTATCGCCATAATAGAGCTCTTCTCGGCATCCATACAGGAAGTCGACGACGGCGAGATTTTCCGACCCATCATGCGCCACGGCGCCTTCATCATCGGCGGCCTGGTGTGCATGCTGCTGATACAGAAGATACACTACCGCTATGTCTACGCCCTCATACCTCTCTATGTGCTTTTCAGTGTGGGACTTATGATAGCGGTGCGCTTCGTGGGCGTGGAGATGAACGGCGCCGTCCGTGCCATACGCATCGGCGGCATACCCGTACTGCCGGCCGAATTCATGAAACTGGCCGCCGCCCTGGGCATGGCCTGGATTCTGAGCCGCAATCAGATGAAAGGCGTGCGCGACATCACCATGAAGGGCTTCGTATGCTGCATGCTATTTCTCTATTTCTGTGCCGGGCTGCTGTTCTCGCAGGGCCTGTCGAACACCATCGTGGTCATAGCCATCGGCTTCTCGATGATGCTCGTGGGCGGCATGGGCTGGAAGAAATTCGGCATAGCGCTCGGCATAACGGCCGTACTCGGTGCCGGTGCCATCCTGTGGAAGACCCAGAGCCACTCCGATGACAAGCTCACACCCGAGCAGGAACTGGTCTACACCCTCAACAAGGAGAATCCCGAAGATGTGGGCGGCGACGGACGCGGCGCCACATGGAAAGCGCGCGTGAAGCGTCACTTCCGCGCCGACAAGCATCTCGACAAATTCTCTATCGACAACCAGCAGGAACAACTCAGCTACATAGCGCAGGCCCACGGCGGCCTCACCGGCGTAGGCATAGGCCGCTCGCGCGAGAACGCGCGTCTGCCTCTGGCCTTCTCCGACTATATCTATGCCATCATCATCGAGGAGATGGGTCTCTTCGTCGGGCTGGGCATACTCATATGCTATCTGTGGATACTGGGCCGAAGCGCCAAGCTCACCATGTGCTTCAAGCAGACCCTGCCGGGCGTGCTGGTGATGGGATGCGCCTTCACCATAGTGTTCCAGGCGCTCTTCCACATGGCCATCGTGTCGGGAGTTTTCCCGGTATCGGGGCAGCCGCTGCCGCTGATATCCAAGGGCGGCATATCGGTGCTTGCCACTTCGCTGGCTTTCGGCGTGATGCTGAGCTGCGCACGCCATGCCGCCCGCGCCACCGACACCGGAGCCGACCAGCGCATCGACGCCGAACTCCTGCCCGAAAGCGCCCGCAGCGACAATCCCGCCATGGTCGAGACGTCGAACTAATGAACTGATGTTGAAAAAGTATTGAGTTGAAAGAGTTAAGATAACAGCTCGTGTGCAAAGACCGTTCTCTTAACTTCATAGACTCATTACTCAATTAACCCCAAATAAGATGAAAGAAGCGAAAAAGCCGCTCCGCATGCTCATAAGCGGCGGAGGTACAGGCGGACACATATTCCCGGCGCTGTCGATAGCGGCAGCTGTGAAACGCCGGCACCCCGACGCCGAAATACTCTTCGTAGGCGCCGACAACCGCATGGAGATGGAGCGCGTACCCGCCGCGGGCTACAATATCGTAGGGCTGCCGGTGAGCGGCTTCGACCGCAAACGGCTGTGGCGCAACTTCAAGGTGCTGTGGCAGCTGTGGAAAAGCATGCGCAAGGCGCGCCGGATAGTGCGCGAGTTCGGCCCCGACATCGCCGTCGGCGTGGGCGGCTACGCCAGCGGTCCCACCCTCAAGGCGGCCCAGAAAGCCGGCGTGCCCACACTCCTGCAGGAGCAGAATTCCTATCCGGGCGTCACCAACAAGATGCTTGCACCCAAGGCCGGGCGCATATGCGTAGCCTACGAAGGCACCGAGCGCTTCTTCCCCGCCGACCGCATAGTGCTCACCGGCAATCCCGTGCGTCCGGCCCTGGCGGCCTTCTCGGCTACTCAGGAAGACGCCAAGAAGGCCATGGGATTCGACCCGGCACGCCCGTTGGTGCTCGTGGTGGGCGGCAGTCTGGGCGCGCGCACTCTCAACAACATGATGATCGAAGCCGTCGAAAGCGACGCTACCGGCGAAGTACCCTTCCAGATAATGTGGCAGACCGGCAAAACCGACTGGGAGCGGTGCAAACGGGCCATGGACACGGCCCACCCCTCGTCGGTGAAGGCATCTCAGTTCATCAGCGATATGGCACAGGCCTACCGCGCCGCCGATCTTGTGGTGTCGCGTGCCGGTGCCGGTACCATCAGCGAGCTCGAGATACTCGGCAAAGCCGCCATTCTGGTGCCCTCGCCCAATGTCGCCGAAGACCATCAGCGCCACAACGCCGAGGCACTGGCCAACCGCGGCGCCGCCGCCATGGTGCTCGACGCCGACGCACCGGAACAGCTGTGGAAAAAGATATGCGACATCGCGACCGACCGTGCCGCCCTGGCCGGTCTGAGCGCCAACATATTGGAAATGGCCCTGCGCGACAGCGACGAGAAAATTGTGGACTGCATAGACGAACTGATAAAATGAAACGAGTATACTTTGTAGGCGTAGGCGGCATCGGCATGGCCGCTCTCGCAAGATATTACCTCTCTCTCGGACTACCTGTGGCCGGCTACGACCGCACTCCCTCGGCCCTGACCGCCGAACTGGCCGCCGAAGGTGCGGCCGTGAGCTATGACGACTCCATGGACGCCGTTCCCGAGGCCTTCCGCGACCCCGAGGGTACACTGGTGGTATACACTCCGGCCGTGCCCGACAGCAATGTGCCGCTGACCTTCTTCCGCGACAACAGCTTCGAGGTGCGCAAGCGCGCATGGGTCCTCGGCCAGGTGACCCGCGGCAGCAAGGGCCTGTGTTTTTCGGGCACTCACGGCAAGACGACTACCTCGTCGATGGCGGCACACGTGCTGCACAGCGGCCCGGTGGGCTGCAACGCCTTCCTCGGCGGCATCCTCAAGGGCTACGACAGCAATCTGATGCTCAGCGCCACCTCGCCCTACAGCGTAATCGAGGCCGACGAATACGACCGCTCGTTCCATCAGCTGACGCCCTACATCGCCGTGGTCAACGCCACCGACCCCGACCATCTCGACATCTACGGCACCGAGGAGGCATATCTCGAAAGTTTCGCACATTTCACCGAGCTGATACGCCCCGACGGATTCCTTGTGGTGCACACCGGCCTCAAACTGGTGCCGCGGCCTCCCCAGGGCGTCCGCACCTACACCTTCGGCCACGACAGCGGCGACTTCCACGCAGCCAACGTGCGCGTGGGCGACGGCACCATAGTTTTCGACTTCGTGCACCCCGAAGGCACCATCTCCGACATAGAACTCGGCGTGCCCGTGGCCATCAACGTAGACAATGCCGTGTCGGCTCTGGCGGCGGTATGGCTCACCGGCACCCTCACGCCCGAACTGGCGCGCAAGGCCATAGCGTCGTACCCCGGTGTGGAGCGCCGATTCGAGTTCCACCTCAAGGAGAAAGGTCCGGCCGGCCGCGCCATTATCGACGACTACGCCCATCACCCCGACGAGATACGCCAGAGCATAGCCTCGGTGCGCGCCCTCTACCCCGGCCGAAAGCTCACCGTGGCATTCCAGCCCCATCTCTACAGCCGCACCCGCGACTTCGCCGACCAGTTCGCCCAGGCCCTCGACGCCGCCGACGAAGTGGTGCTCGTCGACCTCTATCCCGCGCGCGAACAGCCGATTCCGGGCATTAGTTCGAAAACTATCCTCGACAGGCTAAAAAATGAAAATAAAACGATGATTTCGAAGGAAGACTTTGTCGATACGATGAAAAATCGTAACTTTGAAATCCTGTTGACCCTCGGGGCCGGCGACCTCAGCCTGTGCGTTCCGCACCTGGCCGCGGCTGTTTCCGGCTCTGCACAAAGTCAGCGCAATTAAAGATACAGGCAAGCGATATGACCCGGAAATCAGTGCTTATGTGTGTGTTGACCATCGTCATGGTGGCCTACTTCGCCTTTGCCCTTACGGTGACGGCACGCATGGCACGCACCGAGCGTCTCGCCCGCCTCGAGGTGCGCCTGGCGCCGTCGAAGACCAACTTCATCGAGACCGCCGACATTATCCACGAAGCCGCCGTCGACCCCGACAGCATCCGGCACATGCTGCGCTCCGACCTCGATCTCTACGCTCTGGAGAACCGTCTTAAAGCCAGCGACAAGATACAGGATGCCAACGCCTGCATACTCTCCGACGGCACCGTGCTCATCGACGCAGTGCCGATGGAACCGGTGGCCAGGGTGTTCGAGTACGACAAACCGTCGTACTACATCAACGCCGGCGGCAAAAAGATTTCGGCCGAACTGCGCTATCACCTCGACGTGCCGGTGCTCGTGGGCCGCTTCGACTCGGTGCATCCCGCCAGCCGCCTGCTGCCGCTGCTCGACTATATCGCGAGCCACGCCGAGGCCAGCGCTCTGGTGGCCACGGTCACCCAGGAGGCTGACGGCAATATCATACTGATACCTAATATCGTAGGGCATGTCATAAACTTCGGCGACACCACCATGGTAGCCGACAAGTTCCGCCGTCTGCGCACCTTCTACCGCCATGTGGCACCCGTCAAAGGCTGGGACGCCTACGACACCATAGCCGTGCGCTGGCGCGACCAGGTGGTGGCCACACGCCGCGACAAGGCCCTGCCGCCGGTGGAGCTGCCTACCGTCGAGGAGCAGACCGGCTCGCTCGATATCGACAACAATGAACTTTCCGGCGACCCCGACGTTATCGAAGGGGAGACCGCCTCTCCAACTACAAGCCAATGACATCCATGGAACCAAAGACAGTAGTAGCCTTAGAAATCGCCTCCTCCAAAATCAAAGGCGCCGTAGGAGCCATCGAGCACGACGGCCGTCTCACCGTGCTGGCGGTGGAGGATACTCCGGCCATCAACAATGTCCGCTATGGCCGCGTGCAGAACATACGTGAAATCAGCGACGCCCTCGCCGATATCATCGAACGTCTCGAGGCATCGCGCAATGTGGCGCCGGCCAAGATACAGGGCGCTGTCATAGGGCTGGGCGGACGCTCGGTCATGGGTGCTTCCACCACTGCGTCGCTGCGGTTCCAGCACGAGTGCGAGATCACATCGTCGCTGGTGCAGCGCCTCATCTTCGAGGCCACACGCGACTATGTGGGCGAGCGCAGCATCGTCGACACGCTGCCGCGGATGTTCTACGTCAACAACACTGCCGTGCGCAAGGCCGTGGGCAACTTCGCCGAGACACTGCGCGGCGACTTCACCATGGTGACATGCGCCAAGGAGACCCGCCAGAACCTCGAGCGCCTCAAATTCGACAATATCGACTCCGACCACCGTCACTACCGCCTGCGTGCCACCGCAATCGCCGACTTCATCCTGTCGTCCGACGAAAAAGAGGTAGGCTGCATGCTGGTAGACTTCGGCGCCGAGACCTGCACAGTATCGGTGTACCGCGAGGGCGCCCTCTGCTTCCTCAGCACCATACCCATGGGCTCGCGCCTGATAACTCTCGACATTATGGCCGGCCTCGGCGTCACCGAGGAAGCCGCCGAGAACTTCAAGACCACTCTCGCCACCCTCGGCGACGATGCCGGCACCGGTGTCAACGCCGTGGAGATACGCGGCTACGTCCGCGCCCGCGCCGGCGAGATTGCCGCCAACATACTCAACCAGCTCAATGCCTCGGGCATGGCCGCCAACGTGTCGAAGATAGTGCTCACCGGCGGCGGCGCCAAGCTGCCCGAATTCGCCTCGCTCCTCTCCAACCAGGCCAAGCTGCCTGTGCGCGTGGCCGAGATGCCGGGCGAGGTGATGTTCCGCACACCGGGACGCAACAACGCCGACAATATCGACGTGGTGGCCCTGCTGTGGGCCGCCCGCAATCTCGATGCCGACGAATGCCTGGCCCTCCCCGCCACCGAGCAGTCCGACATACTGCGCCGCACCGCCGCACCGGCGGCAGCGACCGTAGCGGCTGCAGCCGCTGCAGCCCCCGCAGTTGCGGCCGCAGCCGGCGAAACACCCGAAGTGACCGTAACCGAGGCCGAGGAAAGCCTCTTCGACGACGGCCCCCACACTCCCGTGGAAGACTACGACGACGATATCCTCGCCGATGACCCCGACGACATCATCGGGGAAGAAGAAGAGGAGCAGCCCGCCGGACAGAAGCGCCGCTTCAGTCTCTTCGGCCGCTCCAAGGCCAAAAAGCCCCAGCGGCAGCCCGAGCCCGAACCCGAACCGGAGCCCGAACCCGAGGAAGAAGAACCCGAGGAACTGCCCGAAGAGGAAGAAGCCGACGACGAAAACGAAATCAGCGGCATACAGCGCGCCGTCGAAAGCATGAAAGCCGGTTTTATAAAATTCTTCACCACTCCCGAAGAAGAGGAGGATGACGAAGAATAGGTCTACTTAACCGTTATTACAGAAAGCGATATGGCTGAACCAGAAGATCCCCAGTTGATAGAAAAATACCAGAGAGCATCGGCTCCCGAATCGCCGGGCGCTGCCAAAATCATAGCCATGGGCGTGGGCGGCGGCGGCTGCAACGCCGTGGCCTACATGCACAGCCAGGGCGTGAAGGGCGTCGACTTCGTGGTGCTCAACACCGACAAGCAGGCTCTCGACCCCATACCCGTTGCCACCAAGGTGCTTCTCGGCCCCCAGACCACCAAAGGTCTCGGCGCCGGAGGTAAACCCGAAATCGGCGAGGCTGCCGCTCTGGAAAGCGTACCCGAAATCGAGAAGCTGCTCACCGACGACGTCAAGATGGTGTTCGTCACCGCCGGCATGGGCGGCGGCACCGGCACCGGCGGCGCTCCCGTGGTAGCCGGCGTGGCCAAGCAGAAAGGCATCCTCACGGTAGGCATCGTCACCATACCCTTCTTCTTCGAGGGCATGAACAAGATCAACAGCGCCATCGAAGGCGCCGCACGCCTGCAGAAGAACGTCGACGCCATGCTCATGATAAACAACGACCGTCTGGGCACCATCTACCCCGACCTCGACTGGGACGAGGCCTTCTCCAAAGCCGATGACATACTCACCACGGCGGCCCGCACCATATCGGACATGGTGACCACCCTGGCCAACATCAACATCGATATGCGCGACGTCGACACCTGCCTGCGCGACGGCCGCACCGCCCTCATATCGGTGGGCTACGGCGAAGGCCCCAACCGTATGGCCGACGCCATGAAAGCCGCCCTGCACTCGCCGCTGCTGTGCGACACCGACATCATGAGCGCCAAGGAGCTGCTTTTCGCCTTCTACTACTCGCACGACATCGAACCGGCATTCAAGGTAGCGGAAACCCGCGAGGCCAACATGCTCGTGACGCAGATCAACAAGCGCGTGCACATAAAATTCGGCTGGGGCTACGATGACACCCTGGGCAACAAGCTCAAATTCACCATCCTGGCCTCGGGCTTCGACCTCAGCGTCGACACCGGCGGCAACGTGACCGTGATCGAAGGCCGCAAGGCCGACCCCGCGGCAGTGACCGAAGTATCGGACGTGATAGTGCAGGCCTACGGCAAGGAGAAAGTGGAGGAATTCAACCGCCAGCAGGAAACACAGAACTACTACATCCTCTCCAACGACCAGCTCGACAGCGACGAAGCCATCGAGATGATAGAACGCTCGCCCGCCTTCAAGCGCGACAAACGCCGCAACGCCGTCAAGGCTCAGCCCGAGCCCGAAACCGAAACACGCAAATCCAACCCCGACACCAAAATATTCTTCAACACCGATGACAAGTAGCAGCAGAAAGCCGCGTCTGGTCGTGTCGACCGGCGCAGGCATCAGTGCCGAAAGCGGCATTCGCACATTCCGCGACGCCGACGGTCTGTGGGAAGAATATCCGGTGATGGACGTGGCCAGTGCCGACGGCTTCCGCCGCAACCCCGCGCTGATACATAAGTTCTATAACGAGCGCCGCCGGCAGCTCGGCACCGTAAAGCCCAACCGCGCCCACGAGATTCTGCATGAACTCGAGGAGCACTTCGACGTATGTGTCATAACACAGAACGTCGACGATCTCCACGAGCGCGCCGGCAGTACCGAGGTGGTGCATCTGCACGGCGAGCTCACCAAAGTGCGCGCGCTCGACAATCCCGACCTCACTTTCCGCCTCGAGAGCTACGACACCGAGACAACACCCGAAACGCGTATCGACGGCCACCTCGTGAGGCCCCACATCGTCTTCTTTCAGGAAGCGGTGCCCATGTTCGAGCCTGCCACGCAGCTTGCTGCCGAGGCCGACATCTTCGTTATCATAGGCACCAGTCTGGTGGTGTACCCGGCAGCCGCCCTGCTCCACTACGTGCGCCCGGGCGTACCCGTGTACTACATCGACCCCAACCCCTCGAAAGTGCCCGACGGAGTAACCGTGATCCGCGCCAAAGCCACCGAAGGCATGGCCCGGCTCGCCGAAATACTGCTGAAACACTGATTATCTGTAATACTATGAAACAACTGCTTCTACTACTGTGCGCGGCGTTCGCCGTGCTGGGCGTCTATGCCGCCGACGAGCCCGAAAAGCCCTGGCGCTACACCGACGCCCGCGAACTACGCATCGTCAACAAGGGCTTCGACGATACCGAGCGTCCCTACTGGCGCATACCCGCCTATCTCAAAGACAGCGTCCGCGCCGACCTGTGGAGCCGCCAGATGTGCTCGAGCGGTCTGGCAGTGCGGTTTGCCACAAACTCGTCGCGCATCGGCGTACGCTACACCCTGCTGTGGAACACCCACATGATACACATGGCCGACACCGGCCTCAAGGGCACCGACCTCTACGTGTGGCAGGGCGACTCGGTGTGGCGCCATGTCAACACCAACCGCCCCTACGTGAAGGACAAAGACAAGAAACTGGTCGAATCGACCTATGTGAGCAACCTCGATACCACCCGTATGACCGAGTATATGGTCTATCTGCCGCTCTACGACGGCATCGAGACTCTCGAGATAAAGGTCGACAGCACCGCCACGCTCACTCCCGGCGCCGAGACACTCATCGACCCGCGCACCAAAATCGTGGCATACGGCACGAGCATACTTCAGGGCGGCTGCGCATCGCGCGCAGGCATGGCCGCAACCAACATCATAGGCCGCGACCTCAACTGCGAGGTAGTGAACCTCGGTTTCAGCGGCGAGGGCAAGATGGACAGCTGCATGGCCCGCGCAATGGCCAAAATAGCCGACGCCGACCTCTTCCTCATCGACCCGGTGCCCAACTGCACCGAAATGATGTGCGACACCCTTACCTACGGCTTCATCGACATTCTGCGCAAGGCGCGCCCCGAAGTGCCGATCGTGATGCTCGAAGGCCCGATATATCCCTATGCCCGGCAGGACGCTTTCTTCGGCAAATATCTGCCTAAGAAAAACGCCGCCTTCCGCCGCAACTACGAGCGTCTGAAAGCCGAACGGCCCGAAAACCTGTACTATGTCGACTCGGTGGACCTCGACGGCGTGGAGGACGACGGCACTGTCGACGGCATACACCTCACCGACCTCGGCTTCAAATACTATGCCGAAAAAATGACACCAATACTCCGCAAAATACTACAGAAATAGGGGCGAGGAGGTTAAGGGTTAATGGTTAAAGGTTAATGGTTAATGCAACGCCACAGACCTCAGTCTAAATCCGCCACCAGACCCTCTCCATGTCCCCATAACCCTTAACCTTTAACCCATAACCTAACCCACAACCCATAACCCAAAAGAAAATGGCTAACTGGTTTGAATGCAAAGTACGCTACGACAAGCTTCAGGAAAACGGAGCTGTCAAAAAAGTGAATGAACCCTATCTGGTCGACGCTCTCTCTTTCACCGAGGCCGAGGCCCGCATCACCGAGGAGCAGACCCCGTTCATATCGGGCGACTTCAGCGTATCGGCTGTGAAGCGCACCAAAATCGCCGAGATATTCTTTGTCGAAGGCGGCGACCGCTGGTATCTGGTAAAAGTAGGCTTCATAACCATCGACGAAAAGACCGCCGTGGAGAAACGCTCCTCGTCGCTCATACTCGTACAGGCCTCCAACTTCAAGGAAGCCTACGACAACTTCATGAAAGGCATGGCCGGCACCATGGCCGACTTCGAAATCATGTCGATTACCGAAACGCCCCTGATGGACGTATACAAAATGAAGGTAGTAGACTGATGAAGCCTATAGCAGATGCTCTGCGCGACATACGGGCCACCATCCCCGCGGGGGTGGAGCTCGTTGCCGTGTCGAAATTCCATCCGGCCGAAGCTGTGGCCGAGGCCTACGCCGCCGGGCAGCGCCTTTTCGGCGAGAGCCGCGTGCAGGAACTTGCCGCCAAAGCACCCGCCCTTCCCGCCGACATATCGTGGCACTTCATCGGCCATCTGCAGACCAACAAAGTGCGTCAGCTCATCGGCCTGCGCCCCGCTCTCATCGAGAGTGTCGACAGCTCGAGGCTGCTCGACGCAATCGATGCCGAAAGCGCACGCGCCGGCATTGTAAGCCGCGTACTCATGCAGGTACATGTGGCACAGGAAGAGACAAAGTTCGGCCTCACTCCCGACGAGATGCTCGGCTTCTTCGCTTCGCGTGCCTTCGAAAAACTCCGGGCCACACACATCTGCGGCCTCATGGCCATGGCCTCCAATACCGACGACATGACGCGTGTGGCCGATGACTTCGCACGCGTAGCCGCCCTCAAAACCGAAATACAGCAGCAGTGCCCCGACCTCCGCGGCTTCGACATACTGTCGATGGGCATGAGCCACGACTACCCTCTGGCCATAGCCGCCGGCGCCAACATGGTGCGCGTAGGCTCCGCAATCTTCGGCGAACGCAACTACTGAAAACGCCCTACACACACCGGCCCGTTAAGTCTGTGTGTGTTTTTTATATCCTATCGTTCAGGATAAATCGTTGAAATAATATCGTCGCTGGAATAAATCGGTCTCAGGAAAACATAAGCAAAGTCCAAAGACAATTTTGGCAGCATAGAATACATAAATACAGCACATTGGGCTTGCGTTTGCGCTTATATATCAGTAATTTTGCGGTCAATAAAAACGTCCTGTAATCATTCGGTTATATCCGCGGTTTCCGATAAAAGGACTATTTCTCATACCAAAAACATCACATAGCAATTAATCTACGCGGAACAAAATTCATCATGAAGCAGTTCTACATCTTAGCCCTGGCTACTGCGCTGTCTTCCAGCACATTAATGGGGGGGGGTAACACCACCCGATGAACTTTCCAATCAGTACGGTTTCAAGACTGAAAGCCATGGATTCCTCAAAGTAAGCGGCAAGACAATCCGCCCCATGGCAGAACAGACCCCCTACGACATTCTCGCTTGCAAAGAAGGTACGGTCTTCGGCAACGAGTACACCGAAGAAACAGCATGGTCGGGTTCGGCCTGCGCCGACGCCGGTCGTCCCGAACTCGGAATGGAGTACTACCAGCACTTCGACAACTGCTACTACACCTTCGACAAAGTGACTTTCCTCGGTTTCTTCAACTACTGGAACCAGGAGAAGTACAACTGGTTCTACTGCAGCGAACGTGGTGGTATAAACGACGACGGCGACATGACCAAGCCCATCACCATGACCGTCGGAGTATTCGAGGAAGGTGAAGACGGGCTTCCCGGCAAGTGCATTCTGCAGAAAGACATCGACGTTATCGGCAACCGTACCGACGTTATGATCGGCGACTATACCGCAGGCGACACCTACATCTACGAATTCAACGTCGATCTCGGCCAGACCATAGACCTCGAGCACGGCTTCATACAGTTCAACGCCAAGGACATGGGCGACAACCCCACATGCTGGTACGCAATGTTCACCGTAGGCGGCAACCAGACCGCCCTGCAGAAAGACGTTGTCAACGAAGAGTACAGCGGCCAGATGGCAGCGGCATTCTGCTTCTACGGCGACGGCACCCTCAACGCCAACAAGGCCCTGCAGATCGAGCGATTCATGACCCCGGCCGCAAACGCTGCCGGCAAATACGAAAAAGTGCAGGTAGAAATATCCAATATCGGCGGCACCGCCATCAGCGATGCCAAGCTCGAGCTCTACGTCGACGATAAGCTCATCGCCACCGAGAACGTAGACGCTACAATCGGATCGTTCGAAACCTACAAATACACCTTCAACGCACGTGTGGACGTGTCGGACGGCTCGCACAAGATCACCGTTAAGAACGTCACCCCCGGCGACGAACTCAAGGCCTACCAGAGCTTGTCGAAGACCATAACACCTCTTCAGGCCGACGAATACGAAAGCTGCACAATCTATGTTCCCAATGTGATCAAAATCACAAATGTAAGTCTGGGCGACATCAACAACACCAGCGAAGGCTCCACCTACAGCGACTTCACCGAGCAGAAGGTCGTATTCCACAAGGGCGACAGCAAGACCCTCAACGTGACCATCGAGACCGGCAACTACCAGCCCTCGCTGGGCGTGTTCATCGACTGGAACGGCGACTACCGGTTCTCCGGCAATGAAGCTGTGACTTTCGACTCCTTTGAAGCCGACGACAACGGCGGCAAGGCAGTAGCCACAATCACCATGCCCGAAAACGCCGCCATCGGCGAACACCTCATGCGTCTGGTGGCTCTGCCCTATTACTACACTCCCGCACCGACCGGCACGTTCTATAACGGCGAAGTCGAAGACTACACCATCGTAGTAGAGGCTTCTCCCGAAGACCCCGTGGCAACTGTCGACAAGACAATCATCGAGAACACCACCGACGGCACAGCAACCAAAGACGAAGTAACCATTGCCAATAACGGCAACGGAGCTCTCAGCGCCGACATCGCTTTCAAATATGTCCTCCCCAACGCTCCCACAAGCAACTACTCGGCTAAGGTAGCTCCCAAAGCCGACATCCGCCCGAAAGCAGCCCGCATGAAAGCCGGCGCACAGAAGGCTCCCGAAAGCGACCCCGCCACACAGTATGTGCTCAAATACGACAACGATCTCTACGACTGCATCGGTCTGGGCAATGCATCGAGCGCAGTATTCGCACACCTCTATCCCGGCGCCATGCTCTCTAACCTCAAAGGTATGAAGATCAGCAGCGTGGACGTATATATCGGCTCTGTACCCCTGAACACAAGTATCGTTATCTACGGTCAGGGCAAGCAGACCAAGTGCGGCGAAATCATCGTCAAGAAGAAGTTCAAGGGCACCAAACAGTCGTGGAACCATGTAGTTCTCGACGAGCCTGTCGAAATCGGCACCACAGATCTCTGGATCGGTGTGGAGATGAACTACATGACCGCTGCGGGCTACTATATCGGCGTGGACCAGGGTCCTGCCACCGTAGGCTTCGGCGACCTCGTGAATATCGGCGGCGACACATGGTGGTCGATGGCCGACCTCGGCCTCAACTACAACTACTGCATCCGCGCCAATGTCACCGGCGACCGCACTCCGGCCATCAGCTGGCTCAGCACCGACAGGCAGACCGTATCCGTCGATCCCAAATCGGACGGCAAAGTCAGCGTAAACTTCGATCCCCAGGGTCTTGAGGAAGGTCTCTACGAGGCTTATCTCGAAATCAGCACCAACGATCCGCTCAACTCGTTCGTGAGAATACCCGTGTACATGATCAACGGCCAGCTCTCGGGCATCGGTAGCGTAGAGAACGGCGAGACCTCCGTACGCCTCAACGGCAGCACACTCACCGTCAGCGGCGAAAAGGCTATCGCAAACATCGTGGTCACCGACATGTCGGGACGCACCGCAATGACCGTCAAGGCCGACGGCTGCGAGGCATCGGTAAGCCTTGCCTCTCTTGCCAACGGTCTCTATATCGCTACCGTAGTATACGACAACGGCAAAGCCGTATCTATCAAAGTACCCGTTCTGAAGTAAGAACCCGGAATATCATATGAAAAAACTTTTTATATGCTCCATCATGCTCTCGTTGGCGGTCGGCGTCTTCGCCGTCCCCGCCAAACGGGGGTTTTGGAAAACCCTGCGGCTTACCGACGGCCGCGAGGTCCGCGCACAGCTCACCGGCGACGATATAGTCCACTATTACCAGGCTGAAAGCGGCGAATGCTACGTGGCCGACACCGACGGCAGCTACAAGCACGTCGAAAAGGCCGAGCTGGCCGCTCATGCCAAGGCACGTCGTGCGGTGTTCGATAAGGCCAACCGTGCACGTGCGCGCAAAATCGCCGGAAGCACCGGCAAAGTGTTCGAAGGCAAGAAAAAGGGCCTTATCATACTGGTGGCCTTCAGCGACAAGCAGTTCAAGCCCGAGCACGATCTGGAATTCTACAAAAAAGTGGCCAACGAACCCGGCTTCACTACCGAAGACGGTTTCCACGGCAGCGTGAGAGACTACTTCAAGGACCAGAGCCTGGGAACGTTCGACGTCGAATTCGATGTCGTCGGCCCCGTGACCATGCCCAATTCCTATGTCTACTACGGCCGTAACGCCGGCTTCAGCGGCGACGCCCATGCCGGCGAGATGGTGGCCGAAGCCTGCAAGGCAATAGAAGGCACCGTGAATTTCGCCGACTACGACTGGGACGGCGACGGCGTGGTCGACCAGGTATTTGCCCTCTATGCCGGCCTCGGCGAAGCCGCCGGCGGCTCGGCCGACACCATCTGGCCTCACAAATGGTCGCTCTCCGACAGCGACTACGGACAGATACTCACCCTCGACAATGTGGACATCGACACCTATGCCTGCAGCTGCGAAATGACTCTCGACAATGAGAATGACTTCGTAGAAATGGTAGACGGCATCGGCACGATATGCCATGAATTCTCGCATTGCCTCGGCTACCCCGACATATACGATACATCGCAGTTCGGAGCAAGCAATTTCGGCATGAACGTGTGGGATCTCATGGACTACGGCAGCTACAACGACGGCGGTTTCACCCCCTCGGGCTACACCGCCTACGAGAAAATGGTTGCCGGATGGCTCACCCCGGTGGAGCTTACCGCCGACATGGATGTGACCGGCCTCGAACCCACAAGCAAGGGCGGCACCGCATACATAATATACAACAGCGGTAACACCGACGAATTCATAGTCCTCGAAAACCGTCAGCAGACAGGCTGGGACGCCGCACAGCCGGCTTCGGGACTTATGGCTATGCATGTGGACTACGACGAAGCTGTGTGGACGGAAAACTCTGTCAACAACAGCGACACCCGTCAGCGCTACACCATATTCCATGCCGACAACTCCGACGGCACCGATACCGACGATCTCGCCGGAGACCTCTATCCCTTCGGCGGCAACGACTGCCTCAACAGCTTATCAATGCCCAAACCCCTCTGGTATAGCAAAAACGCTGAGGGCCACAAGACTCTCGGCAAATCGGTATCCGACATAACCCTCAACGGCGACGGCACGGTGTCCTTCAAGTTCCACGCCACACCCGTAGAGCGCGACGCCTATCTGCTTGTCGAGACCTTCGACGACAGCTCCAGCGCCGGCGGCAACGACGGCTACTGGACCGGCCAGGGCGGCGCAGCGCTCGGAACCGACCTCGAAGGCTGGACCGGCGTGCGCCACTATGCCGGCGCACAGTGCGCGCGATTCGGCACCAAGAGCACTCCGGGCTCGCTCACATCGCCCGAGTTCGAGGTGAAGGAAGGCGCCGTCCTCACATGCCTCGCAGGCCCGTGGAGCGGCGAAAAAAGCACCATGACAGTGTACTTCGTCGACAGCGCCAGCGGTCAGGAGACAGTGCTCGGCACCGTCGGCCTCGAGGAGGAAAAATGGGAAGAATGCGAAATGACGATAAACGCAAGCGGCAAAGGCCGTCTTAAGTTTGCCTCGTCTATGCGCCAGTTCCTCGACGAAGTGAAGGTGGCCGCTCACGCCTCCAGCGGTATCGACAACATCACTGTCGGCTCTGAGACCGCCGACAAACGCATCTATAGCATCGACGGACGCTATCTTGGCGATGACTTAGACCGCGTAGGCCCCGGCCTGTACATCGTCGGCGGCAAGAAAGTCCTGAAATAACATCTCTACACCGACGCTCCCGCATCCGCCGCACCCAAACAGTGCGCCCGATGCGGGGGCGTCTTTTTTGTCCCACAGGCATGCTTCTTCAGGCTATCGTTGCACCACACAGACCCGCGGTGAGCGGGTGCTTTATGCCTGTCAGATAAATTGCCATCATCAAAAAGAAGTAATTGTCAGGAAAAAGATTGCCGATCAATGAATAATCGCTATATTTGCTATCACTACGCAGCCCCCATCCTCCCGGCCATGACAACTCCCGTAATAAAAGAAAAGAAGAAGCGGATTGTGACGAAAATCGGCGATGTGTTCTGTGCGGAGGTCGACGGCGAGTTCAAGGCATATTTTCAGTATGTGGCCAATGATCTCACGCAGCTGAACAGCTCGGTAATACGCGTGTTCAAAACGCACTATCCGATAGATCATAAGCCTGTTATCGAGGATATTGTAAAAGACGAGGTTGCGTTTTATGCACATACCGTTCTCAGATGGGGTATAGAGCTAAATGCCTGGTACAAAATCGGTAAATCAACGGACATCGACACGAGCGTTTTAAAAAAAGTAATTTTCTGTTCAGCAGAGACTATCAAATACAATTTCCGCACTCATGAAATCAAAGATGTAAATCCTCTTGAAAACTGGTATATATGGCATATCGGGCGTAAAATGCGACATGTGGGCAAATTACCTAAAAAATATCATAATGCGGCGTATATAGGAAGCGTCATGGATTTTATGTCTGTTCTAAGGTGTATAAAAGATGGATTTTATCCGGGATATTACGACTTATACAGCGTGCTACGCAGGCAACCACATCCCCAAGCCGATATCTATATAAAAGACATCACAGACGCAAAAAACTTCTATTACCATTTCAGAGGACAGAGAGTTATCGAAGAAATAATCGTATCCGCACATAAAATCATAAAACTTACGGAAAACAAAACCGAAGAAGATGGCGAGAAGTTATATTCCGGCCATTTCGGCAACACTGCGTGGTCTAAAGATAATTTCATTACTCATCAGGAGTTCGAAGAAAGTGTAACTCATAAAAAGATAGCTATGCCCGAATTCAAGGATATTGTGGAAGACTGGGCGGCGAAGTTCCCGCTGCTTAAGAAATATACGCCTTCGGCATTGGCCATGAAGGCCGGTCCTTTACTGATTGTCTTGAGGCTCGCCAAAATATATGACGACGAATACCGGGTGTATCTCGAAATGCTTCCTCTCTGGAATACCGACGGAAAAATAACGGATTATCCTGTAGCAAGTTTCGAACTGCAGAGGGAGAACGGCGCTCAATTTTATATAAAATATGCGTCACACGAAAGACTATTCGAGAAGGCAGTGGCATGTGTGCACAACCGGTTTGGAAAAAGTACTCCAACCTAAAATCAGGCTCGTGAATCTTATGCAGACTGTCGACAGGGCCGCAGCAGTTTCATATCCGCCCCACCGGCCAGCCTTCTGGTGCTCAATTTGTGAGCTGAAACTTGCCCTTGCCCTGTATTTCGACAGCCCTCGGATGATGGTTTATGCCAAAAGTTGGATTGAGCGGGAGATTTGCTTCTGGGACGAGGATAACTTCAAGGCGCTGTACAATATGTCGGTTGCCCAATGGCGCGATAATATATACGAGGCATTCGGAGACCGGAATGTATTTATGGAGCGGATTTCGGCCAATATGGCTCGCCCGAAGATAGACCGCCTGAATACCGCAGAGCTGCTATGTGACCCTGCAAGCCTACCGATGGTCCGTGAAACTCGTCTCAGCCGCATAGCTCTGTATTTCGCAGTGCGATATTTTAAATTCAGCGAAAGTTTCATCAAGTTGAAAAATAGAGTGAAGGCTTAGAGAGTGCCTCTGATGGCAACATTCTTGCCAACCCGACGAAATAGTAAAAAACCGATTTATTTCTCGCAACCCGCTCCCGCGGGTTTGGCTAAAGGAAGGATTCCTAACGCAGGGTCTCGCTTCGCTCCACCCTGCGCTATTGTCCCGGCACCCGCTCACCGCGGGTGCTTTATGCAAGCCGGATAAATTGCCATCATCAAAAAGAAGTCTTAGCGGTGTATGAATTTTTTCGTATATTTGCCGGTATGGAATGCAAGGACTCCGATATAGGGCTGCGCCGGGCGCAGGAGATGGTCGACCGGTGGATACGCACCGTGGGTGTGCGCTACTTTTCGCCGCTAACCAACATGGCCGTTCTGGCCGAGGAAGTGGGCGAGGTAGCACGCGTGATAGCGCGCACCGACGGCGAACAGTCGGCCAAGGCCGGCGAACGACTCGACCTCGCCGACGAGCTTGCCGACACTCTGTGGGTGCTCATGGCCATCGCCAATCAGCACGGCATCGACCTTGCCGACGCTTTCCGCAACAATATATCGAAAAAAAACGTTAGGGATAGCAGAAGACATATGGAAAATCCCAAACTAACATAAACACTATAAAGCTATGAGCGAACCTACAACCGACAAATACACCCAGGCCATTGCCGCCAGCAAGGTGACAGAAGACGATGCAGCAGTATCGGCAGCCGTGAAGAAAATCCTCGACGAACATTTCGCCGAAAACGATACCAAGGAAGTACACACTTTCCTGTTCAACACTATAGACCTCACCACCCTCAAGAGCACCGACTCGGCAACATCGGTGTCGCGTTTCACACAGAACGTCAACGACTTCGAGGACCAGTTCCCCTCGCTGCCCAATGTGGCCGCCATCTGCGTATATCCCAACTTCGCACCGGTTGTACGCACCGTGCTCGAAGTGAGCGACGTAAAGATAGCCTGCGTGTCGGGCGCATTCCCCTCGTCGCAGAGCTATGAGGAAGTGAAGATAGCCGAAACCGCCCTCGCCGTAGCCAACGGCGCCGACGAAATCGACATCGTGCTCAATCTGGGCTACTTCTTCGACCACGACTACGAGTCGCTCGTCGACGAAATCACCGAGCAGAAAGAAGCCTGCCGCGGCGGACGCCTCAAGGTAATCCTCGAAAGCGGCGCCCTCAAGACAGCAAAAAACATCAAGATCGCATCTATCCTCTCGCTCTACTCGGGCGCCGACTTCCTGAAGACCTCCACCGGCAAGGAATATCCCGGTGCAAGCCTGGAAGCCGCCTATGTCATGGCCCAGTGCATCAAGGAATACTACGAGAAGACCGGTGTCCGCGTCGGCTTCAAGGCAGCCGGCGGCGTAGCCACCACCGAAGACGCCGTGAAGTACTACACCGTAATCAAGGAAGTGCTCGGCGAAGAATGGCTCACCAACGAATATTTCCGTCTTGGCGCAAGCCGTCTGGCCAACAACCTTCTCAGCAGCATCGTCGGCTACGAAGTAAAGCATTTCTAAGCCGCCGCCGCTAAAGTTAAAAAAGTAATAAGTTTACAAAGTTAAGAGAATAGAATACAAGCTTTTTTCTTAACTTTGTAAACTCAATACTTTATCGACTCCTGATATAACTGAAAGAATATGAAAATCTGGGTTTATCTCGATGGCCGTCAGCAAGGCCCCTTTGAATTGAAAGAACTCTTCGACATGCCCGTCGACGAGAATACCAAGGTATGGTTTGAAGGGCTGCCCCGCTGGGTTGCAGCCGGCGAGATACCCGAACTGCGCTGCCTCTTCGACGGCAGTGCGCCACTGCCCGACGAAAGCACCGAAGCCGCCGAACCGGCTGAAGCCGAGACCGACGGCGAAGGCGGCAGCACAGCCGAAGGCGAAGAGACCGTCGAAGTGGCGGAGACCGTAGCCGAGGCCGCACCCGAACCCGCGTCGCCCTATGCCCCCGGGCGCCGTCGGCAGCCGCGCGAGCTGCCCGACGAGCCCTGCCCCAGCACATATCTCGGCTGGAGCATAGCACTGGCCATATGCTGCTGCTCGCCGCTGAGCATCGGCGCTCTTGTGGCGTCGATATGCGTGACGAGCTTCTACCAGGGCGGCAACGTCGAAAAGGCCCGCAAGGCATCGGAAGTCGCCGCATGGCTCATCATGATATCCATAGCGCTCGGTTTCTTCCCGGTGATGTTCATGAGCACACTCTTCGGAGGATGAAAAAAGCAAAATACCGCGTGGCGGCTACGGCGACAGCAATGCTCGCCGTAGCCGTCTTGTTTTGCTGGTACTACTACGCACACGATCCGTCGGCCGGCGGAGCGCCACGCTGCCTCTTCCGTTTTCTCACAGGCTACGACTGCCCCGGCTGCGGCAGCCAGCGCGCCTTCCATGCCCTGCTGCACGGGCACCCGGCCGAGGCCTGGGGCTACAATCCCTTTGTATTCTTTGCAGTTCCGGCGGCAGCCTTCTATATAATCGTGGAAAACGGCCGCGCGCTGTGGCCGCGCTTCCATGCCCGCGCCGTGCATCCGGCCATACTGTGCGCCGTCCTGGCGGTGCTTCTGGCATGGTGGGTGCTACGCAACGTTCTCTGAACATGACAAAAAGCGAAACTACGGCATCAAGTTTTTGTTATGTAAGAATATATTAGTATTTTTGACTGCATCATTTTTTGTGCCATGACCCGTTTGCAGCTATATGTACGCCGTTGCAGCGGCGGTGCGGTGAGCCTGCTGACTGTAAATGCCTCGCCGAATATCGAGAGCCGTCTGCACGACGGTTCCGATGCGTTACAGCCCGTGGTCTTCGACACATCGGTCTCGCATAGCTTCTACTATGTGAGCTATACCGACGACGCGGTCATGCTCAGCCTCATACGCACCACTCCCGGCAGTGCGCGCGACCATGTGGCCGCCACCGTGGTCATACCCTCCGATGCCATAATAGAGCCGCAGGTGCTGCTCGATATTCTCGACCGCACCATGGGGGCCATCACACCGGCCGGTCTGGCCGACGGCGCCCGCGATGCCTTGACAAAACTCTTCGACACCCGCTTCGAAAGCGACCTCTCGGCCGCACCGCTCATCGAGTCGGCCGGCCGCGGCGTGGCCGTGTGCCTTTTCGGCGACGAGGGGCGCACCATGGGCGACTTCGCAGCCGCCGCATTCTACGTGCCCGAATTCTGCGACTACGCCGGTGTGCTGCTGGCGCCCCGAGGCACGGCACTGGAGCACGGCGCCGTAGCGGTGGAGCCACAGTCGGTGCAGCCCACCGTCACCATCAGTCCTCCGGGAGTGTCGGCCGAGGGCTTCGTGCCGCATATCTACCGCCACAGCTTCACCGCGCCGGTGCGCGTGCGGCCCGGCGAGACCATCGACATATCGTGGCGGCGGCCGGGCTTCGAGCCTGTGGACCAGAGCATCACCGTGACAGGGGCAGGCTTCGTGGTGCCGATGTGCGACACCTCGCATGCCCTGCGGCAGATAACACCGGCATCGTTCCTCATCACCTCGGCGGCCGAAGGCACGCCCGTCGAAGGCGCCTCGGTGAAAGTCGACGGCACGACCGTAGACCGCCCCGTAGCCATCGAGGCCGCCCGGCTCACAAACGCCCGCGTCGAAATCGAGGCTCCCGGCTATCAGCCCTTCGACGGCACTCTCGACCTGGCATCGGCCGCACAGGCCCGCGTGCAGCTTGAGGCCGAAGGCGAGGCATTCCTGGTGTACCGTTTCGAGCTGCCTGTGAAGCCGGGAAGCCCGCTCGAACCCGTAAAACTCCACGTCCGCACCCTGCAGCCGCTGCACGACAGCCCCTTCGAAGGCTATGACATCGCCGGCGGCCGCATCCGCGAAGGCCTGGCCCACATCAACCGCCTGCGCTACCGGCCGAGGCGCCCGCAGGCGCTCCTCTGGGCAGCCATAGCCTTGGCGATTGCCCTTATATTACTGATACTATTTAAACTATAACTCCGAATATGCGTCTTAAAAAACTTCTGACGGCTTTTATACTTATCATGACAGCACTCTGTGCCGGCGCACAGACGCTGACACATACCTACGCCGACGGCCGCACCGCCACCGTGACGGCGCTGTCGCCATCGATAGTCCGCGTAGACAATACCGCCGCCGGACAGAGCGCCGCCCCCGAGCAATCGGTGCTGGCCATGCCTACCGGCGATTTCTCGGTCGGTTCCAACATACGGTTCAGCTTCGGACCCGACGGCGCCCTCCACATCACCACACCGCTCAACACCCTCACCGATCCGGGCACACGCACCACAGCCGGCGGCCATACCGAAACATCGCTTCTCATCGGCGAGCCCGGCACATGGCGCGGCGGCGGCGAGCGCGGCCACAGCATAGCCATGAGCGGCGACACTCTGGTGATGTACAACCGGCAGAACTACGGCTACACCGGCACCGACAGCCGCATAAGCCAGATGAACATAACCATGCCCGTGGTGCTCTCCGACCGCGGATTCGCCCTGGTCTTCGATGACTATGCCGCCGCAGAGCTCATACTCGGCAATCCGGTGAAATACATCACCGAGAGCCCGCTGCCGGTGAGCTACTACTATGTCTACGGCGCCACTCCCGCCGAGCTCACCCGCAATCTCACCGAGCTTACCGGGCGTCAGCCCCTCCCCCCGGTGTGGTCTCTGGGTTACATAACATCGAAATACGGCTACCGCACCCAGGATGAGACCGTCGGCACCGTCGACACCCTCAAGCAGGCCGGATATCCCCTCGACGGCATTGTGCTCGACCTCTACTGGTACGGCAAGGAAGAGGATATGGGCCGTCTGGAATGGGACAACACCCAGTGGCCCGACCCCGAGGGCATGCTCGCCTCGCTCAGCGACCGCGGTGTCAAAACCGTGGCCATATCGCAGCCCTACGTGCTCCGCAACGGCCGCGGCGCCTCCAACTACGACACTCTCGAGGCCGCCGGTGCCCTGCTGCGCGACAGCGCGGGCGCCGTGCAGCCCGTTGAAATATGGGTAGGAAAGGGCGGCATGTTCGACGTATCGTCGCCTGCCGACCGCCAGTGGCTCACCGAGCGCTACCGCCGCCTCACCGACATGGGCATGGGCGGATGGTGGGGTGACCTCGGCGAACCCGAAGTACACCCCGCAGGCGGCGTACATGCCAACGGCCTGCCGGCACGTCTCTACCATAATAAGTATGGCAACGACTGGAGCGAGCTCATAGCCAACCTCTATGCATCGAAGTACCCCGACCGGCGTCTTATGACACTGATGCGCGGAGGCACCACCGGCCTGCAGCGCTTCTCGGTATTTCCCTGGAGCACCGATGTGTCGCGCTCGTGGGGCGGCCTGGAGCCGCAGATACGCATAATGCTCAATTCGGGTCTGAGCGGCCTCGGATATATGGCCAGCGACCTTGGCGGCTTCGCCGTCGGCGACGAGGCCTACATGCCCGAGCTCTATATGCGATGGCTGCAACTGGGCCTCTTCTCGCCGGTATTCCGCACCCACGGCACCCGATTTGCCGAGCCCTACCACTACCCCATGTACGAAAAAGAGTTGCTGCAGCTTGTTAAAGACCGCTACCGCTGGCTCCCCTACAACTACACCCTCGCCTACGAAAACAGCACAAAGGGCTGGCCGCTGGTGCGCCCGCTCGACTTCCACGGCGACAAGGGCACAGGCACCGACGACGAGTTCCTGTGGGGACGCGACGTGCTCGTGGCTCCGGTGCTGACCGAGGGCGCCCGCTCGCGCAACATATACCTGCCCGGGGGCTCGCGATGGATCGACATGAACAACACCGCCTCGGTCTACAACGGCGGAAGCACCGCGGCAGCATATCCCGCTCCGATGGGCACTCTGCCACTATTCGTGCGTGAAGGCGCGTTCATCCCCACGGCCGAGTACCCCATGGACAACACCGGCGACTACCGCGCCGATAACTTCACCATCAACTATTATCCCCTCCCCGACGTCAAAAGCGAGTACACTCTCTTCGATGACAACCGCACCACCCCCGGCACCATCGACCGCGGCCATTACCGCCTGCTGCACTTCGAGGGCAAGGATACGGGCAAGAAGATAAGCATACGACTCACCTCCGAAGGCACCTATCCCGGCGCTCCCGCCGTGGTGGCGCTCAATTTCAGGGTCAACTGCCAGAATGCGGCGCCGCGTTCGGTAAAAGCAGGCAAGGACATGCTTCAGTACCGCTTCGACGCCAAGACAAGAACACTCGAATTTACCGTGCGCTACACTCCCGGCGCAAAAACCGATATCGTTATCAACAAATAGCTAATATAATGTTTTCAGGAATAGTAGAAGAAGCGGCCCGCGTGACGGCCGTACGCCGCGACGGCGGCAATGTGGAACTCGAGGTGAGCTGCTCGTTCGCCGACGAGCTCCACATCGACCAGTCGGTGGCCCACAACGGCGTATGCCTCACCGTAACAGCCGTAAAACCCGGCAAGACCTATACCGTCACAGCCATACAGGAGACCCTCGACCGCTCTAACCTCGGACTGATGAAAGAGGGCGACCTCATCAATCTGGAACGCTCCATGGTAATGAACGGCCGCCTCGACGGCCACATCGTGCAGGGCCATGTCGACACCACCGCCGTCTGCACCGCCGTCGAGGAAGTCGACGGCAGCACATACTTCACCTTCGAGTACCAGGTGCCCCGCGAAATGGCACTCCGCGGCTACATGACCGTCGAAAAAGGCTCGGTGACAGTGAACGGCGTGAGCCTCACCGTGTGCGACAGCACCCTCACAAGCTTCCGCGTGGCCATTATCCCCTACACCTTCGAGCACACCAACTTCTGCCGAATAACCAAGGGCTCGACCGTAAACCTCGAATTCGACATCATAGGCAAGTATCTTGCCCGTCTGCAGGAACTTAAAGAAGCCTGAAAGGCACATCGCGCCCGATCCTATGGAGAGACTCATGCAGTATGTGTGGCAGCACCGCCTCTGGCCGGGGGCTACAATGACCACGGTCGGCGGCGAACGGGTCGATATCATCGATCCCGGGCTGCTCAACACCGGATCGGGCCCGGATTTCTTCAACGCCAAAATACGCATCGGCAACCGCATGTGGGCCGGCAACGTCGAGATCCACGTACGAGCCTCCGACTGGGCGCGCCACGGCCACAGCGCCGACCGCGCCTACGACAGCGTGATACTGCATGTGGTAGGCGCCGATGACGCGCGGGTGAGCCGCCCCGACGGCGCCGAAATACCCCAGGTGGTGATGGCGTGCAACCCGGCGCTCAACCGCCACTACCACGAGCTAACCGACCACACCGGCGACGCGCCGGCATGCGCCGCCTATCTGCCGCAATTCCCGGCCATGCACGTATGCGACTGGCTCACATCGCTGGCCATGGCGCGCCTCTACCGCAAGAGCGACCATACCGCCGAACTGGCCACGCGTTTCGAAGGCGACTGGACGGCCGCCGTCTACGTGCTGCTGGCCCGCGGACTGGGTTTCGGCACCAATGCCGAGCCCTTCGAGCGCCTGGCGCTGTCGACGCCGCTGCGCACACTGCTGCGCCATGCCGACTCGACGGTCGCCGTCGAAGCCATGCTATTCGGGCAGGCCGGATTCCTCGACGCCGAGGCCGCCGACGCCTACCAGGCCAGGCTGAAAGAGGAATATTCCTTCATGAAAGCGAAATTCGGCCTGCGGCAGCCTCACTCACTGGGGTGGAAAACAGGCCGCATACGCCCCCAGAACATGCCCTACCGCCGCATAGCGCTTCTTGCCGCCATGGTTGGGGGCGGTTTCAGAGCGGGCTACGGCGCTCTCGACGTTACCGACATCGACAGCGCCCGGCGTCTGCTTGCCACCGCGCCCTCCGACTACTGGCGCACCCGCTACACCTTCGGCCCGGCAGCCGAAGGGCGTGTGCCCAGCGTGCTCAGCGACGCATCGGTGGCAGCACTGGTCATAAATGTGATAGTGCCGGTGCTGTCGGCCTACGGCAACCGCTACGGGCGCCCCGAGCTCCACGAACGCGCCGTCGACATGCTCTACGCCCTGCCGCCGGAAAACAACTCGGTGATACGGGCATTTACCGGCTGCGGCATAGCCTGCGCCGATGCCTTCACCGGACAGGCCCTCATCGAGCTGCGCCGCAGCTACTGCGACCAGCGCAAATGCCTCTACTGCCGCTTCGGGCACCGCATTCTCTCCAATAAAGCAACGATAGTTACAAGTTAGAAGTTACAAGATACAAGTTAGGAGTTACAAGTTGCTGATTTACTACTAACTCCTAACTACTAACTCCTAACTTCTAATTCCTAACTCGCTGCCACTTCTAACTCCTAACTTCTAATTACTAACTAAAAATGAAGCAATACCAGGATCTTCTACGACATATACTCGAACACGGGACCGTCAAGACCGACCGTACCGGCACCGGCACACTGTCGGTATTCGGCTACCAGATGCGCTTCAACATGGCCGACGGCTTTCCGCTGGTCACCACCAAAAAGCTGCATCTCAAGTCGATAATCCACGAACTGCTGTGGTTCCTCGCCGGCGACACCAACGTGCACTATCTCCAGGAAAACGGCGTTCGCATATGGAACGAATGGGCCGACCCCGACGGCAACCTCGGCCATATCTACGGCTACCAGTGGCGCTCGTGGCCCGACTACCGCGGCGGCTCCATCGACCAGATAGCCGAAGCCGTCGACACCATCCGCCATAACCCTGACTCGCGCCGCATCATAGTGAGCGCATGGAATGTGGCCGACCTCCCCAACATGAATCTGCCGCCGTGCCACGCCTTCTTCCAGTTCTATGTCGCCGACGGCAAGCTGAGCCTGCAGCTCTACCAGCGCAGCGCCGACTGCTTCCTGGGAGTACCGTTCAACATAGCGTCGTATGCCCTGCTGCTGATGATGATGGCACAGGTGACAGGCCTCGAGGCCGGCGACTTCGTGCACACTCTCGGCGACGCCCACCTCTACCTCAACCACCTCGACCAGGCCCGGCTGCAGCTCACCCGCGAGCCGCGTCCGCTGCCGCGCATGATCATCAACCCCGATGTGAAGAGCATATTCGACTTCCGCTATTCCGACTTCACCCTCGAGGGCTACGACCCGCATCCGCACATCAAAGCCGAAGTAAGCGTATGATACACATTATAGTAGCCATCGACCGCCATGGCGCCATCGGCAAAAACGGCGATCTCCTGTTCCACATCCGCGAAGATCTGCGGCGCTTCAAGGCCCTCACCACCGGAAATACCCTGATAATGGGACGCCGCACCTTCGAGTCGCTGCCCGGAGGCGCCCTCCCCAGGCGCCGCAATATCGTGGTGACCCGCTCCGACACCTTTGCTGCCGAAGGCATCGAGACCGCCCGTACCCCGGCCGAGGCGCTGACCATGGCCGCTGAAAGCCCCGGCGATACTTTCGTGATAGGCGGGGGCCAGATCTACGACGCACTCCTTCCGCACGCCGACATCCTCGACCTCACCATAGTAGACCGCGAGGACCCCGACGCCGACACATTCTTTCCGCCCCTGGAGCTCGACAATTACCGCGTGGCGGCCATAGAGCCCGGCGACGGCTATCGATTTGTCACTCTAAGACGGAAACACGGCACTCCGGTGGATAATTTCGGCGTAAGGAATGACAAAATGCAATAAAATTTAGAATTTTTTCAGATTTATGGCCGCAGAATCCGAAAATAATAGTTATTTTTGCGGCTCACAATGTTTAACCAACCAGTATCATTTCTATGAAAAGATTTCTACTCTGGATTAGCGCCGCAGCACTGACCGCCTCGTCGGCTGCCGCGGACACCAACGGAGTGCTGCTGCGGAAGGTATCGTCCACTACCCCCTATGCAGGTATTCCCGGTATTACCAGCGAAGTGCAGGCTTCCCCGAGAACGCTTCCGATGAACAAAAAGAAGACCGACCGTACCGTAGCCGGCTTCCAGAAGAGCGAGCGCCTCAGAATTGCAGCCAAGGGTGTAAGCCTGCCTGTCAATACACAGCTCAAAGCCGCGGGCGACGCTTCGGCCTACATGCCCGAACTCTTAGGTTCGGTAATCTATTCCGACGACCAGAACTTTGAGACCGGCGCCGTATATCAGATTCCGAGCGCAACAGGCGGCGAATTCGCATATGTCTTCGGTGCTGCCGACGATAACGACTTCGGACCCGACGCAACCTACGGCGGTGTTATCGCCGACGGCAAATACTACGCTCAGATGGTATATTCCTTCTTCGGCATGCAGTTCCCCGTCGTAAACATACACGATGTCGAAACCGGCGAACTCCTGGCCGAATGGATGACCGAGGGCGAAGAACTCGCCATGGACCTGGCCTACAACCCTGTCGACAAACAGATCTATGGTCTCTGCGCCTCCTATACGAGCGAAGATGAAGACGCCACACCCGTCTATAACATCAGCAAGATCACTTATCCCGATTTCGATGACAAACAAGGCGTGCCCACTGTTGAGGCCATCATGCCCCTCCCGGGCGACAGTTGGTATTCTCTCGCTATCGACAAAGACGGTAAATTCTTTGCAATGCGTCAGCAGGCCGGAACAGGCATCCTCGGTACTCCCAACTCGCGTCTGTGGAGCATCGATATCGAAAACAAGACCACACAAAGCGTCAGCACCAACAATATCGGCGTCGGCCCGGCATACAACTCTTCCGCCACTTTCGACTTTGCCACCAACCGCCTCTTCTGGGCAGTATCGGCCTACGACGATAACGGCTATCTCTATGAGATCAACACCACCACCGGCAGGGGTACCAGACTGTGCAAGTTCGCCAACGGCGAGCAGGTGGTAGGTCTGGGCACAACCAATCCTGTTCTGGCCGAGGGAGTTCCCGCATGCGCCTCGAACATCGCCCTTAACTATGCTCCCGGCTCCAAGAGCGGCAACATTACTTTCAACCTTCCCGAGAAGCTCTTCAACGGTGAGGACGCACAAGGTACCCTCAGCTATACCGTCAAGGCCAATTCCGAGGTTATCGCCAGCGGACAGGGCACTCCCGGTCAGCTTATCACTGTAGAGCACACATTCGCTACCAGCGGTACCGTCCGCGTATCGGTAGAGGTATCGAATGCCGCCGGCGCCGCCCCCGCGACCAGCGCATCGGCATACATAGGCTACGCAGCCGCTGAATCGCCCACAAACATCAAGGTTGTCGAAGATGCCGAAGGCCATGTGACTATCACCTGGGATGCCGTGACCAAAGACATCAACGGTGTGACACTTCCCGCCGTTACATATACCGTAGGTATTGTTGAGCAGACCATGTTCGGCGCCACCATCACCGACTTCCTCGTGGAAGAAGGCACCGCAAATTCGGTATCTGCACAGGTAATGGAACCCGGCACACCGCAGGAACTGATCCAGTTCGCAGTATTCGCCGAGTGTGAAGGCGGCGTAAGCCAGAGCGTACCCACACCGCTGTACTTCGTAGGCGCTCCCTACACCGAATTCCTCGAAACATTTGCCAACGGCGGTCTCTCGCACGACGCCACTCTGAGAAACAACGACGGTTCCAATATCGGCTCCTGGCAGCTTGGCAACGACGAAATCATCCCCGACCAGAATGGTGATAACGGATTTATCACCCACTACGGCCGTCAGCCCAACGGCAGCTCTACCTTAGGCTTCGGCAAGATCGACCTCAAGGGCATAGCCAATCCCGTGCTTACATTCTATGTATATGCACTGGACACACAAAGCGGCGCAATAACCACCGACAATCTCGAGGTTACCGTCAACGAACCCTTCGCCGAACCCGTATCGGTATTCAATAAAGCCATCTCCGAAATCGCCACCGCTCCCGGTTGGACTCCGGTATCGATCGACCTGTCCGCATACAAGGATAAGATTATACAGCTCGGCTTCACCGGCCTCATCAAACAGATGGCTATGCTGCCTATCGACAACATCTACGTAGGCCAGAAGATAGGTAAGGACGCCGCTGCCGTACGTATAAGCGCTCCCGATAAAGTCAAGGCCGGCGAGAATTTCACAGCCAGCGTACGCATCAACAACGAAGGCTCCGTAGAAGCGCCCGCACATAAGGTGAACCTCTATGTCGACGGCGCTATCGCCCAGACCAAAGACGTACCCGCAATTGCAGTAGGCTCTTCGGCCAACGTAGCCTTCACCGTACCCATGCACATCCTCGCCGAAGCTCCCCTCGCTCTCAAGGCGACAATAGAGCTCGAAGGCGACGAACGCGAGTCCAACGACAGCACCGCAACCGTATCGGTAGCTCCCGTTGTTTCGGCTCTTCCCTTCGTAAAGGACCTCACCGCAACCGTCAAAGACAAGACTGTGACCCTCACATGGTCCGAACCCGAAGTACCCACAAGCGGAAGCAATAATCTGGTAGACTTCGAAGACGCCACCGCATTTGCACAGAATTACGGCAACTGGACATTCGTTGACGAAGACAATGCAGCCGTAGGCGGATTCCAGAATCTTGAGATCCCCGGCATTGCCTCGGGAAGCTCCAAAGCATCGTTCTTCATCATGGAAGAAGGCGGTAACTTCAACCAGTCGTTCGCAGCCCACAGTGGCACCAAGTCGCTCGTATCGCTCTTCCGCTACGATGGCGGCAAGGTAAGCGACTGGGCAATCTCGCCCGAACTCGACGGCAGCGCACAGACCATCACATTCTGGGCAAAAAGCTACTCGGGCACCTATCCTGAAAGCATCGAAGTGCTCATTTCCAGCACCACCGCCATAAGCGCATTCAAAGTTGTAACTCCCGAAGGCGTAGTTCCCGAGCAATGGACCGAGTATAGCTTCGACGTTCCCGCCGGCACCAAGTACTTCGCCGTTCACTCCGTGGCCACTGACTCTTTCATGCTGATGCTCGATGACTTCGAATTCAAGGCAGCTCCCATCGCTCCCCCGGTACTCACCGGCTTCGACATCTACCGCGACGGCGTCAAACTCAACGCCACACCTCTCGATGAAGCCGCTTACACCGACGCAGTAGCCGAAGACGGCGTTTACAACTACGTTGTGACAGCCATCTGGGATAAGGGTGTATCGAAGGGCTCGAACGCAGCCGTTGCCTACGTAGGCGTATCGGGTATCGACGCAGCCGTAAGCGAAGGCGTAGCCATCGCAGCCGCCGACAAGGCTATCGTTGTCAGCGGTGCCACAGGCCTCGAGATCACCGTATCGGCTATCGACGGCAAGACCGTATTCGAAGGCCAGGGCAAGGATGTGACCACAATCACAGTAGCCCAGGGCATATACGTGGTCAAGGCCGGCAAGACCGTAGCCAAGATCATCGTTCGCTAATCCTTCCGTATCCACATAAAAAGGCCGGACGCATCATTTGCGTCCGGTTTTTTATGTGGATACGTGGGGTGAAAAAAGTAAAAAGTCAAAAAAGTTAAGATAATAGCCCATATTCTACGCAAGTGCCGGAGGCACTATATTGTGGATAACCCCGGGCATCGCCCGGGGCACAGATGATCAGGGGGAGCCAGTCCCGGAGGGACGTCTTGTGATGTATCCTCCATCCCCACGAGACGTCCCTCCGGGACTACCGGACACCGTGTGGCGTCTGCCCCGGGCGTTGCCCGGGGTTATCCACAATACCGTGCCTCCGGCACGGCGGCGCGATGCTTTTCGGAGAGAGAGGGGCTATATGGGCTATTATCTTAACTTTCTTCACTTTTCACCTTTTTTCACCCCAAAATATTCAAAGGCCTCAGCCTTTGAATATTTTTTAGTATTTTTGCGGTTTAAAACCAGACAGTCATTATAACAGAAGAATGAAAATAGCTATAGTGGGCGCTTCGGGCGCCGTAGGGCAGGAATTTCTGCGTATATTGTCGGAAAACGACTTTCCCATCGACGAACTTCGTCTCTTCGGCTCTGAGCGTAGCGCGGGCCGCACATATAGCTTCCGCGGGGGTGAGACAGAAGCAGTGCGCTGTCTCACAGACAATCCGGCCGATTTTGCCGGACTCGATTTCGCCTTCGTGTCGGCAGGCGCATCGGTATCGCGCCAGTATGCCGACCTCATTACCTCGGGAGGCGCCATAATGATCGACAATTCGAGCGCTTTCCGCATGGACAGCGATGTGCCCCTGGTGGTTCCCGAAGTCAACGGAGCCGATGCGCTCAACGCTCCCCGCAATATAATAGCCAACCCCAACTGCACCACCATACAGATGGTGGTGGCCCTCAACCCAATCAACCGCCTGTCGGCCATCCGCCGCGTACATGTGGCTACCTATCAGGCCGCAAGCGGCGCCGGCGCCACCGGCATGGAGGAGCTCGAACGCCAGAGCGCGCAGATAGCCCGCGGCGAAGAACCGGAGGTGAAGAAATTCGTGGCCCAGCTGGCCTATAACCTCATACCGCACATCGACACCTTCACCGACAACGGCTACACCCGCGAGGAGATGAAGATGCATCTCGAGACCAAGAAGATAATGCACGCCCCGCACCTCGAGGTAAGCGCCACCTGCGTGCGCGTGCCGGTGATGCGCGCCCACAGCGAAGCCATCTGGGTGGAGACCGAGGATCCCGTGAGCGTGGCCGAGGCCCGCTATGCCTTCGCGTCGGCTCCAGGCGTGGTGCTCGTGGACAAGTCGGAGCCTCTGGGCTACCCGATGCCACTCGACGCCGCCGGCACCGACCCCGTGTACGTGGGCCGCATACGCGCCGACCTTGCCAATCCGCGCGGCCTGTCGTTCTGGACAGTCGCCGACCAGATTCGCAAAGGCGCAGCCCTCAACGCCGTGCAGATAGCACAGTACATTTTAATGAATCGCTAAAAAACTGATAAATTGATTCCCCTTGCGCAAGCCCTGATTACGGAACCCGTACAGATCTTTCTGATCGTACTGGCCATAATCCTGTTTGCGCCCATCCTTCTGAACAAACTCCGCATCCCCCACATCATAGGCATGATAGTGGCGGGTGTGGCCGTGGGCCCCTACGGTCTCAATATACTGGCCGACGACAGCTCCTTCGCCATCTTCGGCCAGGTGGGACTGCTCTACCTTATGTTCCTGGCCGGCCTGGAGATCGACATGTACCATCTGCGGCTCAACCTGCGGCGCGGGTTGGTGTTCGGTGTCCTCACGCTGGTCGTGCCTCTGGTCCTGGGCGTGCTCACGAGTGTATATGTGCTGCGGCTCGACTGGCTCACATCCATGCTTCTGGGGGCCATGTATGCCTCGCATACCCTGCTGTCGTACCCGGTTGCGGCCCGTCTGGGCGTGACCAAGGCCCCGGCAGTGCTCATAGCCATCGTGGGCACTATCATAGCCGTTATAGGCGCCCTCCTGGTGCTTGGCGCCACGGTCAGCGTTGCCCGCGAGGGATTCTTCAACGTTGTCGAGATACTCCTGCTCGGTCTGCGGCTTGCGCTGTGGGCGGCTGCCATACTCTATGCCTATCCGCGGGTCACACGCTGGTTTTTCAAGAAATATCCCGACAAGGTGCTGCAGTACGTGTTCGTGCTCGTACTGGTGTTCCTGGCCGCCACCACGGCCCGCGCCATAGGGCTTGAAGGCGTGCTTGGCGCGTTCTTCGCCGGCCTGGTGCTGAACCGCTACGTGCCGGTGGCCTCGCCGCTGATGAGCTCGATAGAGTTTGTGGGCAACGCCCTGTTCATACCCTACTTCCTCATCAGCGTGGGCATGATGATAAACGTGAGGCTGCTTGCCGATACCGATACTCTTGCCGTATCGGCGGTAATGATAGCCGTGGCCCTTGCGGGCAAATGGATTCCGGCATGGCTGGCACAGAAGATAAACCGCCTCGACAGTTTCAGCCGCAATGTGATGTTCGGACTGACAGCCGCCCATACAGCCGTGGCACTTGCCGTTGTGTCGGTGGGCTACAACATGGGGATGTTCGACGAGCGCATCCTCAACAGCACCGTCATGGTCATTCTGGTCACCTGCGCGGCAGCTCCCATCATCACCTCGTCGGCGGCCGCCAAACTCAAGGTGAAGATGATGTCGGAAGAAGGCGACGATGTAATCCGCCACACCCGCGTGAACAACACCCTCATCGCCGTGGCCAACCCCCTGACGGCCGGCGCGCTCATGGAGATGGCCGTGCTCATACGCAACGACCGCGGGCGCCACAGCTTCTATGCGCTGCACGTGCGCACCGACAATACCCCTCAGGCCAAGGCCGTGTCGCACAACTCGCTCGAGGCAGCCCGGCGCACCGCCGCCGCCGCCGACACTGCTGTCGAAAGCCTCGACCGCTACGACATAAATATCGTCACCGGCATTCTCAACGCCATGGAGGAACGCGACATCACCGAGGTACTGCTGGGCATGCACCGGCGCATGACGGTAATCGACTCGTTCTTCGGCAACAAAGTGGAGCAGCTGCTGCGCGGCACCAACAGGATGCTCATCATCAGCCGTTGCTTCATACCGGCCAATACCATGACGCGCATACTGGTGTGGGTACCCCGCGATGCCCAGTACGAGACCGGTTTCAGCCGCTGGGTGCGCGCCGTGGCCCGACTCACGCGCCAGATAGGCTGCCGGGTGATATTCTGCTGCCCCGACAACATACAGCCGCTCATACGCGGTGTGATATATACCGAAAACTACGGCATACGCTGCGAATTCCGCCGCACCGAAGGCTGGGACGGCCTGGTGATGCTGTCGGCCGACGTGCACGACGACGATCTGTTCGTGCTCATCGGTGCACGCGCTCAGTCGGTGTCGTACAGCAGCGACATGGCCGAGCTGCCCGACTTCCTTCAGCGCAATTTCTCGCGCAACAATCTGATGATGATATTCCCCGAGCAGTTCGGCGAGGCGCCGGTGCTCACATCGTTTACCGACCCCCTGGCCACCGACATCTCCCTGGCTCCCACAGCATGGCTGCGCCGTCTGTTCCGCCGCAAGTAGTCAACTTTTGTAGAGATCGGTTATCACCAGCGAGGCCAGGGTGAGGCCGAATATGGCGGTGGCATGCATGAAAGTGCCGTTGACACCCGCGGGGCCGTCGGCGCGGTGGGGAAGCGTCTCGGGACTATACACACACTTGAATTTACGCTTCGGATAGGTACCCGCGCGCCTGAAACGCGTGCGGAGGGCCCTGGCAAGCGGGCAGCCTTCCACTTTCCAGAACTCGGCAGTGCCTATTTTTGACGGATCGAGCTTGCGGGCGGCCCCCATCGACGAGAAAAACGCGCGGCACGGCGCCGTAGCAGGGTCGGTGCAGCGCAGTATCAGATCGGCCTTGTCGGCAAGCGAGTCTATAGCATCGATCACATAGTCGTATTCTTCTATATTGAATTTTTCAGCAGTTTCGGGAGTATATCGCCCCTGCAATGCCACAACTCCGGCTTCGGGGTTGATGGCGGCGATACGTGCGGCAAGCACATCGACCTTGGGCATCCCTACGGTGTCGACCGTGGCGGGGAGTTGACGGTTGATGTTGCTCGGGGCCACCGTATCGGAGTCGACCATACATATATACCCTATTCCGGAGCGTGCCAGAGCCTCCACGCACCACGACCCGACACCTCCCACACCGAACACGAGCACGCGCGCGGCAGCCATCCGCGACATCATGTCGTCGCCCGCCACGAGGCGTGTTCTGCTAAAATTCTCAAATATATCGTAATCCATACAAAAAGTTTCAATTTTTAATATTAACTTTGCAAAGTTAGCAATTTTTCTTCGAAAAAGCACTATTAGCTCTCGTTTTCAAATATTAACCAATAATACGTCATTTCCCCATACAAAATCGTATCATTCTGAAAATTATCCTTTTTTATTAATCAATAAACCAACCAATCATGCACAAACTTTTTGTATGTATTCTTGCTCTGGCGGCACTTGCCGTCGGAACAGGAAGCGTGCAGGCGCGTGAGACCGAAGCCCGTCAGACGGCCGAAAAACCGCTGTCGGGTGTCATACGCGTGAAACTGCAGCCCGAAGCGGCACGACTGGTAGGCCAGCAGCCCCGTATGCAGGCTCACGGCAAAATCGATGCGGGCACAGCCCCGCTGAGCCGTGCCGCCGCACAGGTCAAAGCGGTGAACATACGGCCCATGCTGCCCTACAACGCCAAATTCGCGGCACAGCGCGCCAAGTACGGTCTCGACCGGTGGTACGTGGTGGAATTCGACCACAGTGTCGATGCCGACCAAGCCCGCAAGATCTTCGCCGGTGCGGCCGGCGTCGAAAAATCGGAAGCCATAGTTCCGATGGAACTCAAGGAAGGCACCGGCGGCTTCGTGAGCACCACCCGTCCGCCCATGAAGGCCAGCGCCGCCGACTACCGCTTCAACGACCCGCAGCTGCCCGCACAGTGGCACTATCAGAACTTCGGCACGCTGCCCGGCTCGGTGGCCGGCGCCGACATCAACCTCTTCGAGGCATGGAGTGTGACCACCGGCAGCCCCAAGGTACTTGTGGCTATTATCGACGGCGGTGTCGACTACCAGCACGAAGACCTGGCGCAGAACATGTTCGTCAACGAAGCCGAGCTTAACGGCACACCCGGTGTCGATGACGACGGCAACGGCTACGTCGACGATATCTACGGCTACAACTTCTGTACCATGTCGGGCGAAATATACCCGCACAGCCACGGCACCCACGTGGCCGGTACCGTAGCCGCCGTCAACAACAACGGCATCGGCGTATCGGGCGTGGCCGGCGGCGACGGCTCGAAAGATTCGGGCGTGCGCATGATATCGTGCCAGGTATTCGAATCGCGTTCGGGCACTCCTCAGGGCGACTTCGCCCAGGCCATAGTATATGCCGCAGAAATGGGCGCAACCATAGCCCAGTGCTCGTGGGGCTGGGGCGACCCCGGCTACTGCGAGCAGGCCGTGATCGATGCTATCGATTACTTCACTGAAACAGCACGTTCCGAGGTCATGACCGGCGGCCTTTGCATATTCGCAACCGGCAACAACGGCGGTACCGGCGACTACTGGCCCGCATGCTACGACAAGGTAGTATCGGTGGCCGCCATGACAAACGACCTCCTGCCGGCTTCCTACTCCAATTACGGCGAATGGGTCGACATCATCGCCCCCGGCGGTCTTCTGGACTACGGCGAGGCAAACGGTGTGCTCTCCACCCTGCCCAACAACAGCTACGGCTACAACGAGGGTACCTCGATGGCCACACCGCATGTATCGGGCATCGCCGCGCTCATACTGTCGAAATACGGCAGCCCCACTTTCGTCAACGAGAGCCTGCGCACACAGCTGCTCACGTCGGTCAACGACTTCTACGGCTACGGCAATAACTCGCGCTTCGAAGGCAACTACGGCGTGGGCTATATCGACGCCGGAAAAGCCCTCGTGATGGGCGACGGTACCGCGCCTTCGCCCGTATCGGACTTCGTCGTATCGGCAGCCCAGGACTATATGGTGCTCGACTGGACCATTCCGGCATCGGCCGACGGTACCGTACACCATCATATCGTGTACTACTCGACAGAACCCTTCACGGCCCAGAGCGACCTGAGCAAACTGTCATCGTCGGTGGCCGACACCAAGTTCCTGACCTCGGGAGCCCACTTCACCCACGAAATCGGCGGCCTGCAGCCCATGACCACCTACTACGTGGCCGTGGCTGCCGTCAACCGCTGGGGCGCATCGTCGGAGCTGTCTCCGGTGAAGAGCGTCACCACCAATGCCGGTCCTGAAATGACCGTCGACCAGGCCACCCTGAGCATGACCTCGGCCAAGGGCAGCCCCGTGGCCTCCGCAAGCTTCAATATAGGCAACAGCGCCGACGGCATACTGCGCTGGTCGGCCGGCACACGCACCGTATCTGTGCGCACCGCCTCGGCAGCACGCCCCATGGCAGGCACCGTGAAGCCCTATGCCGGTTCTCTCGGCAGCAGCAAGGTACGCACCTACAGTGTGGTATCGGGCGACTACGAGACCGCCGACTATCCCGTCAACTTCACCTACGGCACCGATCCATGGGCCTACATCGGCGACACCGACCGCTCTCTGCCCAACTCGATGGCACAGTGGTTCCGCGTGGATGCGTCGGAGTATCCCGAAGGCTTCAACCTGACCCACATCGTCATCGACGGCGCAAACGCCGTCAACCCTGTAATACAGATCTACAAAGGCGACGCCTCGATCTCTTCCGCAACACTTCTGAAGAACGTCACCTACAGTTATTTCGCGTTCAACTATCCCGTGACACTCGACGAGCAGCTGTACTTCGCACCCGGCGAGTCGTTCTGGATCGTGGTGCACTTCGAAGGCAACCAGGAAGGCTATCCGCTGTCGATGCATCTGGCCGACAAGGAAGGCACCGCCCAGTACAGCTTCATGAGCAACGACATGGGCCGCACCTGGACCCAGCTCTCGGCAGCCCTCAGGGGCAGCGTATACGAATCGCAGGCCGAAAACATGACCTGGGGTATCACCGCACGCTCGGCCAACCCCGACTGGAGTCAGGTACTCGAACTGTCGCCCGCATCGGGCACCGTCCGCAAGGGCGAGACCCAGACAGTGACCGTGAGCGCCGACGGCTCGCATCTGGTCAACGGCACCTACAATCTCAAAGTGCTTCTCGACACCAACGAAGGCTCGGGCTCGCAGCATTCCGTGCCCGTGACCTACACCGTATCGGGCAACGAACCCGAGGTAGTCACCCCCAAGATCGTGAACTTCGGCTCGCTGCTTGTGGGCGAGAGCAAGACCCTCACCGTCGAGCTCTACAACCGCGGCTTCGGTTCGTTCCGCGGCAGCCAGTGGGGCGCCGGTCTCTATCAGGACAAGATCACCTGCACATCCGAACACTTCAAAGGTCCGGAATACGTACAGTCGGGCTTCCCGGCCCGCAGCCGCGTGACAGTCGACCTCACCTACGAGCCAAAGAGCAGCGGCAGCCACACCGGTTCGGTGGTATTCACCGATGCCGACGGCCGCGAGGTGCGCGTGCTCGTACAGGGCGTGGCCACCGACCCGGCCAAGCTCGTCCTCGACCCCGCCATCGTAGATGCCGGCACTCTCGATGTAGCCGACGCTCCCTCGAAGGTATCGTTCAAGATAAAGAACGAAGGCAAATATCCTCTCGAATTCGTGTTCCCGCGCTTCTCCGACGAGACCATCGACGGCCAGACAGCCGCCAACCACAAGTTCGGCTACACCGTATCGTCGACTCTCGAGGGCTATACCCCCTTCGAATACGACGGTAATCCGGCCGTAATCGGCGCCACCGACATCTCGTCGCAGTTCTCCGACGACGTGTATGTGTCGCAGCCCGTATCGATGGGCTTCAAGTTCCCCTACTACGGCCAGAGCTACGAGAAAGTGTACATATCGAGCTACGGCGCCCTGATGTTCGTGCCCAACGAAGACAATTTCTGGCCCCCGCTGACTCCGGGCGCCAACGGCGTCCGTGGCACCGGCCTCATCTCGGCCTATGGCTCGCAGATGCGCATGGGCCCGAACTCGCGCATAGAGTATGCCAAGGCCTACGGTAAATTTGTGGTACGCTTCGTCGACGTTCTCGCCGTGGTATACGACCAGGAATATCTGCCCGTAAGCTACCACATGACCCTGGCAAGCAACGGCGATATCGAGATATTCTACGACGACTACACTCCCGATTTCATGTTCCAGGGCGGCTCGAACCTGTTCTGCGGCATCAACGACCTGGAGTGCTCCGACTGCGTGGTAGTTACATCGGCCGACATGTCGGACTACTGGGGAAATGAGGAAGTCACACCCGACAACTCCCGCTTCCGCAGCTTCGGCACCGGCACTGCCGTGAAATTCTCGGCACCGAAGCCGTCGTTCGTCAGCGCTCTGAGCGTGCCCTACGGCATGGTGACACCGGGCGAAAGCATAGAAATCACCGCTACCGTGGGCGCCACCGCCGACATGAACGCCGGTCCGACCTTCAACAACCTCGCGCTGGTAACCAACGATCCGGCACCGGCATATTCCTTCGTGCGCTTCGACGCCGTGATTACCGGCGAAAGCCTCGTTGCCGCCGCCGAGCTCGAGAACGACAACATCGATCTGGGCGAGGTATTCCGCACAGCCGAGGTCAAGACCCCTGTAACCGTGAAGAATACCGGCCACGATGCTCTCGAGGTGACCGCAGTGACCGTCGAGAACGGTAAACTGAGCACCGACATCGCCGTGCCCTTCACTCTCGAGGCCGGCATGGCCAGGGACATCGTAGTTACAGTACCTACCGATGCCGAAGGCTCAGTTTCCGACATCGTGACCGTAGTCACAAGTGCAGGCACTGTAAAAGCAAATGTCAAGGCTAAGGTAATAGGCTGTCCCGAAGCCTCTCTGAGCTTCAACGAAGTCACAGAGACAGTCGCCGCATTCACGCCGCTGCACAAAGATCTCACCGTGACCAACAACGGCAACGAGACCCTGCTCTACTCCATAGCTCCCAATCCCATGGCATCGCTCGCACTGCCCTACAACGCCAAGGCGACCACGTCGTATACCTACACGTCGTCGCTCGACAGCGGTGATGTGGCCTTCGAATGGGAGGACATCGAAACCAACGGCCTGGGCGAGCACTACGGAATATCGTACTACATGCTCCACGATTATGTGGCTGTGGAGCTGCCGTTCACCTTCACTTTCTACGGCAAGGAGTACGACGCCATGTATATCTATAATACAGGCTTCATCTCGTTCACCTACCGCCACGATGACAAGCTGTGGCCCGAACCTCCCGCCGACTTCCCCGGCGGCTCGGTATACACCAATATCATAGCACCCTACTGGGGCCTGCACTCGATGGACGAGACACGCACCGCAGGCACATACCACTATGTGACCGACGACCGCGCCGTAGTATCCTTCATGGAATACGGCAACTCGATGAACCTCGGCGTATGCTTCCAGGTGATTCTCGAAAAGGACGGCAGCTTCAAGTTCCAGTACAAGGCCGCCAACGAGTACGCCGTCATCTACAACCTCTTCGGCCTCGGCGGCATATGCGACGCCGACGGACAGAACTTCATCAAGCTCCCCGAGCGCACCATGCAGTTCAACCAGGCGGTAAGCTTCTCGCCCGTAGTGCTGTCGCCCGTGGCTCCGGGCAAGAGCGAGACCATAGGCCTCGACTTCAACACCCGCCGCATGGCCGGCAACTACACCGGCAGCCTGACTGTAAGCACCAACGTTCCGGGCAATGAGAAGATAAGCATACCTGTCGACCTCACCCTCACCGGCGAGGCCAAGCCCGTATGGCCGGCCGACATAACACTTGAAAACGTACTCGGCTACCGCAGCACCGACTACAGCGACCCGCTCGTGCAGATGGGCGCCTGCTATGCCGCATCGTTCACCGTGGGCAACGAAGGCACCGCCGAGTTTACCATCGACAATATCGAGGTAGGCGGCCCGACCATCTACGACGAATGGTTCGACATGGAGATGCCGGTGTTCATGCTCATGGCATATACATCGGAAATCGACTGGATCACCGGCGAACCCACCGGCAACAAGATGTGGAGCCAGTATCAGCCCGGCATGCCTATATCGGTAGGCAGGGACGGCGTACAGTTCTCCGTGCCGATGATGGAATGTGAGTTCTGGATGACACCGGGTACCTACGACGTTCCCATGACCATCCAGTATACCGCCGACGGGGAACCGGGCGAAAAGACCGTCAAGGTACAGTTCGTGGTAACCCCGGCACCGGCCATGACACTCTCCGCCGAGGAAATCGGCGTCAAGGCAGCCGACGAGACCTCCATCATCAAGGAAAGCCTCACCATAGGCAACGAAGGCGAGTACAAGCTGTCGTACACCCTCACCCTCGATCCTTCGGGTGTCGGTGAGGAACCCACCGAAGATCCCGGCGGCGGGATAGCTCCGTGGAGCAAGGCCGTACGCGCCAACACCGAGGCAAATGCCGGGGCACTTGCCGAAGGCATCGCTTCGATACGGCCCTTCGATACCTCCGACAACATCTACGACACCCCGCAGGACTTCATTTACACAAACGCTGTGCTCTATCCGGCCGTTCCGGGCACGCAGAATGTATATAACTACGGTGCCAACTCTCTCTACGACAAGTTCAAGGCGTCGACCCACTTTACCGCACCTGCCGAAGGCTTCAACATGAGCCATCTCTACATGCCCGTCACTCTGGCCTCGACAAGCGAGAACGGTGTCGTTATCGCTTCCGACTACACGGTGACAATTGAGGTAGTGCTCGGTTCCGATCCTACCGGCGGGAACGTTGCCGCCAGCGGCACACTCCACATCGCCGAGCAGGCCGACAGCCGCGGCAAGTTCTATGTGATACCTCTCGAACGCAGCGTATATCTCAACCCCGGCGAAGACTTCTGCGTGGTAGCCACCTTCGATGCCGGCGTCACAGCGCCCGCTTACCTCATCGGCAAGCAGGACGCCTACGAGCCCAACCGCTTCATGGGTTACTATGACTCCTACGGATGGTTTGACGTGGCCGCTCTCTTCAACGACCAGTACGGTTCGCTCGGCTTCATCATGACACCGCTCGAAACCGTGCCCGGCCAGCCCTGGATTTCGCTTGTGGAAACTTCGGGTGAAAACGAAGTCGAACCGGGCGAGACAGCTCAGATCAACTTCGAGATCAATCCGGCCGCCGCACGCCTCGAGAAGGGCAACAAGGCTGTTCTGGTAATCAAGTCGAACGACCCGATGCGTCCGCTGGTCAACTTCCCCGTAGTCCTCGATCTTAACGGCGCTCCCACAGTGAGCGGTCCCGAAAGCGTGGTCTATGCCAAGGAAGGCACCACCACTACGGTACCCGTCACTGTCAGCGATCCCGATATGGACGACTACACCATCTCGTTCCAGGACGGCGCAGGCATGGCCAGGGTAGCTTCTGTCGATGCCGCCGAAGGCGATGGCGCCACCATCACCGCAGGCGATGACAACACCTGGACCGTGACCGGAGCTACCGAACCTGTCACCGTGACAGTGGAAATCGCGCCCGACTACGGACAGGCCTCCGCCGGCAACGCCTTCGTTGTCACCGCCGAAGACACGGCAGCCAAGAGCGGCTCGCTCACGGTGCGCTATGCCGTCGAGCATGTGAACCGCGCTCCCGAGGCCGTTGAGCATGCCGTTGTCGAGGTTCCCATAGGAGGCACATCGCCTGTCATAAACTTCGCCGAACTCTTCAGCGACCCCGACGGCGACGAACTCACCTACACCTTCCAGCCCTTCAACACCGAAGCCGCCGAGGCCTATACCACCCCCTCGGGTGTTATCTTCTTCGGCAAGGCCGAGGGCACTGCCCAGGCTACCGTCACCGCCACCGACCCCGCCGGCATGACGGCAGTGGCCACCGTGCCCGTCAAGGTAATGGACATGAGCGGTATCTCGACCGTCGACGCATCGTCGGCCATGATACAGGTAATGCCCAACCCGGTTGAAGACGTGCTTCACGCCCTCTGCGGCTTCGATGCCGACAATACCGTCTTCACGCTCTACGACGCCGCCGGCAAGGCTGTGGCCGCAGAGACCGCCGACGTCACCGCCGGCACGACTGTCGACATCGATGTGGCCTCGCTGCCTGCCGGACACTATATCCTGGTAGCTGCATGGGCCGACGGCGGTGTCACCGCCCGCGTCATCAAACGCTGACCCGCATAATCCGAAATCTTTCCGACCGGCACGCCGCCCCGCGCAGCGTGCCGGTCTTTATATATGGTGCGAATTTTGTCCATATGGTGCAGGAAGGTTGCATCGGTGAGATTTTTTTCCTATTTTTGCCAAAAATGCATCGGACCTTATATGTCAACCGGTAAATTATATCTTTTCCCGTCGTTCCTGGCCCCTGTGAAACCCGAAGACGTCTTTCCTGCCGCCAACATAGCCCTGTTGTCGGAGGTGAAATACTTCGTGGTAGAGGAGCTGCGCACCGCGCGCCGCTTTCTCAAGGCCTGCGACCGCAACATCGACATAGACACGCTGCATTTCGACGTCCTCAACGAGCACACCGATCCCGGTGCTGTCGCCGCCATGCTCGAGCCGGCTCTGGCCGGGCACGACATGGGCCTTATCAGCGAAGCCGGCTGTCCGGCCGTGGCCGACCCCGGCGCCGATCTGGTAGCCGTGGCCGCCCGCAAAGGCGTGGAGATCGTACCGCTGGTAGGGCCGTCGAGCATACTGCTGTCGCTCATGGCATCGGGCTTCAACGGACAGAGCTTCGCATTCCTGGGCTATCTGCCCTTCGACGGAGCGAAGCGCACGGCGGCTTTCAAGGACATGGAGCGGGCCATCCGCCGGGGGCAGACGCAGATTTTCATCGAAACGCCCTACCGCAACCGGCGCCTCATCGACGAGCTCGCGGCGGCATTCCCGCCGCAGATGCTTCTGTGCGTGGCCTGCGACCTCACCGGCCCCACACAGTCGATACGCACCATGCCGCTGTCGCAGTGGCGCAAGGACACGACCGACTACAGCAAACGACCCGCTATTTTCCTTTTATACCACAGTTGAACGCCATGACGCGACGACGACAGAAATACCGCCAGCGAAGCTTCCCCGACGATACACCGGGGCTCTTCGACCTCCCCGACGAGGCCGGCGATACGTCGCTGGAAGCGCTGGCACCCGAGACGCTGGCGCTTCCGGAGAAACTGCGTTTCATGTCGTTCGGCAGCGGCAGCAGCGGCAACTGCTCGTACATAGGCACCGCTTCGTGCGGGCTGCTGGTCGACGCCGGCTGCGACAACAACCGCGTCATAGCCGAATTAGCCGCCAACAGCATCGACCCGGCCACCATACAGGGCATACTGCTGACCCACGACCACGGCGACCACGTGCGCTACGCCTACGCCATCCTGCGCCGCTTCAGGCACATGCGCCTGTTCGCCACCCCCAAGGCCATGACCGGACTGCTGCGCCGCCACAGTATGTCGCGCCGCATAAAAGACTACCACACGCCCATATACAAGGAATTCCCATTTACCATCGGCCCCATGACAATAACGGCATTCGAGACAAGCCACGACGGCACCGACAATGCCGGCTTCCATATCGAATGCGGCGACACGACCTTTGTCATAGCCACCGACACCGGCACCATCACAGCACGGGCCGACTACTACATACGCCGTGCGCGCCACCTGATGATAGAGGCCAACTACGACGCCGAGATGCTGCGCAACGGCCACTATCCGGTCTATCTCAAAGCCCGCATCGCCTCTACCTCGGGCCATATGGACAATGCCGACACAGCCCGCTACCTGGCCGCCGTGACACCCTCGACAGGCTTCCGCCGCATATTCCTGTGCCATCTGAGCCAGGACAACAACACGCCGCAGAAGGCACTTGCGGCCGTGCGCACCGCCCTCGAGGAAGCCGGGGTCGACATCGCCCCCTCGGCAATCGCGGCCGCCCACGACCTGCGCCTGCACATCGCCGTGCTGCCGCGGCTCGAATCGTCGCCGCTAATTGTACTTCCATAGATGAAACCAGCACTTTTCCCCGGTTCTTTCCGCCCCTTCACCCGCGGACATGCCGACATCGTGGAGCGCGCGCTCGCACTGTTCGGCCATGTGGTGATAGCTGCGGGCGTAAATGCCTCCAAGCCCGCGGGCGACATCGAGGCCGATCTGGCGCCCATACGCGCTCTCTACGCCGGCGATGACCGCGTGCGCGTCGAGGCATTCTCCGGTCTCACAGCCGAATACGCACGCAGCATCGGCGCCGCATGCATAGTCCGCGGCGTACGCTCGCTCAGGGACTACGAGTACGAACGCGACATGGCCGACGTGAACCGACAACTTTCGGGCATCGAAACCGTTATATTATTCAGTAGGCCCGAACTGGGAGCCATATCGTCGAGCCTCGTTCGCGAACTCGCCGCCTATGGCGTCGATACAACTCCTTATCTGCCCCGAAGAAAATGAAAAAAATACTGCTTGCTCTTGCCGCCGTTGCAGCCCTGTCGGCTCCGGCACAGGAATTGACCCCTGAAACAAAACTCCGCATGGCCAACCATGTGATAGAGAATTTCTATGTGGAGGATGTCAACTCCGACACCATCGTCACCGAGGCCATCAAGGCCATGCTCAAGACTCTCGACCCCCACTCGGCCTACACCTCGCCGGCCGAGACAAAGGAATTCACCACTCCGCTCGAGGGTAAATTCAGCGGCATAGGCATACAGTTCAATATGCTCGAGGACACCGTGTATGTGATACAGACCATAACGGGCGGCCCCTCGCAGAAAGTGGGCATCATGCCGGGCGACCGCATCATCAGCGCCAACGACGCCGTACTTGCCGGCAAAAAGATGGTCAACACCGACGTGATGAAGCATCTGCGCGGCCCCAAGGGCTCGGTGGTGGATCTGAAGGTGAAACGCGCCGCCGATACAATAGCTTTCCGCGTGGTCCGCGACGACATTCCCCTCTACAGCGTCGACGAGACTTTCATGGCCGACCCGACCACGGGCTACATACGCATCACCCGCTTTGCCGAGGACACGGGCACCGAGGTGCGCAAGGCCATAGCCTCGCTTAAAAAGCGCGGCATGAAAAATCTGATTATCGACCTGTCGGACAACGGCGGCGGCTACCTCGGGGCTGCCTTCGAGGTAGCAGGCGAATTTCTGCCCAAGGGGACATCAGTGGTAAGCACCGCCGGACGCCGCTCGCCCGAGCATGTGTTCCGCACCGAGAACACACCGTCGTTCCCCGACGGACGCGTGGTCATAATAACCAACCAGCTGTCGGCATCGGCCGCCGAGATTCTCTCGGGCGCCATTCAGGACAACGACCGCGGCCTCATCGTAGGCCGCCGCACCTTCGGCAAGGGCCTGGTACAGCGTCCGTTCCCCTTCCCAGACGGCTCGATGATACGACTTACGGTATCGCGCTACTATACCCCCTCGGGACGCTGCATACAGAAGCACTACGACAAGGGACACTCCGAAGAGTACTATCTCGACATGTACAACCGCCTCAACAGCGGCGAACTGTGGAGCGCCGACAGCATACAGCGCCCCGATTCGCTCAAATACTATACGCTGAAAAACAAACGCCCCGTCTACGGCGGCGGCGGCATTATCCCCGACGTATTCGTGCCGGCCGACACATCGCGCTACAGCGTGTACTACCGCGACCTCATAGCCCGCAACATAGTGAACCGCACCTGCATAAACTATGTCGACGCCCACCGCGCCGAGCTTAAGCAGGAATATCCCGACGACGACGATTTCCAGAAACGGTTCACTCTCCCGCAGGAGCTTGTCGACAAGCTCATAGCTTCGGCCACCGAAGCGAAGATAGAGTTCAACGAGGAGCAGTGGAACCGCTCCAAGGATGTGGTGGAAGCAATAATGAAAGGTCTTATCGCCCGCGACCTGTATGAGGACGGCTCGTACTACCGGCCCCTCAGCGGACTCAACCCCGACTTCAGGCAGGCGCTGAGCCTTATCAACGACCCCGACCGCTACGACGCCGTGCTGCGCGGCGACCCCGATCCGGCTCTCAGCCCAGCAGCCGAGTGACCTGATTGCCCGGCCTTACATTGATAGAGAAGGCGGCACTGCGTCCTGTGGCCTCGCTGCGGTACTGCACGTGGTAGCGCTCGGAGCCCAGACAGTCGACACAGGCATAGGCTGTGGTGGCCTCGGCAGCGCCGCGCGCGCCGGCCGTGAGGCGCTCTTCGACGGTGACATCGAAGCCTATGATCTTTACCGCCAGGCTATAGGCGCCGGCCATGGTGACGCCGGTGAGGCCGTAGCGGTATATATCGAGGCGCCCGCGGTTGTCGACCCGCACCAGAATACACGGCTGCGACGGTTCGCCGCCCTCCATCAGTTCGCCCGCATAGAGGAAGGTACGCGCCTCGCCTTTGTGGCGCGGCATGGCCGCAAGGCCGATTACAGCGGCCGCCACAAATACGGCCACGACATAGAACTCGATACTACCGAACATCTGTTTCTCTTTTTTTGTGCAAAGATAATCCAAAGCCTCCTGTCTTTTTGAATAAAAGGCCAATAATTACTCCGAAAGGAGACTATGGCTCATTGTTTTTTTGCGTACTTTTGCACTTATGCTACGAAAACACATCACCTTATGCAAGCGCTGCTGTGTTGCAGCCGTCTTCTTCCTGGCCGCACTGGCCGCGGGAGCACAGATTCTTGTCACGGGCGGCGGCGAACCGATGGACGCCGACAGTGTGAAACGCGACTTTTCGAACCAGCCCTACTTCGGCCTGTATAAAGACAATTACTTTATATTCGGCCCCTCGGTAGGCCCCAAAGCGACCAAACAGAACACCAATATCAAGTTCCAGATATCGGTGGCACAGAGGCTCACACGCTCCACACTGCCCTGGGGCACATATCTGTATCTGTTCTACACTCAGAAGTGCTTCTGGAACGTGCTCGAAAACTCCATGCCTATGACCGACCTCAATTTCAACCCGGGCATAGGCCTCACCAAGCCGCTCTTTGTCAAGAACCGGTACATAGGCAAGCTCACATTCATGATCGAGCACGAAAGCAACGGCCGCGACAGCATACAGTCGCGCTCGTGGAACCGCGTGGCGCTCGCCGCCAACGTGTTCGTGACCAAGAACCTGATGGTGCACGGCAAGATATGGGCGCCCATAGTCGACGGCGAGAACAACCGCGATATCGTCGACTACTGCGGCTTCTGGCAGGCCGGCGTACAGGTGGTGAGCGACAACCGTCGATTCAGCGGCGGAATCACCATGGTAAAAAGAAAAGGATGGAACCTCAACGCCAACGTCATCATAGACCTGTCGTACCGTATTTTCAAACGCGACAACCAGTTCCTGTTCCTACAATACTACAACGGCTACGGCGAGGGTCTGCTGGAATACAATAAATTCCACTCGCAGCTGCGTATAGGCCTACTCATCAAACCCAAACTATTCAGCGATTTCTGATGAAAAAAGCATATCCGGGCATCTTTGCGGCACTGCTGGCCGTAACGGCGTGTACCAACAACGAGCAATTCCGCGTCAACGGCACCATCGAGGACAAGCCAACCATCAATCTGCGCATAGGCTACTATGCCGACGGTGTGTACCGCACGCAGATCACGGCAGCCCGCGAAGGCGAGTTCGAGTTCTTCGGCTCGGCACGGCAGCCTGCCGTTGTCGACATCTACGACTACGAATACCGCCTGCTGGGACGCCTCTATGCGCGCAACGGCCAGACCCTCGAGGTGAAACTGGCCCGTAACAATCCCTACAACATCAGAATCGACGGCGACGAGACAGCCTCGGAATGGGCCGACTTCCTGCGGAGCAACGCCGACAGCCTCATGGCAGGCGGCACGGCGGCCAACAATGTCATAGCCCGATATATCGACGCCCACCGCGACAACGTGCTGTCGACGCTGCTGCTGACCACCTCGTTCGACAGCGCCGCACAGCCCGAACTGGCCGACTCGCTTCTGGCAATAATAGAGCCGCAGGCACGCCCTTCGGGCCTTACCGACGGATATAACTATCTGCTGCAACGCGTAGTGGCCGAGACGGCTTCCGGACCGGTGCTTCCCATAAAATATCTCGACCACAACGACTCCATACGCACCTTCGACCCTGCCGACCGCAAATATTCCGTGCTGCTGATGTCCAACGGCGATTCGTGGCGCGCCGACAGCGTGGCACCGCTGCTGCGCCGCCTCGCCCGCAAGAACAAGCGCGACATCGCCGTACTCGACATAGGCCTCGACACCGATATGGCCGAATGGAAGCGCTACACGCTTGCCGACAGTGCATCGTGGACTCAGGCATGGCTTCCCGGCGGCCCCGTGGCGGCCTCAATAGAGCGCCTGGCCATACCGCGGCTGCCCTACTACGTGGTGTGCGACTCCGCCGGCACTCAGCTCTGCCGCACGCCGTGGACGGCCGTTGCCGAAAGATACATCGATTCGCTTAAATAAAAAATCTCCTCCGCCATGCTCGTAAAATCCTATGCCGCAGCCGTCAAAGGCATCGATGCCATAATAGTAACCGTCGAAACCGTGGTCGAACGCGGCATGCAGTATTGCATCGTCGGTCTGCCCGACACCGCGGTGAAGGAAAGCCAGGAGCGTGTGCGGTCGGCGATAGTGCAGTCGGGCTACAATATCGGCCGCGCCAAGGTAACCATCAACATGGCGCCGGCCGATGTAAAGAAAGAAGGCGCGGCCTACGATCTGCCCATAGCCGTGGCCACACTGGTGGGTGCGGGCGCAATCAAGGCTCCCGAACTCGACCGCTACATGATTATGGGCGAACTGTCGCTCGACGGCTCGCTGCAGCCCGTGCGCGGCGTGCTGCCCATGGCCATAGCGGCCCGCGCGGCAGGTTTCAAGGGCTTTATAGTGCCGCGGGCCAATGCCTCCGAGGCTGCCGTGGTAAACCGTCTGGAGGTTTACGGGCTCGACAATCTCCGTGAGGTCGTCGATCTGCTGTCGGGTGCGGCCGTCCCCGAGCCTACGGTGGTCGACACACGTGCCGAATTCGCGGCAGCGCTGAGCAGCTTCGACTGCGATTTCAACGAGGTCAAGGGGCAGGAGAACGTCAAGCGCGCCTTCGAGGTGGCGTGCGCCGGCGGTCACAATATACTGCTCGTCGGCCCTCCCGGTTCGGGAAAATCGATGATGGCCAAGCGCCTGCCCTCGATAATGCCTCCGCTCGGTCTCGGCGAGGCCCTCGAGACCACCAAGATACACTCCGTGGCCGGCAAACTGCGCCGCGGCTCGCGCCTTATGACGGCGCGGCCGTTCCGCTCACCGCATCACACGGTGTCGCCTGTAGCCATGGTGGGAGGCGGCAGCAACCCCATGCCGGGCGAGATTTCGCTGGCCCACAACGGCATACTGTTCCTCGATGAATTTCCGGAATTTCCGCGCTCCGTCCTCGAAGTGCTCCGGCAGCCGCTCGAGGATCGCCATATAAGCGTGTCGCGCGCACGATATCAGGTGGACTACCCTGCATCGTTCATGCTGGTGGCCTCGATGAATCCCTGTCCGTGCGGCTACTACAACCATCCGACAAAAGCATGTACCTGCGCGCCGGGAGCCGTGCAGAAGTACCTCGGCCGCATATCGGGCCCGCTGCTCGACCGCATCGACATACAGATAGAGATAATGCCGGTGCCGTTCGAGGAGCTGTCGCAGCGCGCTACCGGCGAAAGCAGCGCCGACATACGGGCACGCGTGGTGCGCGCACGCGCCATTCAGGAAGCACGCTTCGCCTCCGACCCCTCCGTGCACTGCAACGCCCAGATGGGTCCACGCCACATCGCCGCATACTGCGCCCTCACCCCCGACTGCGCCGCCATACTGCGCAAAGCCATGCTCAAATACGACATGAGCGCCCGCGCCTACGACCGCATCCTCAAAGTGGCACGCACCGCCGCCGACCTCGACGCCTCCGAGGCAATCCTCCCCCGCCACATCTCCGAAGCCATCGGCTACCGCAACCTCGACAAAGGCACCTGGGGCACTATTTAATTTATGGTGCGCTGAAGCTCCGCACAAGAACAAAAATTTTAGTCTACGCACTGGAGCTTCAGCGACAGCTTTTCTTTCTCAAACCTCTTATACATGGAAAAACTACTCCGAGCGCGATGGCACGACTATACACAGCGGTGCATCTACATGATCACCCTCTCAAAAAGCCCTTTGGCCGAGGATTTTGGCACCTTGGCCGGCGACTATCGCCTTCCGGCCGGAGAACCCGGCAGCTCATACATCAGTGCTTCACCGACCGGGCGAATTATAAAAGACATAATAAAAAATTTCTGTGAGATCGAGCCCAAGGTGAAGATACTGCAGTACGCACTGATGCCAGACCACTTACACATGCTCCTCTTCGTGACAGAACCTACCCAAGAGATACTCGGGCGCATAATCGCCCGCTTCAAAGTGGCTATAAACAAGGCAACCGGTTCCAACGGTATTTTTACAAAAGGTTTCAACGATCAGATCTTAAAACATTCCCGCTCCCTCGACACCCTCTACAGGTATATCCGCGAGAATCCGCGGAGGCTGGCGGTGATGCGGGCGCATCCCGAGTTTTTCAGGCGGGTGAACAGGCTGAAAATCGGAGAAAATTATTATCAGGCCTATGGAAATTTCCAACTGCCGGAGTGCCCTTTCAAGGAGCAGGTGATAGTCCACAGAGCGGACACCCCCGAAAAGCGCGCCGCCAACCACGATATGTGGCTGTATACGGCGGCTAACGGGGGTGTGCTGGTATCGCCTTTCATCTCTCCGGCCGAAAAGACCATCCGCGCCGAGGCCGAGGAAACCGGCGGCCGCTTCATCCTCATAATAAACCAGTCGCTTGCACAGCGATACAAGCCCGTCGGCCGCGATTTCGGGCTGTGCGAAGCCGGCCGGCTGCTCATCGTATCTGCCGGTCTCGGCGCCGATCTGACCCGCGCGGCCTGTCAGACAATGAACACCATCGCCGAAACCATCTGCAAACAGTAAATATGTAAGAGGCCTTTGAACAGGAATTTGACTTTATAGGAGTTTTTACTTACCTTTGCGAGCTGTAAGAAATCTATAACAATTATTTTTCACATATTTTCCAATGAAAAAAATCTTTTTGACATTGTCCTGTGCCGCTCTTCTATGTTCGGCATGGGCTATCGGTTATGAAGCGTCTCAAGAGTCGTCTTCAGAAGGTGCCGTTGCCTACGGTTTCCTTATAGCCGATAATGACGGACGTGATGTCGGTCTCTATTCGTTCCCGGCAGACGACTGTTCCCAACCAGTTCTTGTCGCCAAAAGTACCGATGTCTCGGCAGGCGCCATGGCAGGCTCGACCTACTATGCCATGACATACTCTGGTACGCCGGCAACCGCGCAGACATGGAATACCGTAGATCTCGCCACAGGTGAATTCACAAAACTTGCAGACTGCGGCGAGCAACACAATCTCTATGTCGATATGACATATGACTATTCCAGAGGCAAACTTATGGGCATATACCACTACAACGGTACTTCTACCATAGTTGCCGACATCAACCTCTCCGACGGTACCTCCACCCCTTATGCAGATCTTCCCGGCATGTGGATGCTCGGACTGGCAGCAAGCTACGACGGCGAGATATATCTTATCGGCCGCTCCAATACTCTCGATTACTATCTCTACTCTCTCGACGATGCCCGCAATCTGAATCAGATCGGAAAAGTATCCAGCCCCGCCGACTATATGCAGTCGATGGAATTCGACCATAAGAGCGGCAAGCTCTATTGGGCGTCGTGCGGCTCTTACAGCTCCTATATCTATAATGTGAATACATCCACAGGCCAGTGCACCTATCTTGGAAGCGTAGGCAACAATGGCGAGCTTACCGGATACTACATTCCTTTCAAACTGTCGGCCGACGGCACTCCCGCTGCCGCTACAGGAATGGAGATCGCCAATCCGGCTCACGACGGAAATATAACGGTATCGTTCGATGTGCCCGAAAAGACCGTCGACGGCAAACCGCTGTCGTCTGTCACCGGCTGGAAAGTGATGTGCGACGACAATGTGATCGATGTACCATTTACTTCGGCAGTTCCCGGCGCCAAAGCATCTTTCGAAACCACAGTGCCTCAGGGTCTGCATATAATCAAAGTGGCTCTTATCAATGAGACCGGCGTAGGAGCAATAGCAAACCGCCGTATGTTCATAGGCACGGATATCCCTGCCGCACCCAAAAACATAACGGTCAAAGCCGATGGCAACAAGGCTGTGGTGACATGGGAAGCCGTGACCTCGGGAGCACAGGGCGGATGGATCAATGCCGATGCTGTGACATATAATGTAGTGCGAAAACCCGACGACAAAACGATAGCCACCGGTCTGACCGCCACAACAGTGAACGACGAGGTAACCGAGACCAACGGTTACCAGTATCTGGTCTATGCCATGTGCGAAGGCAAGGAAGGTGCGGTAGGCGCTTCCGAGATCGTGGCTGTGGGCGACGGTCTGGAACTGCCTTACGAATGCTCGTTCTCGGAACCGGTAGATTTCGCCCTATGGAGCATCATAGACGTAAATAACGACGGAAATACCTGGAAATACACCTCCAACTTCGGTAATCCCGCCATGATGGTACGCAGCACTATGGCTTATGAATGCGACGAATGGCTCATTACTCCCGGCCTCAAATTAGAGACAGGAAAAGAGTACAAGATCAGCTTCGACGCAGGAGCCATGAATCCGTCATATCCTCCAGAATTCTCTATCTGTATGGGAACATCGTCCGACCCCGAAACGCTTACCCAGCAGGTGTATAGCGGCAGTGTTGATGAATTGTTCCCCGACCGTAATATCATATATCTTCCCGAGATTGCCGTAGCGGGCACTTACTATCTTGGCATACATGCCAAATGGGACAAGGGCTATCCGGCCCTCTATTTCAACAATGTAAAAATAGAAGAGAACCATGCCGCCCGACTCGACCTTAACGTGACCGACACCAATAACTCAGCTATCGAAGGTGCTACCGTAACATTTGGCAAAGACAAATATCTGTCAGATGCACAGGGCAATGTAAAAATAATCGAGATCGAACCCGGCGAATATACCATCGGAGTCGAAAAATTCGGCTATGAGCCAATGTCTCAATCGATAACCTTCACAGCCAACGAAAACAAGACACATAGCATCGCACTAACGAACATACCTCAGACATCGGTTAAAGGTGTGGTAAAGGACGCCGACGGCAAGCCTCTGGCCGAAGCCTCGGTATATGTGCACGGATATGACAACTACAAGGCCGTTACTGCCGCCGATGGCAGCTTTGACATTGCAAATGTATATGCCAAAGGCAAATATAGCATCGAAGTACATGCCATCAATTATCTTCCGGCAGCAATGACCGTGGATAATATCGGTACTGAAACCGTCGAAACCGGAGACATCGTGCTTCAGGAAAAACTGACATCGCCCGACGGTGTGACATACACAGCCGACCGCAACAAAGTAGAACTCGGATGGGAAGCACCTGTCGATCGCGAAGAAACATTCCGCTACGACGACGGCAATGTCGGCATGATCAACAGCTACGACATGAGTCCGGGCATAAACTACAACACCGTGACCGGTACTGTATTCGATACACCCGCTGTATTTACCGGCATGAGTTTCCGCGCCGACAACCGCAACGACATCGGCATCATACTCTTCGACCTCGATGAAAACGGCGAACCCACCGACAACATACTCTACGAGCAGACCGTAAAGGGCGACGACTGGTACTGGGTCGACGTGACTTTCACCCATCCTGTAATAGCCCCGCGCGGAGCCATGCTGGCTCTCAGAGGCAACTCGCGCCTCTATTTCGACGGAAATACCGACGGCACACGAAACGACGGTTTCCCCGTGCGCAGCAACAAAATGTGGCTTTCGTACGACTACACCTCGCCCGATACACCTTTCCACTGGATTATGAGTGGAACCGACGACGAACCGTTGTTCAATTATAATTTCTGTCTGCGAGCCCACGGCCGCACTCTCGGTGCACCCCGCTCCAAGGCCGCCTCTACCGAAGAGCATGTTACCGGCTACCATGTATGGCGTCTGCCTGCAGGTTCTGAAAACGCACAGGCCGACTGGGTGAAACTTACCGATACCCCGACTGCCGAAGCCGCCTATATCGACAACACATGGAATACCGCCGAAAAAGGTCTCTACCGCTATGCCGTGAAAGCCGTCTATAAAGGCGACGAAGTGTCGTATGCCGCATTCTCCGGCATAGTGCCCCGCCAGCTCACATCGGCTGTCACCATCACCCTGCTCACCAACGCACCCGGCGAAAGCGCCGCCGGCGCAGCTGCCGTGCTTGTCGAAAAAGACGGCGAACACAACTATCAGGCAACCGCCGATGCCGACGGCGTGCTCAGCTTCAGCAACGTATGGGAAGGCGAATATACCCTTACGGCAACATGCGACGGTTTCGCTTCCCTCTCGGGAGATATCTCGGTAAGCGGCGATAAGGACCTCGAACAGACATTCACCCTCGAGGAACTCACCGCCATGCCATCGAACCTTGTGGCCGAGGAAACCGATGCTCCCGATTCGCGCCTGCTCCGCTGGAACTTCAGTGAGTTCATTTTCGATGATTTCGAAAGCTACGACGATTTCACCGTCGATCCCGCCGGCGAAATTGAATGGAGCTATATCGACGCCGACGGTATAGACGACATCGGTCTGCAGAACGACCGCTATCCCGGCATTACTTCCGCAGCTTTCGTAGTACTCAATGCCGCCACCAGCAATAATCCCCGCTACACACCCGCACATTCCGGCGAACGAGCCATATTCTCGCTTCCGTCCTTTAACTCGTATACTCCGACCGATGACTATATCGTTTCGCCCGAACTGAGCTTCAAGGCCGATTTCGTTGTCAATTTCTGGGTATACAGCTACTGGAAACGCAACGACTATATCCGCGTGGGATATTCCACCACAGGCAAGAACCTCGAAGATTTCACCTGGATAGGCGACAAGAAGGAACTCGCCAAGGAGGAAGAATGGATCAATGAAACCTTCACGGTTCCTGCCGCTGCAAAATATGTGGCCATCAACTATGGCGAAACCTACCGTGGAGGCGGCATCGACGACATTTATATCGGTCCGGCCGACAAGATACCCGGCGTGACAGCCTCGAACGCACCCGCACGTGTAGCCGGCAAGGCTCAGCGCTACGAGGTATATCTCGACAACGAGCGCCTTGGCGAGACCCAGAACAACGAATGGCTTCTGGAGAATCTCACGACCGGCGACCATCAGGCCGGCGTGAAATCGATCTACGCTTCGGGAACATCGGAAATGGCAGTTATCAACTTCTCGATCACCACCAGCGGTATCATAGGCAATATCAGCGAATCCTTCCGCATCAAAAGCACTCCCGCTACTATTACCATCACCGGTATAGGTGAAACGGATACCGTGGCCGTATACGACGTCGCAGGCCGTCAGGCAGCCGTCAGCCGTACGGGCGACACTGCCGTTGCCGGCGGTCTTGCCAACGGCGTATATATCGTCAAGGTCAACGACCGTGCATTCACCATGATTGTGAAATAACGGTTCGGTACTTACTAAAAAAGACGGCGGGGAGATTCCCTGCCGTCTTTTTTATTGCCTTTGCTGCCGGGGAGGTCAGCGGGCGGTGACGATTATCTTTTCGGCTTTGGTGCCGGTGCGGCGGATGTAGATGCCGGGGGCGGTAGGCTTGTGGCCGACTTCGACACCGTCGATGCGGTAGTATCTTGCGGCTTCCGATTGGTCGGGGGTCTCGATGGCTTCTATGCCCGAAGTGAGGCCGACATGGGCCACATCGTCGGACAGGGAGTAGATGCGCGAGCCCATGAAGTCGCGATAGGCGAACACGCGGTAGGCGTAGTGCTCGGCCGGAGCAGCTGCCAGACCCGAGAATGTGGCCGACAGATTGTCGATGCCCTCGATGGAGCGGTTTTCGACCTCGGTGAATACCTCTGTACCCTTCGGCAGTGTCTGGGTAACAATAATCTGGTCGATATAGAATGGATATCCGTTATAGGAATATAATGCCAGTGGCATTCCCGATGTGCCTAAGCTGAAATTATAGGTGAGTTCTACCATTTCGCCTGCTTTTATCGGCTGGGAAGAATACGAAACCATACCGGCCTGCACCACAAGGTACTCGTCGGTAGCATCGGAATCGCCTATTACTCTTACCTTGACGGTGAAATTGCCGTTATTGGCACTGAGGTCGAGAGCCGGGGTCTGGATAATGCCCTGGATTCCCATATAGGAGCGAGTGCCTATCATTCCGCGGGCAAGATATGTGGCAATGCCGTACCAGCCGGGATTTGTGGTATAAGCGTCGAGTGCAAGAGGATTAATCATATTGTAGAGGCCCACCGGGGCTTCGAGAGAGCCTTCGGTCACCTTTTCGAAGTCTTCCGACAGTATCTCTACCTCTTCCTGTTCCTGCTGTACAGTGTATACCCTATAGTTGCATACCTGATATCCTTCGGCCTTGGGAGTCGCTTCCCAGCGGGCTGTGTAGCTGTCGCTGCCAATTTCGGTTCCACCGAGCAGATGTGGCGGTATCAGACCAAGGGCGGTGATTTCGTTCGATTCGGCCGATGTGAACATGTCGTTGACCGCTTTGACGGTATAGGAGTAATCCTTTTCGGCATCGATGCCCGTAACAACAATTGAGAGACCTGCCACGGCACCGTCGGTCATTACCGCAACAGGCTCGGGGTCGGTCATTATGCGGATATGGTCTATCACTATGCTCACATCCTTGCCGGCGTCGTTGATCTCATCTTTATTGAAGTATACCTGTATGGACCTGACATCTTTGGGAAGATTGGAGGACAAGCGTATGATATTGCCCTCGGCGGGTATGCGCTCCACATCGTAGTTGCCGAGATTTATCCATTCGTTGTCCACAAAAACGCTCACAACCAGACGGCTGAAGCAAGGCTCGCCCGAAGGATGCGAAGCAAAGAACGAGAAATCGAGGATTGGACGGTCGAACACCGGCGTTACGAAACCCTCGCCCTTAGCCCGGAAAATCATGCCTGTAGAGCCTTCATAGCCGTCGGGCGACACATGGTCGGCATTGCGGGTGTTGCCGTAGACAACAGTCCAGCCTTCGGTAAAGCCGGGGTCATTTTTGTCGAGCTTGTTAGTACCGGCTATGATGTTGAGATTGTCGAAGTCCTCGATGGTTATGGCCTCTTCCACCTTCTTTTCGTAGACGGTGAGAAGATAGCTGTCGGCTTGCGCGCTGCTTTCCCAGTTTGCGGTAAAACCGTCGGCTGTAAAATTGGTTGCGGGAAGCGCCACCGGTGCCGGAATAGAAGTCTGAACTGCGGTCACTTTAATATCGTCGACAAGCACTTTCTCAGTCGACATGGCCATCTGTATGAGGCAGCCTGAGAACTCGCCTTTGGAGAAGCTGACGGTGTAGTCTTTCCACTGGGGCGTTATGTCGGCGGTGGTGCGTTCGAGCGCACTGGTGGAATTCATAAGTGTCAGCGCCATTATGTCGGATGTTTTTGCGCTGTCGTATAATTTTGCTCGGAACGTGAGTGTCACATCACCGGCATATGCACCCTGAGGCGTGCGGAGGAAACCGGTATCTTCGATGTAACCACCGTTTCCGTCGGAATATTTACCGGTGAGAATAGCACATGCACCTCCGGCCTGATAGATGGCAGCGCCACTCCAGCCCGGCGTTTTTGTATATGAGGCGGGTATGGCACCTGTGCGTTTATCGGCTATATAGGTACCGTCGGGAGTGCTTTCGGAGCCGGCGCTCATTTTAGAAAAATCCTCTTCAAGCAAAACAGAGCTCTCTGCCGTTACGGCCGGTGCTTCACTGCGCTTCAGTGCCATAGGCACAAGCACTGTCTGCGCCAATGCGCCTGTGGCGGCGCAAAGGAGCAGACAGCACGATAATATTCGTACGTTCATGTCGGTTTAACTATGGTATTATTTTACAAGGGTCTTCACGCCGTTCACTATATATAGTCCGGCAGGAAGGGCATTGACGTCGGAAACATCCATGCGTATGCCCTGGAGATTGTATATCACGACAGGAGCAGCTTCCTCACAGTCGATATTGTCGATACCCGAGCTTCCTTCGAGTGTGATATCGATGTTGTGTGCTTTGCTGACAGTGAAGGTATATTTGCCGTCGGCAGCTTCTAAGGGAGTACCGTCGAGCGACACCTTGACACTCTTGTTCTCCTTTGGTGTTAACTCAATCTTGGTGTCGGCCAGAGTTTCGAAGCCTACACGCGAGGTGACGGGACGGATTTCGTCGGCGAGGACATCGACAGCGTCGAAGCCGCCTTCAGAGAATGTGAGCTCATAGTATTCGGGCTCAGCGGAGGCGCTTACGAATATCTTGGCGACAGAGCCTTCCGAAAGGCTGAATTTAAATGACTTCGAGAATAAGCTGCCGGTAGCGGTTATCTGTTCGTCGTTGGCATATACATAGGGAGTACGCGAGCTGTATCCGGCGAGGGAGAAAGGATTGTCTTCGGCGCAGATTTTGATGTGGTTGTAGCCGGTGACGAGTTCGATTTCATTGCCCGAAGCGTCCTTGAGAGTCCACATATTGGCATCGGCGTTGTCGAGATATATCACGGCATTGATATCGCGTACAATCTCTGAAACAGTAATCTCGATCTTGTCGTTTGCAACGAGGTCAGCAAACTGATAATTGCCGCTGTAGTTGGGGGTGACGGCATTGCCGTTCACAGTAGCGGATTCGATCTTGTAGTTGACTTTGTCGAGCGGAGTGATGAGCAGGCTGTTGCGGTTCTCATTCATGGTCACGATGTTTTCACCCGCGGTGAGCTCGATTACATCGCCGGGATAGAGGTTGGAGCCATAGCGGGCTGTTATCGCAGCCGGAATATTGACGTTAAGCGAGATATTGAATTCCTGGTATTTCACCGCTCTAATAGATATGTTGATGTCGGCATCGCGTACAATCAGTCGCTGGGGCGAGGAGAAGTCCGACTCGATACCGTCGACCAGATACTTGTCGAGCAGATAGTCGTCGGTATTGGCATGAATATAAAGTACTGTACCGGCATTAACCACAACACTTCCGCCGGAAATGTCCAGTTCTTCGCCGGAGGTGGAGTCTTTTGTCACTTTAGTCACATAGTCCTTGCTCACTTCGTCGAAATCGAATGTCACGGTGCATTCTTTGTCGGGGAAACGGCTGGTAATATTTACGGTCTCATCGCAGGGCATCGCTATGTAATAGACATTTCCTTTCTGGTCTATGCCTTCGGTTCCATCACCCACAGTAACCATATAGAGGGGTACCTGCGCGCTGACCGACGAGTAGATTTTCAGAGTTTTCTCCTTCTCGGGATTATATTTGATGGTATTGTCGCCGTCGGTGAGCGCCACTTCTCTCTTGGATTCGTCGAATGCCACCGTTACGGCCGAAGCCACATCGACGCTCACATTTACCGATGCCGTGTAGTATGCGTCGGCGGTAGAGGTCTTTACATAGTATTTTGCACCTTCGGAGTATGTGCCGAAAGACGCCTTGTTGCCTTCGACAGTTATAGAGTAGGAGCCGCCTTCCCATATAACCTCTTCGAGGATGTTTCCTTCTGTGGCCTCGATGCTTATATAGAACGATTCGATTTCGTTGTCGCCGGCCACAAGTTCGCCGGCGTAGGGCTCATAGTCGACACTGAGTGCGATTCTCGAAGGGTCATCGATATTGAGCGTGATCTTCGCTGCACTTGCCACGAAAGAAACCAGGCCGATCATGGACAAACATAAAAAAATGTAGAATTTTTTCATATTACTGTCCGCTAAACCATAAAAAGTCGAGTCCAACTTCTTGAATGGCAGAAG